>JACPYV010000090.1 GCA_016195825.1 Burkholderiales bacterium | reverse complement strand
GATGTAGGCCATGCCGAGGTTGTCCTGCAGGTAGTTGCGTGTCTGCGGGTCGGTGCTGAGCCGGTTGACGTCGCCGTGATAGAAGACCTGGCGGGGCAGCCAGTGGTTGACGAAGCGGTCGAAGTCGGCGTCGGGCGTCGTGATGCGAAGGCAGCCCCGGCCACCGTCGATGTAGTCGGCGTAGGCGGTGCGGGCGCGGGCAAAGCCTGCCTCGCTGAGGTAGGTCTGGCGCGCCTGCGCGATCTCAGCATCGTCCAGCGCAGGGCCGAAGAGGAAGCGGTAGACCTCGCCCTGGCCGGGCGGCAAGGCCAGCCGGTACTGCACGCAGGCGGCGGGTGTTTCGTAGCGGGCATCTCCGCCGGCCAGCTGTCCGGCCTGCAGCGCGCTCGGGTTGTGCAGGCCGCCTTCTCCTTCGAACGCGGCCTGACCTGCCTCCCAGGCGATGGGCGTGCGCTCGCACAGGAAGTAGGTCTTGTCCTTGAGTTGAAGGTTCTTGAAGTAGTCCGTCACCTTCTGGTAGGGCGTGACGCTGCTGGCCACGATGCCGCCAAGGTCGGCGCGCCACTCGGCCGACTGGTTCATCCACGACATGTTGCCGATGGGAAAGTACGGCACCACGCTGAGGTGCCGCGGCCGACCCGAGAGGTTGGTGATGCGCAGCTCCCAAAGCTCCACGACGTCGTCGGTCGGCAGGCCCAGTGCCATCTCCACGCGCAAGCCCAGGTGCTCCACCGTCCAGCTCAGGTCGTGCCGGCCGACGACGAAGCTGAAGCCGTCGACCGGCGCACGCACCGGTTCGTATGGCGCCGAGAACAGCTCGCCGGTGTCCTCGTCCTTCACGTAGACGAAGCGGCCAGGGTGGTGGGCGTAGTAGGCCTGCTCCGGCTGCATGAAGCTCTTGGCCTCCAGATTGGGCGCGTGCGCATACTTGGCCGGCTCGGGCTGCATGAACTGCGCGGTGGCGTAGCCGCGGCAGGTGACCTGGATCATCATGCGGCGGTTCCACAGGAAGCCGCCGGCCTGGGGCAGGGCGGTGGGGCTGGTGAGCTTGCAGCGCTCGCCGCCATCGAGGTGACGCAACATGGTTTTCAGGGCAGTGAAGCGGAGGACTTGCGCGCGGCCAGGTCGGCCTGGATGCGCGCCATGGTGGGGTTGTCCAGTGTGTAGAACAACATCAGGGCCGCGGCCAGCAGCGTGAAGCCCGCCGGGATCACCGACATGAGCCAGACGATGCCGGCCTGGGACTCGGTCGACTGCGCGACGTTGGGCACGTAGCCCAGCGCCGAGAACAGCGTGCCGATAACGCCGACCGCGACCGCCGTGCCGAGCTTTTGCGCGAACGAGCTGGCCGCGAACGTCATGCCGGTGGCCCGGCGGCCGTTGCGCCATTCGTTGTAGTCGGCCGAGTCGGCCAGCATGGCAAAGGACAGCGGCGACTTCGGTCCCAGGCACAGGCCCAGCGCGATCTGTAGCGCGTACATCAGCGCGATCTGGTTGCTGGGCACGAACAGGAAGGCTGTCGACAGCCCGGTGGAGGCCAACATCAGCGCGATCAGCAGCTTGCGTTTGTCAATGAAGCGCGTGAGCAGGGGCGTGCACGCCGTGCCGGCCGCCGCGGCCAGCAGGTAGGCCGGCATGAAGGTGGCCAGCAGGTCGGGGCGGTTGACCACGTACTTGAAGTAGTAGGCCGCGCTGGTCATGCGCAGCGTGATGCTGAGCATGATGATGAGCGCGAGGAAGAACAGCAGGATCCACGGCAGGTTGCTGCGCAGGTCGGCGAGGTCCTGGCGCACGCTGGACGGCGCGGCCTGCGCCGGCTGCACGCGCTCGGTCGTCGCGCGGAAGGTAAAGGCGAAGATCAGCGCTGCGGCCGTGCCCCAGAACGCCATGGTCAGCGTCCAGCCCAGCGCGTGGTCGTTGCCGCCGAACCAGGCCACCAGCCGCGGCGACGCGGCCGTGACCAGGGTGCCGCCCGCGAAGCCCGCCACAAAGCGCGCGGCGTTGACCGCGTTGCGCTCCTTCGCGTCGCCTGAGATCACGCCGGACAAGGCGCTGTAGGGCAGGTTGACGCTGGTGTAGACCGTCATCAGCAGCAGGTAGGTCACGTAAGCCCAGACCAGCTTGCCCGTGGGGCCGAAGTCGGGCGTGGAGTAAGTCAGCACGGCGATCACCGCCAGCGGCACGGGCATGAACAGCAAGTAGGGGCGGAACTTGCCCCAGCGCGTCTGCGTGCGGTCGGCGAAGGCGCCGATCATGGGGTCAGTGAAGGCGTTGAAGATCTTGACGACGAACAGCATGGTTGCCGCCGCGCCCGCCGTGATGCCGAACACGTCGGTGTAGAAGATCAGCAGGAAGGTCGAAATGTTGGTCCAGTAGAAGTTGAACCCCATGTCGCCCAGGCCGTAGCCGACGATCTCGCGCCGGGTCAGCTTCGGTGCGGTCATCGCGGCTGGCTCAGCCAATCGCACACCCGGGCCTGCAACGCGCTCAGCGGCTGCAGCGCGTCCAGGTGCAGCACGCCGGCCTCGCCGACGGGCGACTCCAGCGTTTCGAACTGGCTGTCCATCAGGCTGGCCGCAAAAAAGTGCGCCGAGCGCGCTGACACCCGCCGGCTGGCCTCGGCCTTGGCGATGTCCAGGAAGACGAAGCGCAGTCCTGGCGAGGCCTGGCGGAGCTGGGCGCGGTAGGCGCGCTTGAGTGCCGAGCAGGCGGCCAGCGCGCCCGGCTGCCGGCGCAGTTGCTCGCAGACGCTGGCCAGCCAGCTGGCGCGGTCTTCATCGGTCAGCGGCTCGCCCTGGGCCATCTTGCGGCGGTTGGACTCGCTGTGGAACTCATCGCCCTCCAGCCAGCCCCGGCCCAGGCGCTCGGCCACTGCGGCCGTCAGCGTGGATTTGCCACTGCCGGCGACGCCCATGACGACGAGGGAAGCGGGATCGGGGTGAGTCATGGAAGCAGGCAGCGGAGGAGGAGTCGGACCACCGGTGCGTCTCATCGGTGCGATTGGATAGCGCTATCCTAACCCGTGCGGCCTCCGCCGCCGTCCGTACTTTCCCGCTGCCCTGCGTGCGGCCCGCCCAGCGCTTGGCGATCAGCACGCCGTCTTTCACGCTGCCCTTGATCTCGACCTTGACGCCATTGCCAAGCTTGGTCGCGTCGCCGTCGATGAACTTCACGGTGCTGGCGGAGGCGTCCACCTTCTGGCTGCCGACCTTGAAGTCCGCGCTGCTGACGAAGTCGCCCACCAGGCCTGCCAGATAGACGTACTCGTTGCCGGCGTCGTCCTTCTCGGGCTTCTGCAGCTCGATGCTGATAGCCGTCAGCTTGAGACTGCCGTCACTGCCGCTGACGCTGACCTTCACGCTCAGGCGCGAGCCGTTGACGAGGTCGGCCAGCTTGGTGCCCGCCGGCTGCAGCAGCGTGTTGGGCGTGATGAGCACCGTGTAGCTGCCGATCTGCAGGCTGGTGTCCGTCACGTTGAAGGCGATGCCCGAGAAGCCGATGGTCTTGACCACGCCGGTCGTGTTGACGACGGTCACGCTGGTTGCCGTGAAGACGCCGGTCGTGGCCGAGTAGGTACCCTCGACCGTGACCGCCACACCCGCGGCCAGGTTGGCCAGGGACTTGCCGTCGGGGCTGACCTTGGTCGTGTCGCTCCACTTCACCGTGGTGCCCAGCAGCGTGAAGCTCTTGGCCGTGGCGTCCACGGCGCTGATGGCACCGGCCAGGCGCTGCGGCTTGTCAGCCGGCGGCGGTTGCACGGCGATCTCGGTGGCCTTCACGCCGGCCGGGGTCAACTGGCCCGACACCTGCACCCAGGCGCCGGCGGCCACGTCGGCCGCGCTGCCCTTGGTGAACTTGGCCGCACTGGCGTCGACCACGGTGCCGCGCAGCGTGAAGTTGGCCAGCGACACGTAGTCGGTGATCTGGCCGATCAGCAGCGCCTTGATGGCCGTGTCGTTTTTGAACACGCGCAGCCAGTCGGCCTTCATGACACCGTCCTTCACGGTGCCATGCGCCTGGGCCTGGGCGCCGTTGGTCACGTCGGCGGCCACGGTGCCTTCCTTCAGCGTGGCAGTGCTGGCGTCCACCAGCACGTCGCCGATGCGCAGGCTGGCGAGGCTCTGGAAGTCGTTGATCGGGCCGCCCACCGTCGTGTCTGACGAGTCCTGCAGCTTGCGCGCCTTGACCTCCACGACGCTGGCGTTCAGCACCGTCTTGCCACCGCTGGCAGCCGGGGCGTTTGCAGAGACGACGCTGACCAGTTTGCCGTTCTCAATGACGGCGCCCGTGGGCAGCAGCTTGGCGTTGGCGTAGCTCACCGTCACGCTGGTGTTGCCAACCAGGGTGAAGGTCTTGGCCGTCGTGTCCAGGGCCTGCACGGCGCCGCTGATGCGGAACAGCTCGGTGCCGTCCTTGACCTTGCGCTCGATGCGCGTGGCCGTGATGCTGCCATCGCTGGCCACTGTGCCGCTGACCTTCACGAGGTCGCCCACGGCGAGCTGCGACAGGGCGGAGAAGCCTTCGAACACGGTCGGCAATTGGCCGGTCGTGGTCGTCTTGATGGTCTGGCCGAACACGCTCAGCGTGCCGGCCGTGCCGTCCACGGCGCCCACCGTACCGACGAGGGCGAAGTTGACGAGCATGTTCTGCAGCACGCCGTCCTTCAGCGTGGCCTGCACGCGCATGCCGGTGTGCAGGTCGCCCAGCGTGCCGGCCGTTTGCGTGTCGGGCTGGTTGGCGAAGGCGACCTTGGCCAGACTGTCGTCGTAGCGTTGCCCGTCGATGACGACGCTGCCGAAACCGGTGATGGTGCCGTCGACGACGCCGGCCGTGCTGGCGCCGGGCAAGGTCGGTGCCGGCGTGGCGGGCGCCTGGGAGGCCGTGTCAGCAGCACCGCCACCGCCGCCGCAGGCGACGAGTACGGCGGTGCTGAGTGCACAGCTCAGGGCGCACAGGCCCCATTGCAGTTGTTGCTTGAGTTGTTTCATTGTCGGACTGCCTTTGACGCTGGGGGCCCCCCGTTGAGGACCCTGTTGGCGATGGATTCGGGCCCCTCGTGAACCCGCAAATCAGTCTGCCGACGGAGCCTGTTGGCTGGCTGTCGAGCTGTGTCGAGTTGTTGCAACCCCCCTCTGTGGCGCGTGCGCAATGTCACGAATCTTGGGGGGCACTCGACAGCCGGCAGCGCTCGCCGTGCGAGCGGCTGCGAGGCCCGTTTCCGCTCGTCCGCGCAGCGCGACCGCCGGTCTTTTGGCGCGACACCGAGGGGGCTAAGTAGAATCCCGCCCGTCCGCACGCTGCCTCCTGCTCCAGGGGCGGTGCCTCCAGAGAACCGCGTGCCCCGCGCCGCGCCCAGCCTCCTTCGGATCCCATGGCCCTGACCCCGCATCTGACCCATTTCGAGGGCGGTAACGCCCTTTCCGATTTCCGCGCCCAGGCCTTGCTGGCCCGGCTGCAAGAGGTCAGTGCCCGCATCACCGGCATCAGCGCCCGCGCGGTGCACTGGGTCTGGACGGAGGTGCCGCTGGGCGGCGAGACCCGCGAGCGCTTTGCCGCGCTGCTGACCTATGGCGAACCGGCCGTCGATGGCGCGCAGGGCGAGATGGTCGTCGTCACGCCGCGCTTCGGCACGGTCAGCCCGTGGGCGTCCAAGGCCACCGACATTGCGCGCAATTGCGGCTTCTCGTTGAAGCGCGTCGAGCGCGTCGTCGAGTACCGCATCGCGACCAAGAGCGGCCTGCTGGGCGGTGCTAAGCCGCTGAGCCCTGACGAGCTGAACGCCTGCGCCGCGCTGCTGCACGACCGCATGACCGAGTCGGCCTGCTTCAGCCGCGAGGCCACGGCGCATCTCTTCGACGAGCGCACCGCCGAGCCGATGGCGCATGTGGACGTGCTGGGTGCTGGCCGCGCCGCGCTGGAAAAGGCCAACGTCGAGTTCGGCCTGGCGCTGTCGGTGGACGAGATCGACTACCTGGAGACCAACTTCAGGAAGCTGGGTCGCAACCCCAGCGACGTCGAGCTGATGATGTTCGCGCAGGCCAACAGCGAGCACTGCCGGCACAAGATCTTCAACGCGTCGTTCACGGTCGACGGCGAGCAACAGCCGCTGAGCCTGTTCGGCATGATCCGGAATACCGAGAAGCTGCACCCGCAGCACACGGTCATCGCCTATTCGGATAACGCTGCCGTCATGGAAGGCCACGCCATCGAACGCTGGATGCCGACCCCCAAGCCCGGCGCTGCCTACGTGGCCCGGCACGAGCAGGCCGAGGTGCTGATGAAGGTGGAGACGCACAACCACCCGACGGCCATCTCGCCTTTCCCTGGTGCCTCAACGGGCGCGGGTGGGGAGATCCGCGACGAGGGCGCCACCGGTCGCGGCTCCAAGCCCAAGGCGGGCCTGACGGGCTTCTCGGTGTCCAACCTGCATCTGCCCGGTTTGAGCGAGCCGTGGGAGCAGAACCCGGTCGGCAAGCCGGCCCACATCGCGTCGGCGCTGCAGATCATGATCGAGGGCCCGCTCGGTGGCGCGGCCTTCAACAACGAGTTCGGCCGGCCTAACCTGGCGGGCTATTTCCGCGTCTTCGAGCAGACCGTCGCCGGCCTGCGCCGCGGCTATCACAAGCCCATCATGATCGCCGGCGGCTTGGGGCAAATCCGCTCGGACCTGACCAAGAAAATCGAGTTCCCGGCCGGATCGCTGCTGATCCAGCTCGGCGGCCCCGGCATGCGCATTGGCATGGGCGGCAGCGCGGCGTCGTCGATGGCGGCGGGCACGAACACGGCCGACCTGGACTTCGACTCCGTGCAGCGCGGCAATCCCGAGATCGAGCGCCGCGCGCAGGAAGTCATCAACCATTGCTGGGGCCTGGGCGCCGAGAACCCGGTGCTGGCCATCCACGATGTCGGCGCGGGTGGCATCTCCAATGCCTTCCCGGAGCTGGTGAACGATGCCGGCCGCGGCGCGCGCTTCGACCTGCGCAAGGTGCCGCTGGAAGAGTCTGGCCTGGCGCCCAAGGAAATCTGGTGCAACGAGAGCCAGGAGCGCTACGTGCTGGACATCGCGCCGGGCAGCTTGGATCAGTTCGCAGCGCTGTGCGAACGCGAGCGCTGCCCTTTCGCTGTCGTCGGCGTGACGACCGAGGCGCGTGACCTCCACCTCGTGGACGAGCTGGCCGGTGACGACCATCCGATAGCGATGCCCATGGATGTGCTGCTCGGCAAGCCCCCCAAGACCCACCGCGACGTGACCCGCGTGGCCCGTGACGGCGGCACGCTGGACCTGACTGGCGTGAAGCTGGAAGAGGCGGCGTTGAACGTGCTGCGCCACCCGACTGTGGCCAGCAAGCGCTTCCTCGTCACCATCGGTGACCGCACGGTGGGCGGCCTCAACCACCGCGACCAGATGGTCGGCCCCTGGCAGGTGCCGGTGGCGGACTGCGCCGTCACGCTGGCCGACTTCAAGGGCTTTGCCGGGGAGGCGATGAGCATGGGCGAGCGCACGCCGCTGGCCGCCGTCAACGCACCGGCCTCGGGCCGCATGGCCGTGGCCGAGGCCATCACCAACCTGCTGGCCGCGCCCTTCGAACTGCCGCGCGTGAAGCTCAGCGCCAACTGGATGGCCGCCTGCGGCGAGCCGGGTGAAGACGCCGCTCTTTTCGACACGGTCAAGGCCGTCGGCATGGAACTGTGCCCGGCGCTAGGCGTGTCCATCCCGGTGGGCAAGGATTCGCTGTCGATGCGCACCAAGTGGGACGACCAGCAGGTCACCGCGCCGGTGTCGCTGATCGTCACCGCCTTCGCCAGCATCGCCGACGTGCGCGGCACGCTGACGCCCGAGTGGCAGCGCGAGGACGCGTGCGCCATCCTCATTGACCTGGGCCAGGGCCAGCACCGCATGGCGGGCTCCATCCTGGCGCAGACGCTGAACCAGTTCGGCAGTGACGTGCCCGATCTGGACGAGCCCAAGCTGCTGGTGTCGTTGGTCAACGCGATCAACGAACTGCGTGGGCAAGGCAAGCTGCTGGCCTATCACGATCGTTCGGACGGCGGCCTGTGGGCGGCGGCCTGCGAGATGGCGTTTGCCGGGCAGACCGGCCTGAGCCTGAACGTGGACATGCTGGTCACCGAAGGCGACGGCATCAACGACAGCCGCGCTGACATGGGCGACTCCAAGAACTGGGCTGGCCAGGTTGGCGCCCGCCGCGAGGAGCTGACGCTGCGCGCGCTATTCAGCGAGGAGCTGGGCGCGCTCATCCAGGTGCGCGCAGCGGACCGCGACGCCGTCATGCAGGTGCTGCGCGCGCATGGCCTGTCCAAGCATTCGCACGTCGTCGCCAAGCCGAATGCGGCGCGGCAAATGGAAGTCTGGCGCGATGCGAAGAAGGTCTTTGCGGCCGACCTGACGATGCTGCAGCAGGCCTGGGACGAGGTGAGCTGGCGCATCGCCCAGCTGCGCGACAACCCGGCCGGCGCCGACGCCGAGCATGCGGCTGCCGGCAGGGCCGACGACCCGGGCCTGCACGTCCACCTGACGTTCAAGCCCGAAGCGCCCTTCATCAGCACCGGCGCGAAGCCGAAGGTTGCCATCCTGCGCGAGCAGGGCGTCAATTCGCACGTCGAGATGTCCTACGGGATGGCGCAGGGCGGCTTCGACAGTTTCGACGTGCACATGAGCGACCTGCAGTCGGGCGCGGTCAAGCTGGACGGCTTCGCAGCCTTCGTCGCCTGCGGCGGCTTCAGCTACGGCGACACGCTGGGCGCCGGCGAAGGCTGGGCGCGCTCCATCATGTTCAACCCCGTGTTGGCCGAGCAGTTCCGCGCCTTCTTCGCGCGCCAGGACACGCTGGCCCTGGGCGTGTGCAACGGCTGCCAGATGCTGGCCGCGCTCGCGCCCATCATCCCGGGCGCCGATGCCTGGCCGCGCTTTACGCGCAACCAGAGTGAGCAGTTCGAGGCGCGCCTGTCATTGGTGGAAGTGCTGGAGTCGCCCAGCGTGTTCTTCCAGGGCATGGCCGGCAGCAGGCTGCCGATCGCCGTCGCCCACGGGGAGGGTTATGCCAACTTCGCGCGCCAGGGCGACGCGGCCAAGGTCATCCAGGCTATGCGCTTCGTTGACAACCACGGTCAGCCGACCGAGGCCTATCCGTTCAACCCGAACGGCAGCCCGGGCGGTTTGACGTCGGTGACGACGCCGGACGGCCGCTTCACCGCGCTGATGCCGCATCCGGAGCGTGTGTTCCGCAACGTGCAGATGAGCTGGACTTCGGGCGACAAGAGCGTTCACAGCCCGTGGCTGCGCATGTTCCAGAACGCGCGCAAAGCGCTGGGCTAAACCGCGTCCACTTCGAGCAGCAGCCGATCGAGGCCTTCTTCGGTGCCTCGGCGGCGCTGCTCCAGGTCGTGGTGGCCGTCCAGATAGGCAAGCTGCTCTGTCAGCTTCAGCGTTGACCCGACCGACGTGTCGGCGAACTCCACGGTGACTAGCGAGGCCGACAGCGCACGCCCGTCGGCGGCCATCGAGTAGGCGAAAACGATGCGCGCGTTGGTCACGATGTCGAGGAAGACCTTGTCGACGGCCAGCTTCGTGCCGTCATGCAACTGGCTGCGGTAGATCTCCTGGCCGCCGGGACGGAAGTCCATGCTGAACTCGGTGGCGTTCATCTCGGCGTGACAGTCGTTCCAGCGCAGCTTGGTGGCCGGGTCGGCCCAGGCGGCAAACACGCGGGCGGCCGAGGCCTTGAAGCGGCGGTCCAGCGCGAAGCTGGTGTGGGCGGCAGGCTTCGTCGTCATGGTTGGGTTTTGTCCTGTTCAGCGAGAAGGGCATCGAGCGCATCGAACTGGCGGTGCCACATCGCCTTGCGCTCGGCCACCCAGGCTTCCAGCCCGTTGAAGGCGGCTGGCGCGATGCGATAGGTGCGCACGCGGCCGGCCTTGTCCGATGCAACCAACCCGCCGGCCTCCAGCACGGCCAGGTGCTTGAGTGCGGAGGGCAGGCGAAGTGCCAGCGGCTTGGCCAGGTCAGACACCGAGGCCGGCCCGCGCGCGAGCCGGTCGACCATGGCGCGGCGGTTGCCGTCGGCCAGCGCGGTGAAGAGGTGGTTCAGCCCCTCAGCCGAGGAAGCGAGCGGGGAGGGCATGGCGCAGCGGGTAGTACTGGAAGAAGGGCCGGGCCTGGACGATGGCTTGCCAGACCGAGGGACGGGCCAGCAGGCGCTCGAAATAGGCGCTCAGCCGCGTGTGCTCGGTCGAGAAAGGGCGCACGACGGCTGCGTAGAACAGCGCCGGTGCCGCTGCGCAGTCGGCCATGCTGTAAGCCTCACCTGTCGCCCAGGGGCCGTCACCGAGGCGGCTCTCGATCAGGTCGTAGGCCAGCCCCAGGTCGTTGACGGCGCCGGTCTGCGTGACGGCGTCGCGCTCGGCCTCCGGCCGCAACTGCTGGCCGATGAAGCGCTGCATGGGCGTCATCACGTGGAGGTCGAAGACACGGTCCCAGAGGCGCACGTCCAGCTGTGCGTCGAAGTCGCCTGGCAGCAGGCGCACGGCGCCGGGGTGGTGGTGGTCCAGGTATTCGATCTGGATGGATGTCTCCGGCACCACCCGCTCACCGTCGACCAGCAGCGGAATCTTGGCCGTGGGCCACAGGGCCGCGTAGGCGGCGCGCGCCGTCGGGTCGCCGAGGTTGACGACGCGGGCCTCGAACGGCGTGCCGTTCTCAGCGAGGGCGATCAGCAGCTTCCAGCAGTAGGAGGACAGCGGGTGGTAGTGCAGCGTCAGGGCCATGGTGTTGTCGTTGGTTTCCAATGTGGCTAAGTATATGAATGGTTTCTAAGATTGGAAACTGTTGGCGCTCAAAAAAGGCGGACCGCAGCCCGCCTTTCGCTAAACAGTGGCCGGTCAGTCCTGAACCACCGCTGCCGCCTGCAGTCGCTTGTTCACCCGCAGCGCCAACAGCGTGCAGACCACGCCGGACACCAGGTAGACGCTGACCGATGCGAGGCCGAAGCGCGACGACAGGAAGAGCACTGTGACGGGCGCGAAGGCCGCGCCGAACAGCCAGGCCATGTCGGCCGTCAGCGCCGCGCCGGTGTAGCGGAAGTGCGGCAGGAAGTTGGACGTCACAGACCCCGCCGACTGGCCGTAGGACAGGCCCAGCAGCACGAAACCGATCAGGATGAAGGCGGCCTGGCCGGGCTTGCCGCCGCCCAGCATCAGTGGCGCGAAAAGCGCAAACACGCCGATGGCGACCGCCAGCGTGCCCAGGAAGCTGCGCCGGCCCACCTTGTCGGCGATGAGGCCCGACATTGGCATGGCGACGGCGGCGAACGCCGCGCCCAGTAACTCCATCTTCATGAAGTCCTCAACGCCCTGGTTCTCGAACAGCGCGACCCAGGACAGCGGGAACACTGTTACCAGGTGGAAGAGGGCGTAGCTGGCCAGCGCCGCGAAGGCACCGATGACGATGTGGTGGCCTTGCGCGGGCAGCAGCTCGCGCAGGTAGGCCGGGTCCAGCTCATGCTCCTCCATGCGCTTCTCGTACTCGTGCGTGACGACCAGGCGCAGCCGGGCGAACAGCGCGACGACATTGATCGCGAAAGCCGTGAAGAAAGGGAAGCGCCAGCCCCACGACAGGAAATCCTTCGCGTCCAGGCTGCCGTAGACGTACAGGAACACGCCCGACGCGACAAAGAAGCCCAGCGGTGCGCCCAACTGGCCCAGCATGGCGTACCAGCCGCGCCGATCGGGCGGGGCGTTCAGCGCCAGCAGGGAGGGCAGGCCGTCCCATGATCCACCCAGGGCCAAGCCCTGGCCGACGCGGCACAGCGCCAGCAGCACGATGGCGGTCGCTCCGGCGTCTGCGAAGCTGGGGAGCAGGCCCATGCCGACCGTGGAACAGCCCAGCAGGAAGAGGGCGGCGGTCAACTTGGCGGAGCGGCCGAAATGGCGCTGGATGGACATGCCGATGAGGGTGCCGACCGGTCGGACGACAAAAGCCAGCGCAAAGACCAGGAAAGCGTAGAGCGTGCCGGTCAGGCGGTCAGCGAAGGGGAAGAAGACGTGCGGGAACACCAGCACCGAGGCGATGCCGAAGACGAAGAAGTCGAAATACTCGGATGCGCGGCCGATGATGACGCCCACCGCGATGTCGCCAGGGGCCAGATCCTCGTCGGAGCGGGCCGCTTCAGGGGTGTTGCGGGGGGGCAAAAGGGTACTGCTTGCAAGTGCCATGGCGGGCTTGTCTCCGTCTGTGCCTAGGACAAAATGTCCTATCGTTGATTTACCTCAATCAACTTACATTCCAACGCTGCGTGCAAGATCGTTAACCCTCGCGCGCAGCTCAGGATGTACCCCAACAAGTCTCTCCTTTCCAGCGCCCTGGTCTTGTCGGCCAGCCTCGCCTTGAGTGGCTGCAATGCCGTCGTGATGAAGCCGCATGGCGACATCGCCCAACAGCAGGCGCAGCTGATCGTCACGTCCACGCTGCTCATGCTGTTGATCATCGTCCCGGTGATCGCGCTGACGCTGTACTTTGCATACCGTTACCGCCAGTCCAACACCGAGGCGACCTACGCCCCGGACTGGGACCATTCCACGCGCCTGGAGTTGGTCATCTGGGGCGCGCCGCTGCTCATCATCATCGCGCTGGGTGCCATCACCTGGATCAGCACGCACAAGCTCGACCCGTTCCGCCCGCTGGACCGCATCTCCGAAGGCAAGCCGCTGGCCGCCGACGTGAAGCCGCTGGAGGTCTACGCGGTCGCGATGGACTGGAAGTGGCTGTTCATCTACCCCGAGCAAGGCATCGCCCTGGTCAATGAGATGGCCGCGCCGGTGGATCGCCCTATCCACTTCCGCTTCACGTCGACGTCGGTGATGAATACGTTCTACGTGCCTGCGCTGGCCGGCATGATCTACGCGATGCCGGGAATGCAGACGCAACTGCACGCCGTCATCAACAAGCCCGGCGTGTACGACGGCCTGTCGGCCCAGTACAGCGGCGCAGGCTTCTCGGACATGCGCTTCAAGTTCCACGGCCTCAGCGACGAGGACTTCGCACGCTGGGTCGAGACCAACAAGGCTGGCGGCAACACGCTGACGCGCGCCGACTACCTGAAGCTCGAACAGCCCAGCAACAAGGAGCCCATCCGCCGCTTCGCAAGCGTTGAGCCGGGCCTGTGGGGCGCCATCGTGGACCGCTGTGTTGACGGCAAGAAGATGTGCTCCAGCCAGATGATGGCCATCGACGCCGCCGGCGGCGCCGGCAAGGGCGGCGTGGCCAGCACGATGCGCAGCCCGTGGCGCGACGTCGACGGCGTCAAGCGCGAGCGCACCGTGGTGGCTGCGCTCTGCACGCCGACCAACCCGCTGGGCCTGCCCATCGAGATCGAAGCCGGCGCCGCTGCGCCGAAGAACTGAGTCCGACCGATGTCCAATTCCGTTGTTGCACAGCACCAGGCTGCTGACCAGCTTCACCCCATCCTCGGCCGGCTGGGCTGGGAAGCCCTGCCGCTGCACGAGCCCATCCTCGTCGCGACCTTCATCATGGTCGCGCTGGGCGGCGCGCTGGTGTTCGCGCTGATCACCAAATTCCGCCTCTGGGGCCCGCTGTGGCGTGACTGGATCACCAGCATCGACCACAAGAAGATCGGCATCATGTACATCATCCTGGGCGTCGTGATGCTGCTGCGCGGCTTCGCGGACGCGCTGATGATGCGCGCCCACCAGGCCATGGCCTTCGGCGACAGCGCCGGCTTCCTGCCGCCTCACCACTACGACCAGGTCTTCACGGCGCACGGCGTCATCATGATCTTCTTCGTCGCGATGCCTCTCGTGACCGGGTTCATGAACTACGTCGTGCCGCTGCAGATCGGTGCGCGCGACGTGGCCTTCCCCTTCCTGAACAACTTCAGCTTCTGGATGACCGCGGGCGGCGCCGTGCTGGTCATGATCTCGCTGTTCGTCGGTGAATTCGCCAAGACCGGCTGGCTGGCCTACCCGCCGCTGTCGGGCATCCTCGCCAGCCCGGACGTCGGCGTGGACTACTACCTGTGGTCACTGCAGATTGCGGGCGTGGGCACGACGCTGTCGGGCATCAACCTGATCGCGACCATCATCAAGATGCGCGCGCCCGGCATGACCATGATGAAGATGCCCGTCTTCACGTGGACGTCGCTCTGCACCAACGTGCTGATCGTCGCGACCTTCCCCGTGCTGGCCGCCACGCTGGCGCTGCTGACCGCCGACCGCTACCTGGGCACCAACTTCTTCACGAACGACCTCGGCGGCAACGCCATGCTCTACGTGAACCTGATCTGGATCTGGGGCCACCCCGAGGTCTACATCCTGGTGCTGCCGGTGTTCGGCATCTTTTCGGAGGTCGTGTCCACGTTCAGCCGCAAGAAGCTGTTCGGCTACGCGTCCATGGTCTACGCGACGGTGGTCATCACCATCCTGTCGTACCTCGTGTGGCTGCACCACTTCTTCACGATGGGCTCGGGCGCCAGCGTGAACTCGTTCTTCGGCATCACGACGATGATCATCTCGATCCCCACGGGCGCCAAGATCTTCAACTGGCTGTTCACGATGTACCGTGGCCGCATCAAGTTCGAAGTGCCCATGCTGTGGACCGTGGGATTCATGGTCACGTTCAGCATCGGCGGCATGACCGGCGTGCTGCTGGCCGTGCCGGCGGCCGACTTTGTGCTGCACAACAGCCTGTTCCTGATCGCCCACTTCCACAACGTCATCATCGGCGGCGTGGTGTTCGGCGCCTTCGCCGGCATCAACTACTGGTTCCCCAAGGCCTTCGGCTTCCGCCTGGACGCCTTCTGGGGCAAGGTCTCGTTCTGGTGCTGGTTCATCGGCTTCTGGGTCGCGTTCACGCCGCTTTACGTGCTGGGCCTGATGGGCATCACACGCCGCGTCAGTCACTTCGACGACGCGACGCTGCAGCCGTATTTTGTCGTCGCCGCCATCGGTGCTGGCATCGTGGCGCTGGGTATCGGTGCCTTCCTGATCCAGATCGCCGTCAGTATCTGGCGCCGCAAGGAACTGGCTGACACGACCGGCGACATCTGGGGTGCGCGCACGCTGGAGTGGTCCACGTCCTCCCCGCCGCCGGACTACAACTTCGCCTTCACGCCCATCGCCCACGAGATGGACGCCTGGTACGACATGAAGCAGCGCGGCATCGAGCGCCCCAGGCAGGGCTTCGTGGCCATCCACATGCCCAGGAACACCGGCGCCGGTTTCATCATCGGCATGCTGGCCACGGCCATGGGATTTGCGCTGATCTGGCACATGTGGTGGATCGCCGGCCTGAGCTTTGCCGCTACGGTCATCGCCGCCATCGTCCACACCTTCAACTACGACCGCGATTACCACATCCAGGCCGACGCCGTGACCCGCACTGAAGATGAGCGCACCCGTGCCCTCGCCGTTGCTGCTGGTTCGGCGGCCTGACCGGGAGACCCTGACATGACTGCAACCGTTGCCACGCACGTGAACGGCGCCCCGGTCTACTACGACCACCGCGGCGACCACCATCCGCCCAGCAGCACCATGCTGGGCTTCTGGCTCTACCTGATGAGCGACTGCCTCATCTTTGCGGTGCTGTTCGCTGTCTACGCCGTGCTGGGTCGTTCCTACGCGGCTGGCCCGTCGGGCGCGGACCTGTTCGACCTGCCGCTGGTCGCGTTGAACACAGCGCTGCTGCTGTTCTCGTCCATTACCTACGGTTTCGCGATGATCGCGATGCAGGCCAAGCGCAAGAACCAGGTGCTGGCGTGGCTGGCCATCACGGGCTTGTTCGGCCTCGGGTTCTTAGGCATCGAGCTGTTCGAGTTCCACCACCTCATCCACGAGGGTGCCGGCCCGCAGCGCAGCGCCTTCCTGTCCAGCTTCTTCACGCTGGTCGGCACACACGGCCTACACGTCACCTTCGGCTGCATCTGGCTGGTCACGCTGATGTTCCAGGTGAGCAAGCTGGGCCTCACGCCCGCCAACCGCCGCCGGCTGATGTGCCTGTCGATGTTCTGGCACTTCCTGGACGTTGTCTGGATCGGCGTCTTCACCTTCGTCTACCTGATGGGAGTGCTGTGATGGCCGACCATGCCCACGATCACCACGGCGACACTCACGACGACGGTGACTTCCACGTCAGCTTCAAAGGCTACGCCGCCGGCTTCATCCTGTCGGTCATCCTGACGGCCATCCCGTTCTGGCTGGTCATGGCCAAGGTGCTGCCCACCCCCAAGATGACCGGCCTGGTCATACTCGGCTTTGCGGCCGTGCAGATGGTGGTGCACATGATCTATTTCCTGCACATGAACGCCAAAGTCGAGGGCGGTTGGTCCATGCTGGCCCTGCTGTTCACGGTGGCGCTGGTCGTCATCATGCTGGCCGGCTCGGTCTGGGTCATGTATCACATGAATGCCAACATGATGCCGACGCCCGACCCCGCCGCTATGCGCAACATGCCCTGAACGGGTATGGGCCGCGCTGCACGGATCTCCCTGATCGTTAGCGCGGCGCTGGCCAGCCTGGGATTCCTGGCGCTGGCTGGCTGGCAGTTCCAGCGCTTGGGCTGGAAAGAGAATCTGATCGCGCGCGTCGAGCGGCAGGTCCACGCCGAGCCCGTCGCACCGCCTGCCGTTTCGGCGGCGGCCACCAAGGCCGACGAATACCGACGCCTGCGCCTGCGCGGCCACTTCGAGCCGCACGAGGTGCTGGTGCAGGCCACCACCGAACTGGGCGGCGGGCACTGGGTACTCGCGCCGCTGCGGCTGGACGACGGCAGCGCCGTCCTCGTTAACCGCGGCTTCGTGCCGCCCGAGCAGCGTGCGCCCGGGCAGCATGCCGCGCCCTATGGCCCCGTGGAGCTGACCGGCCTGCTGCGCCTGACCGAGACCGGCGGCGGCCCGCTGCGTAAGAACGAACCGGCGCAAGGCCGCTGGTACTCGCGTGACGTCGCCGGCATCGCCACCCAGCTCGGGCTCACAGGGCCGGTCGCGCCGTACTTCGTCGATGAGTCCGCCGACCCCGCCCAGCCCCGGCGCTGGCCCCGTCCGGGCCTGACGGTCATCCGTTTCGCCAACAATCACGCTGTCTACGCCACTACCTGGCTGGCACTCGCGGCCATGGCGGCCGCCGCGGCGGGTTTCCTGATCCGCGAAGAGCGTCGGCGCCCCCAGCCTTGAGCACCGCATCCCTGTCGAACACCGCCGAACCCGGCGCCGTCGCCCCGGAGCGCCGCGCCGGCCGCGCCAACCTGCGCCAGCTCATCGAGCTGCGCTGGCTGGCTGTTGGCGGGCAACTGGCGACGGTGCTGGTCGTGCATGCTGCTCTGGGTATCGCGCTGCCCTGGGCCGAGATGCTCAGCCTGCTGAGCATCCTGGTCGCCTTCAACCTGTTCAGCCTGTGGCGCAACCGCCTGTCGCAGCCGGTGTCGCAGTTCGAGCTGTGCATCGCGCTGCTGGTCGACGTGGGCGTGCTGACCGGCCAGCTCTACCTTGCCGGCGGCAGCGACAACCCCTTCATCTACCTCTACCTGCTGCAGGTCGCCGTCGCCTCCGTGCTGCTGCGGCCGGCCTACCTTTGGGCCATTGTGCTCAGCACGCTGACCGGCTTTGCCCTGCTGACCCAGTGGCACCGCCCGCTGGCGCTGGACCCGTCCACGCCCACCACACTGTCGCCCAACTACCTGGGCGGCCTGCTGCTGTGCTTCCTGCTCAACGTGGCCCTGCTCAGCGTCTTCATCGTGCGCATCAATCGAAACCTGCGCCAGCGCGACGCCGAGCTGGCCGAGCTGCAGCAGCGCGCCGCCGAGGAGGTGCACATCGTGCGCATGGGCCTGCTGGCCAGCGGCGCGGCGCACGAGCTGGGCACGCCCCTGGCCACGCTCAGCGTCATCCTGGGCGACTGGGCGCACATGGCGCCGTTCGCCGGCGAGCCTGAGCTGCGCGAGGAGATCGAGGAGATGCAGCGCCAGATCCTGCGCTGCAAGGCCATCGTCACCGGCATCCTGATGTCGGCCGGCGAGATGCGCGGCGAGGCCCCGCAGCTGACCTCGCTGCAAGCCTTTATCGACGGGCTGGCCGAAGGTTGGCGCTCGGCCCATCCGCAGGCCCGGTTGGCGCTGCGCAGCGCTGGCCTGCCCGATGTCCAGATCATCTCGGACAGCGCGCTGCAGCAGGTGGTGGGCAACCTACTGGACAACGCCGCCGAAGCCGCACCCGGCGCAGGCCTTGCGCTGGTGGCCGCCTGCCCGGACGAGGACACGCTGTCCTTGAGCGTGCTCGACGACGGCCCCGGCTTCGACGCTGAGCGGCTCAAGCATTTCGGCGAGCCCTACCAGAGCAGCAAGGGCCAGCCGGGCCGCGGCATGGGCCTGTTCCTGTCCGTCAACGTGGCGCGCACGCTGGGCGGGCGGCTTGAGGCGCGTAATCGTGACGAGGGCGGTGCCGCCGTCACCCTGACGCTGCCGCTGGCTTCGCTGCTGCCGCGAAAATCCGCGCTCCATGCCCCACGCCGCTGAAGAAGACCGCCTGCTGCTCATCGTCGAGGACGACGACAGCTTTGCCCGCACACTGACCCGCTCCTTCGAGCGCCGGGGCTGGCGCGTCGTCCGCGCCAATGGCCTGGACGACATGAAGACGCTGCTCGACGAGCTGCCCGACGACGAGGAGCTGGGCCACGCTGTTGTGGACCTCAAGCTCGCAGGCGGCGCCTCCGGTTTGGCCTGCGTGCAGGCCTTGCACGGCTGGGACCCGGAGGTGCTGATCGTCGTGTTGACAGGCTACGCAAGCATCGCGACGGCGGTGGAGGCTATCAAGCTGGGGGCCTGCCACTACCTTGCCAAGCCCGCCAACACCGACGACATCGAAGCCGCCTTCGCGCGCAAGCAGGGTGATGTCGAGGTCGAGGTGACCGAGCGCCAGACTGCGTCCATCAAGACGCTGGAGTGGGAGCGCATCCACGAGGTGCTGGCCGAGACCGACTTCAACATCAGCGAGACGGCGCGGCGACTGGGCATGCATCGGCGCACGTTGGCGCGCAAGCTGGAAAAGCAGCGGATCAAGTAAGGCTGGCGAGGAGTTCGTACGAGCGCCGCCGCGCCGCATGGTCATGCACGGCGCAGGCCACGATGAACTCGTCCGCCTGTGTGCGTTCATGCGTCGCAGCCAGGCCGGCACGCACCGTCTCCGGCGAGCCGACGACGGACTCGCTCAGCATGCGCTCCACTTGCATGCGCTCTGCAGGCGACCACAGCATGTCCATGCTCGCCACCGGCGCCGGCAACTTGCCGCGCCGGCCGCGCACCATGCCCAGGAAGCGC
Source organism: Burkholderiales bacterium (assembly GCA_016195825.1). Classification (GTDB taxonomy): domain Bacteria; phylum Pseudomonadota; class Gammaproteobacteria; order Burkholderiales; family Burkholderiaceae_C; genus Pelomonas. Next base: position 32,790 of record JACPYV010000090.1, on the reverse strand, counting down.
TGCTGTGCCGACGTGTACAGCCACTGCGCCTCCTCGTCGGTGGGCGCGACGATTACGTTTAGCCCCACCATCGCATGCGGCCTGGGGTGCCGGGCGCTGGGCTTGTAGGTGGAGCGGTAGACCTGCAGAGCCTGCATCAGCATCTCCGGCGCGAAGTGTGAAGCGAACGCGAACGGCAGGCCGAGATAGGCCGAGAGCTGCGCGCTGTACAGGCTGGAACCCAGCAGCCAGATCGGCACCTCGGTGCCCTGGCCCGGCACGGCGCGCACGACGGCGTCAGTGCCGACCGGCGCGAGGTAGCTCTGCAACTCCAGCACGTCGTTGGGGAAGGCGTCCTCGCCGGTGGACTCCAGGCTGCGCCGCAGCGCGCGCATCGTCGGCCGGTCGGTGCCGGGCGCGCGGCCAAGTCCCAGATCGATGCGGCCGGGGAACAGCTCGGCCAACGTGCCGAACTGCTCGGCAATGGTCAGCGGTGCATGGTTGGGCAGCATGATGCCGCCCGCACCGACGCGGATACGGTCCGATGCCGCGGCGAGCTGGCCGATCAGCACGGCCGTCGCTGAGCTGGCAACGCCCTCCATGTTGTGGTGCTCGGCGACCCAGTAACGCGTATAGCCGAGCTTGTCGGCGAGCTTCACGAGGTCCAGGCTGTTCAGCAGCGCTTCGCGGGTGGTGGCGCCTTCGACGACGGGCGCCAGGTCGAGGATGGAGAGCGGGGGCAGGGCAGACATGCCAGCATCTTGCCGGCCAGGGCTTGGCCCTGTCATCCCGGGGGCTTGCGCAACTGTGCTTTGAGCCAGGGCCCCAGCCTCGCCTCGTAGGTGGCGGCGTCGAATTCATGCAGGTCGACATGGCCTGCGCCCGGCACCGGCCAAAGTGTTTTGGGCTCAGGGGCAGCGGCGAACAGCTGTTCCGTCTCGGGCCAGCGCGTGGAGCGGTCTTCTGTGCCAGCGGCCACCAGCAGCGGCGCCTTGACGGATGCGATGGCATGCACGGGCCGCAGGTCCTGCGCGCTGAAGCCCAGCCGTAACGGCACCTGCAGCAGTAACAGCGGCGCGGCCCAGGCGCCAGCCGGGCCGAGGCGGGTTGTCAGGCGGTCCTGCACGGCGTCAGTGATGGTCGGGTAGACCGATTCCAGCACCAGCGCGTCCAGCTCGGGCTGTCGCTGCGCGAATAGCAGCGACGCGCCGCCCAGCGACACGCCGATCGCGCCGACACGCTCGTCCGGCAGCCGGGCGCGCAGCCAGCCCAGGGCAGCATCCACGCCCACTGCCTCACGGCGGCCGAAGCTGATGCGCTCACCGCTGCTCTCGCCGTGTGACGGCAGGTCGACCATCAGGCTGGCGATGCCCTCCCGCTGCAGCCAGCGTGCACGCGCCAGCATCTGCAGCCGGTTGGCGCGCACGCCGTGCAGCAGCAGCACGACGCCTTCGCCGGCACGTCCGGGCAGGAACCAGCCCGAGACCTGCTGGCCTTCACCGCAGGTGATGCGCACATCCTCGGGCGTGAGGCCAGTAGGCGGGGCGATGCGGGCGCGTGCCGGCCGCGTCAGGAACTCCCCGGCGATCAGGCTGAAGGCCACGACGCCGACGGCCAGTAAGGCGGGGATGACGACCCAGCGATTCATGCGAGGCCCATGGCATGTTCGAGCGCGGCGGCGTTGTCGGCGCAGAGCGCCCGGAAGCCGTCGCTGATTCGGCTGTCCCGGCTCGCTGTCCGCCAGAAGCCGAGGGCTTGCGGCGCCACGCGCAGCCAGCGTGCCCGGTCGGCCGGCAGCGGCAGGGCTGGCGCCAACGGGGGCGACAGCACCTCGCCACCGGCCTGTGGCGCGTAGCGCATCGGCAATTGGTCGTAGCTGGGGGCCAGGCTCAGACCGCTCGCGTCGTGGAAGAAGCCGAGGTTGCCGCCGTGCATGTCGCTGTTGGCGATGAGTTGGCCGAACAGCTGGCGCTCGGCCACACGGTCGGCGTCCGCCGCGCTGAGCAGGCCTATGGCCGCCAGCGCGTGGGCCACGTGCTGCCAGTCGTCGCTCGACGCACCGAGCAGTCCGGCGTTGACGCTCTCCAGGCTGACGACGCCGCGCCGCCCGTGCGGCCCAATGCGGTCGAAGCGTTCGCTCTCCAGGAAGTGCCGGCCGCCGTGTGCCAGCAGCCGCGTGCGAGCGGCCTGGTCGCCCAGTGCCTCGGCGGCCAGCAGCTCGCAGACGAGCAGGTCGCGCCAGCGCTGTACGGTGGCGGAGTCGTCGGCGCCGGAGAACTTGACGACGCAATGCGGGGTGGCCATGCCGGGAGCCTCGCGCGCCACGGTGAACTTCGGGAATTCGCCGCCGGCCGATGAGCCGGGCAGGGCCCCGTCCAGGGCCTGAGCGGCCAGTTCGGCATAGGCCGCTGGCAGGCCGACCGCAGGCAAAGGGGGCACTGCGCTCAGGCGGCCATCGAGAAAGCGGCGCAACGCCATGTCGCCGACCAGCAGCGCGCCGGGCAGGTCGTCGCCGAAGGTACTCAAGGACCACAGCAACGCGTCGTCATCCCATGCGCGCGGGTCGGGAGTCAGGCCCAAGGATGGCGCGTGCCGCCGCGCGAAGGCGCGCCCCAGAAAGCCCTGGGGCCGCAGGTCGTATAGCGGGTAGGGCAGGCCGTCGTACCAGCCGTCGCGCGCCTCCTCGGGTACGGGCCAGGCCGGCGCCGTGGCGTCGACGTGGCAGCCCTGGGGCCAGATGGTGCGCAGCAGACCGACGGGCTCAGGCCGCCCGTCGACGCCAATGCGGTAGATCGACGCCGCCACGCGCTGGCCGCGCACCTCGCGCCGCCAGGCAAATCGCCGGCGCCGTGTCTGGCCGGTGGCCACCAGCGCATCGCCGGCCGCCATCACCAGCCGTTGCGCGGTCTTGGTTGAGCAGCCCAACGCTGCAGCGATGTCCGCCAGCCCCATGGGGCCGCGCGGACGCAGCAGGCGCTCCAGACTGGGCAGATCGGCGGACATTGTCGCAGGCATGGTGTCCTGAATTGTGTCCTGAAATATTTATAAAAATCAAATTATTATCAATGGCTTGAGTAGATTGGTGTGTTGTTGGTGACCTGAATTGAACGTCTAGTTCGCTATGCCGTCCAGCGACAGCGACACGCGCACCAGCTGCGCGCCGTCCGGATGTGCCAGCAGCCGCGCGCCCTGGTCGCGCATCAGCGCCAGCATGCGGCGGTTGTCGGCCAGCACGTCGCCGTGCAGCCGCTGCACGCCGTGCGCGCGAGCATGGGCCGCCAGGTGGGCGATCAGGCGCCGCCCCAAGCCGCGGCCCTGCCAGTCGTCGGCCACCGCGATGGCGAATTCGGCCTGCTCGGGGTGGTCGGCATCGCGCACGTAGCGCGCATCCGCGACGACCGCATGGCCTGGCGCCAGGGCTTCGGCCACCCAGGCGCGGTGCAGGCGTTGGTCCACGTCGGTCAGCAGCTTCAGCAGCGCAGGGCTCAGCTCGCGCAGGCCCACGTGGAAGCGCTTGTGGCGCGAGTCCAGCGACAGCCCGCTGACGAAGGCCTGCTCGGCGGCGGCATCGGCGGTGCCGATGGGGCGCAGGCGGATGGCGTGCCGGCCGGGCAGCTGCCAGACCGCCACGGCGGTTTCGGCGAGCTGCGCGGCTGGCTGCGCGAGCCGCGTGGTCACGCCGGCGTTCCGGTTTCGACGGGGCGCAGGTCCAGCACGGCCGGGCCGCTCAGCGCGCTGATGGTCACGGCCTCGGCGCTGCGCACCGTGAAGCACTGGCCGGGCTCCAGCACGATGTCGCGGGCGTCGTGGTCGATGGTGATCCACAGCGTGCCGGACGAGCTGCACAGGTGGGTGGCGCGGGCCTCGGGCAGGCGGGAGATCTGGCCGCGCTGCAGCAGCAGCCGGGTGCGGGGAATGTCGATCAGCATGGTGTGCTCCTGGCGGCGCGGCTGGCATGCAGGGTTGGCATGCTTGCGGAATGGCCGGCTGGCGCGGATATTGGCGGCTGGCTACTACGCCGACAAACGATGATTCGGAAGGTTTCGCATTCCTTCAGCTCATGTCAACAAGGCCGATTGACCGACTCCCGCCGCTGCAGTTGCTGGCCGCTTTCGAGGCGGCCGCGCGGCATTTGAGCTTCACTCAGGCGGCGGCCGAGCGCTTCGTCACGCAGTCGGCCATGAGCAGGCAGATTGCTGCGCTGGAGGGTGAGCTGGGCGTGGCGCTGTTCGAGCGTCGCCACCGCGCACTGGCGCTGACCGAGGACGGCCAGCGGCTGTACTCGGCCTGTTCCGCCGCGCTGAACACGCTGCGCGTGGCCGTGCGCACGGTGCGCGAGCCCCACCAGCGCCAGGTACTGGCGCTGACCACCACGCCCGGCTTCGCGTCGCTGTGGTTGATCCCACGGCTGACCGGTTTCACGCGCGCGCACCCGGGCATCGACGTGCGCCTGGACGCGGGCCTGGGCAATCGCAACTTGGCCAGCGAGGGCTTTGACCTCGCCATCCGCTACAGCCCGGTCGGCGCGCAAGGCACGCAACTGTTTGCCGAAGCCATGCTGCCGGTCTGCAGCCCGCGCCTGGTGGGCGAACTGGGCCTGCCGCTGCGCGAGCCGGGCGACCTGGCGCGGCACACGCTGCTGCACCTGGCCATGGACGGCGACAGCGCCGGCATGCCGGCCGAGTGGGAGCCCTGGCTCACCGCATGGGGCCTGGCCGACCTGCGCCCTGCGGCGCGGTTGAGCTTTTCCAGCTACGCTGAGGCGATTGCCGCGGCGATGGCAGGGCAGGGCGTGGCGCTGGGCCGAAGGCCGCTGGTGGACGCGCTGCTTGCCAGCGGCCAGCTCGTCACGCCATTCGACGCCGGCATCGCGTCGGCGCGGGCCTACCGGCTGATCGTGGACCCGGCGGCCAAGTCACGGCCGGCGGTCAAGGCCTTCGAGCAGTGGTTGCTCGCGCAGTGCGCGGCGGCCGCCTGAAGGCATCTCACACACTGGCTTGTCGACCTCAGCCCGCCAGCCCGGCGTAGACCTGCTGCACGTCCTCGTTGTCGTCCAGCGCAGCCAGAAAACTCTCCACCTCTTCCAGCTGTTCCGCGTTCAGGCCCGTCGGGTCAACGGGGTTCTTCGGGCGGTAGCCCAACTTGGCGCTCAGTACCGTGAAGCCATGCGCCGGCAGCGCCCTGCTGACCAAGTCCAGGTCGGTGGGGTTGGTCAGGAACACAGTCACGCCGTCTTCGTCGGCCGGCAGCAGGTCTTGCGCACCCGCTTCGATGGCTGCCGTGTCGGCATCGGCGCCGGCTGCCGCGGGCTCGGCCTCGATCATGCCGAGGTGGTCGAAGTCCCAGCTCACCGAGCCCGGCGTGCCTTGCTGCCCCTTGCGGAACAGCACACGCATGTCGGAGGCGGCGCGGTTCACGTTGTCGGTCAGCACCTCCACCATCACCGGCACGCGGTGCGGCGCAAAGCCCTCGTAGATGACCTGTTCGAAGTGAATGACCTCCCCGGTCAACCCGGCGCCCTTCTTGATGGCGCGGTCCAGCGTGTCCTTGGGCATGGACACCTTGCGTGCCTGCTCCACCACCAGCCGCAGCCGCGCGTTGTCCTTGGGGTCAGCGCCGCTGCGCGCGGCAATCATGATGTCCTTGGCCAGCTTGCCGAACAGCCGGCCCTTGGCATTGGCAGCGATATCTTTGTGTTTGGCTTTCCATTGCGCGCCCATGGGGTTCCTGTTTGCTTTCGGTCTGGTCGGGCCACTACTTTACGGGGTGTTTTTTTGTGCCGCGAGACTCGAGACGCTCCGCGAGCTCGTACCACTGCTGCAAGTCTTCTTTTCGCTTCGGGTCGCCTTCCAACATGTCGATGTGGCCACGGACAAGATGGAACTCGCCCTCGCCACGAATCGAGCCCCGGGCCTCGATCTTTTCGAGTTGTGCTGCGCTCTTCAAAAAGAACTCGGGGTAATGCGCTGCAATCGCCCTTGCCAGGGCTTCGGCTGCCACCTTCCTCGCGGGTGGGGCATCGATCCCAGCAGCAGCGGTGTTTCCCTGAGGCCTTGCTCCATTCCTGCTGCATAAGCTGAGCGAGGAGCTTCTGTGGGCGCGAGATAGTTGCTCCGAATGCCTGTCCAACTGGCCGACAGGCGTGCAGCTACCGGGTTGTCGAGCGCCTCAATGGCGCTGTGGAATTGATCGAACACGGCAATCAGCTTTGTGAGCTTGTCGATTCGAGCCATGGCCCCTCCTGCCGCTGAGTCATGGTCCAAGTTGATCCCAGTGTCGGACCTAGTCGGAGCTGCCCAGCGTCGCGGTGACCTTCCTCGTCTGCCCCGCCCGCCACACCGTCAGCGTCACCTTCTCCCCAATCTGCCGCGTCTCGATCAGCGACAACATGTCATCCAGGTCCGCCACCGTCTGCCCGTCGACGGCGGTGATGACGTCGCCCTGCACGATGCGCCCGCTGCGGTCGCGGGCGAAGGGCTTGAGGCCGGCGGCGGCGGCCGGGCTGCCGTCGGCCACGTTGACCAGCATCACGCCCTTGGGCGCCCCCAGTGCCTGCGCGATGTTGGCCGGTCCTGCCGTCACGCCGAGAGCCGGCCGGATAAAGCGCCCGTCGCGGATCAGGCGCGGCACGATGCGGTTCACTTCGTCGACCGGAATCGCAAACCCAATCCCCGCACTCGCCCCGCTGGGGCTGTAGATCGCCGTGTTGACGCCGATCAGCCGCCCCGCCGAGTCCAGCAGCGGCCCGCCCGAGTTGCCGGGGTTGATGGCGGCGTCCGTCTGGATGGCGCCCTTGATGGTGCGCCGCGTGACCGACTCGATCTCGCGGTTCAGGGCCGAGACGATGCCGGTGGTCAACGTCTGGTCCAAGCCGAAGGGGTTGCCAATGGCGTAGACCTTCTGGCCCACCTGCAGGTCACGGCTCGCACCCACGGCGATGGCGGGCAACTTGTCGCGCGGCGCCTCGATGCGCAGCACGGCGATGTCACGGTCGGGGAATGCGCCCACCAGCTTGGCCGGGTAGCTGCTCTGGTCGCTCAGCGTGACGGTGGCGCGGTCGCCGCCTTGGATGACGTGGAAGTTGGTGACGATGTGGCCCGTGTCGTCCCAGACGAATCCGGTGCCCGTGCCGCTGGGCTGTTCGCTGGTGCGCAGCGAGAAGAAGTCGCGCTGCACGGCCAGCGTCGTGATGTGCACCACCGACGGGCTCACGCGTTTGAACACGCCGATGTTGTTCATCTCCTCGGCGTCCAGCGCGCCGCGGGCGCTGATGGTGCGCGGCTGGGCGGGGGCCTTGGCGAAGGCAGGGGGGGGGCGCCTAGGATGAGCAGCGCGGCAGCAAGGGCGAGGCGGCGGGGCAGGGTGAGCACGGGCGTTGGCGGGAGTGACGTCGGCCCGCATTTTGGGCACAACGCCGGGCTTCCAAGGCCCGCCCGGGCGCGCGCTCAGGTCCCGTGGCGCTGCCTGGCCCGGCGGGAGCCCATGCCCGCCACCGCCAGTGCCGACAGTGCCAGCGCCAGGCTGGCAGGTTCGGGCAACTGGCCGTAGAGGGTGTGGTCCGTCACGCCATAGCCTTTGCCGGAATAGTTGGTCCCTTGGTAGCCGGTGTTTTCGTCGAAGGTGAATGCGGTGGTGTTGAAGTACAGGCCGTCGACGCCTGCGATGCGGCCGTTGAGGATGTCCACCGCCTGGCCCGGCGCGAAGCGCGAGCGCAGGGCTGCGATCGAGTCGGTGCCGCTGTGCGTGTACTCGCCGATGTCGTAGAGCGCGTACATGTGATCGCTGGCATCGATGGTGCCGTCGCCGCTGGTGTCGAACCAGAAGTCGATGAAGGGGATCTCTTCCCCGCCGTAGGCCAGTGCCAGGAAGTGGAAGATGCTTTGCTGGACGTACTTGCCTGTGGCCGGATCCTTGTAGAGCACCTCGAACTTCTGGTCGTGCTCGGCGCCGCTCCAGATGTCGTCCGGCCCAGCGCCGGCACCACCACCACCACCACCGGGGTTGCCGATGGCACGGGTGTGGTTGACAACGTCGCACAGAGTCAGCTTCTTGGCCTTGTCGGGGATCTCGCGCTTGCCGCTCTGCCCGCCGGCCGCGATTTCTCCGACGTGGTCTGAGTCCACGATGACGCCGCCGTTGCGTCGGTCGGTGTAGTTGATGGTGAAGTCCAGCGCCGTGCGGGTGTAGTTGTGTTCGATCACATAGGCGTCGCGCTGGCTGCAATCGTTGCTGTTGGCTTCGGGGCCTGTGGTGGCCAGCGCGTGCGGCGAGAGAGCCATCATTGGCAGTGCAAGCCACCAGGGGCTCCTGCGGGCGGGTGTCTGGTGCATGGTGCGTCTCCTTGGTTTGGGCACCGATACACCGCCTATATTGGGTGTTGTCGGCAGCCGTGCCCTGGCTGTCTGACTCCTTTGGGCCGTGCATCTAGCGTGCCAGCTACTCGCGCCGCAGCAAAGCGCCAGAAGGCCTGTCGCGCGACTGCGGCGAGGAACAGGAGAAGCCTCATGACCCAGGTGCCCGCTTCTGCGCTCGAGGCGTTACGGCAGATGTTGCGAGCGGAGTTGGATCGGTCGGCGCAGGCGCAGGCGCTGCATCGGCAGCATTGCGTCTGCCTGGTGGCTTGCGGGCGCAGTTGTGCCGAGGTGGCTGCCTGGTTTGGCGACAGCCCGCGCAGCCTGCAGCGCTGGGTCAGGCTTGTCCTCGGGACCGGGTCCAATGGCGCTCCCCTGTCGATGGCTGAGCGCCACGTGGGGCGCCCGCCACGCCTGTCGGGCCCGCAGTCATGCATCCTGGCGGCGGAGCTTCGTGCGCCGCCCAGCGGCTGCGGTTATGCCCAGGGGCGGTGGGATGGCAAGTTGCTGCAGCAACACCTCCAGGAGCATCACGCGGTTCACCTGAGCCTGCGTCAGTGCCAGCGCACTTTGCATGCTGCGCAGGTGGCGCCAGTGTCGGCAACTGCCTGAGTGCGGCGCCAGCGTTCTGTCGCGGGCATGCCGGTCGCGGGTCCGCCGGGCTGACATTCCGGGCGGGTTGTAAAGAACGTCGACAGCGCTCTGCATAGCAAGCTCTGCCACGATCGCAGTCCAGGTCATGGTCCGGCCGATGCTGAACAATGCGGCGCGTGCCAGGATGGCTGAAGTCGGGAGGCGGACGATGAAACGATGGGGACTGGGGTGGGCGCTGGTGCTGGCGGTGTCCGGCGCGGCTGCGCAGCAGGTCTGGAAGTGCGAGGTGAACGGCCAGGTCCGTTTCAGCGACAAGCCCTGCCCCGACAGCGGCAAGCCGGTGTCCGAGCGCAGCCTTCAGCCCAACGTGGTCGAGAGCCTCAAGCCCGAGGTCGTGCGTGCCGCCCTGGGCGGCGTGCCGGCTTCTGCGGCGTCCGCGCCCGTGGGCAATGTCTGCCCGGGCGACGGAGAGATTCGTGGCATGCAGACCCGTGCCAACTCGACGACGCTGGGCGACGCGGAGCGCCAGTTCCTGCAGGACGAGATGCGCCGCGCCCGCCAGTGCCGCAACGGCCAGGGCCGCTACCGCGATGCCGACTGGGACATCAGCCGCGAGGCCCAGGCCGCGCAGACCCAGTTGGGCGACCGCGTGCGCCAGGACGCCCGGCTGCGCGCAGAGGCCATGCACAGCGCTGCCGACCCGGACGAGGGCGACCGCATCGCGCGCCGGCACCTCGCCGAGGAGCGGGCGCTGCGCCGTAACCAGCCGTTGCTGCAGCGGGGCCAGAATGCCGCGTCCACGCCGCTGCCCTGAACTCCTCGATGTCCGTGCTGCCCACTCGCTCCGACCGCCACGATCGACTTGATGCGCTGCGCGGCCTGGCCATCGTTTGGATGGCGGCGTTTCATTTCGGCTTCGACCTGAACCACTTCGGTTGGATACGCCAGGACTTCTACCGCGACCCGGTCTGGACCTGGCAGCGCACGGCCATCGTCAGCCTGTTCCTGTTCTGCGCTGGCGGCGGCCAGGCGTTCGCGGTGCTGGCGGGCCAGCGCTCGGCGCGCTTCTGGAAGCGCTGGGCCCAGGTCGCCGGCTGCGCGTTGCTGGTGTCGCTGGGCTCGTGGTTCATGTTCCCGGGCAGCTGGATCAGCTTCGGCGTGCTGCACGGCATTGCCGTCATGCTGCTGTTGTTGCGCCTGGGTCTGAGCCGCTTGCCCAACCCGGTCTTGCTGGTGCTGGCCGCGCTGGCCATCGCCGCGCCACGTGTCGTGCAGCTGCCGGTCTTCGACACGCGCTGGAGTAACTGGGTCGGCCTGGTCACGCACAAGCCCATCACCGAGGACTACGTGCCCGTGCTGCCCTGGCTGGGCGTCATGGTGCTGGGCTTTGTCGTCACGCGTGCCCGGCCGCAGTTGTGGCAGGGCCTTGCGCCGCGGCCGTTGACCGTACTGGGGCGGTGGTCCCTGAGTTTCTACATGGCCCATCAGCCGGTGCTCATCGGCGTGCTGATGGGGATTCAATCGTTGCGTTGAAGGAATGTGATGCGAAACCTGCTCGTGGCCGCACTCGGCCTGATGGTGGCCCTGGCCGTGCCGGCGGCACCGTTTGTGTGGCCCAACGGCGCGCAGGCGGCCATCAGCCTGGGCTACGACGACGGGCTAGACAGCCAACTGGACCATGTCGTGCCGGCGCTGAACAAGCGCGGCCTGAAGGCCAGCTTCTACGTGCCCATCAACGGACCCACGCTGCCCGGCCGCCAGAACGAGTGGAAGGCTGCGGCAGCTGCGGGGCATGAGTTGGGCAACCACAGCCTATTTCACAGCTGCTCGGCCAAGGGGCCGGGCCGTGAATGGGTGCTGCCCCACCGCGACCTGGAGCGCCAGACGCCGGCCCAGGTGCAGGAACAGATCATCGCGGCCAACACCTGGCTGCAGTCGCTGGACGGGCGCACGAAGCGCAGCTTCACCCCGCCCTGCCTGGACATGACGGCGGGCGGCCAGGACTTCGTCACCGCGCTGCGGCCGCAGTTCGTGGCCTACCGCGCGGCTGGCGCGGGCCTGGTCACCGACACGGCCGCACTGGACCCTTACGCCATGCCGGTCTATTTCGTCGAGGGCTGGAGCGGCGAGCAGTTGATCGCGCTGGTCGAAAAGGCGGCGGCCCAGCACGCCGTGGTGTCACTGCTGTTTCACGGTGTCGGCGCCGAGCACCTGAGCGTGACCCGAGAGGCCCACGACGCACTGCTGGACCATCTGGCCAAGCACAAGGCGCGCTTCTGGACCGACAGCTTTGTGAACATCCTGGAGAACGCGAGGCAGCAGGCGGGCCGCTGAGCCGACAATGCGGGCGATGAGCTCTGCCAAGTCCGTCCTGTTCGGCTTTCACGCCGTCACCGTCCGCCTCAAGACCCACCCGGCCTCGGTCGCTGAGGTTCATTTCGACCCGTCCCGGCGCGACCAGCGCATGCGCGCCTTCATCGAGCGGGCCAGGGAGGCCGGTGCCAAACTGGTGGAGAGCACCGACGAACGCCTGAGCCAGATCGCCGGCAGTCCGCGCCACCAGGGTGTCGTGGCCCGCGTGCAGGCGCTGGCCCAGCTGCATTCGTTGGACGATGTGTTGGACGCCGCGGAGGGCCCAGCGTTGGTGCTGGTGCTGGACGGTGTGACCGACCCGCACAACCTGGGCGCCTGCCTGCGCGTGGCAGATGGCGCCGGCGCACATGCTGTCGTCGCTCCCAAGGACCGCGCCGTGGGCCTGAACGCGACAGTGGCCAAGGTCGCCAGCGGCGCGGCCGAGACCGTGCCCTACCTGATGGTCACCAACCTGGCACGGACCTTGAATGAGTTGAAGGAACGCGACATCTGGGTCGTCGGCACCTCGGATCAGGCCGAACGCTCCATCTACGACCTGGACCTGAAGCGTCCCATCGCCTTCGTGCTGGGCGCGGAAGGCGAGGGCATGCGCCAGCTGACGGCCAAGACTTGCGACGAACTGGTGCGCATCCCGATGGCGGGCGCCGTCGAGAGCCTGAACGTGTCGGTGGCGTCGGGTGTGTGCCTGTATGAGGTGCTGCGCCAGCGTCGATAATTCTGACTATTCAGGAAAAAAGGAAGCTCGTCATGGCCGTCATCGAAGTCCAGCACCCCCTCGTCAAGCACAAGATCGGCCTGATGCGCGAGGCCGAGATCTCGACCAAGAAGTTCCGCGAGCTGACCGGGGAGATCGCCCGCCTGCTGGCCTACGAGGCGACGGCCGACTTCGTGACCGAGAAGGTCACCATCGAATGCTGGAGCGGCCCTGCCGAGATAGACCAGATCGCCGGCAAGAAGGTCACCGTGGTGCCCATCTTGCGCGCGGGCCTGGGGATGCTGGACGGCGTGCTGGACATCCTGCCCAACGCCAAGGTGTCCGTTGTGGGCCTGGCGCGCGACCACGAGACGCTGAAGCCAGTGAACTACTTCGACAAGTTCGTCGGCAACCTCGAAGCCCGCACGGCCCTCATCATCGACCCCATGCTGGCCACGGCCGGCAGCATGATCGCCACGGTGGACCTGCTGAAGGCGCGCGGCTGCAAGGATGTGCGGGCGCTGGTGCTGGTGGCCGCGCCCGAGGGCGTGAAGGCGCTGACCGCCGCCCACCCCGACGTGCGCTGCTGGACGGCCGCCATCGACAGCCACCTGAACGACGTCGGCTACATCATCCCGGGCCTGGGCGACGCGGGCGACAAGATCTTTGGGACGAATTGAGGCTTCTCGCCTAGTCTTGCTTCGCTGAACGCGGGCAAGTCTGGTCGGCCTTGCAGACCGCGCAGCCGACAGAGCGGCTGCGCTTCGGCAGGCACGACAAGTCCGCTGGACTGGCCGCGTCCGGCTTTAGCCCCCCGAGGGGACGGCGATGCCGGCAGCGTTGAGCCGCGAGCACATCGCCCAAGGCGGGCCGGCTTGGGAGCGGTCCGGCGCTAGGCCCGCAAAGCCCGCACGGTGCTCAGACGAGACCCAGCGCGCCCAGCACACCACCTGCAAGCACCATCCAGACCAGGCCCAGCCGGGTCTTCAGCGTCAGCAGCACGGTGACGGCGATCAGTGCCAGCGTGCCCCAGCGGTGCTCATCGGCTCGCAGGAAGGGCAGCGCCAGCAGCCAGCCTGTCGCGATGATGAGCCCCAGTGTCAGCGGCATCATGCCGGCCGAGAACGCGCGCACGGCAATGTGCTCGCGGTTGGCGCGGGCCCAGCGCGTGGCGGTCAGCGTCAGCACGCTGGATGGCAGCATGATGCCGGCCATCGCGGCGCCAGCGCCCGCCGCGCCGGCGACGTTCCAGCCCAGCACGGCCACGAACAGGATGTTGGGACCGGGCGCCGCCTGGGCCAGCGCGATGGACGCGGTGAAGTTGGTGTCCGACAGCCAGCCAGTCTTGTCGACCAGAAAGCGGTGCATCTCCGGCACCGTCGTGATCGCGCCGCCGATGGACAGCAACGACAGCGTCAGGAAGTGCAGGAACAGGCTGAACAGGTCGACCGGCGTATTCACTGGCGCAATCTCCACCAGGCGATGAGCATGCCGCCGCCGCCCAACAGCGCCAGCACACCGATCAGCGGCCAACGCAGTAGCCCGATCAGCACGAAGGCCGCGATCGCCAGCCCCAGCGCCAGCGGACGGCCTAGAGGGCTCTTCTTCAGCGCTGGCAGCAGCTTGAAGCCGGTCGCTAGGATCAGGCCCGCTGACACCGTGCCAATGCAGCGCAGCGCATTTACAGCCATGGGATGGCCGGACAGCTGGTCATAGGCGACGGCCAACGCCAGCACGATGACGGCCGGCGCCGCCAGCATGCCGGCCAGCGCGACGACCGCGCCACGCAGGCCGAAGAAGCGGTCGCCGACCATCATTGACAGATTGACGACGTTGGGACCCGGCAGCACCTGGGCGATGGACAGCATCTCGACGAACTCTTCTTTCGTCATCCAGTTCAGGCGCTCGACCAACTCGCGCTGCGCCACGGCCAGCACGCCGCCGAAGCCCTGCAGTGCCAGCCGCGTGAACGCCAGGAACAGGTGCGCGAGGGAATCCGGACGGTTCAGCACGGCGACTTCAGCGGTGGACCTTCAACGCTTCCGGGTTGACGATGTTCGTCGGCTGTGCCTTGATGAAGTTCAGCACGTTGTCGAAGGCCGCGTCGAAGTAGAGCTCGTAGCTGTCCTGCTCCACATAGCCGATGTGTGGCGTGCAGACGGCGTTCTCCAGCCGCAGCAGCGGGTGGCCTTGCAGGATGGGTTCGCTCTCGAACACGTCGATGGCCGCCATGCCGGGGCGGCCGCGGTTCAGCGCCGATACCAGTGCACCCTCCGTGACCAGCTCGGCGCGCGAGGTGTTCACGAACAGCGCCGTGGGCTTCATGTGCGACAGGTCTTCTGGCGTCACGATGCCGCGCGTCGCGTCGCACAGCCGCAGGTGGACGGACAGCACGTCGGCCTCGGCAAAGAAGGCCTCGCGGCTCGGTGCGGCCTGGTGGCCGTCGGCCTCCGCCCTCAGACGTGACGCCTCGCTGCCCCAGACCATGATCTGCATGCCGAAGGCGCGGCCGTAGCCTGCCACCAACTGGCCGATCTTGCCGTAGCCCCAGATGCCCAGCGTCTTGCCGCGCAGCACCATGCCGACGCCGAAGTTGGCCGGCATGGACGCTGCCTTCAGCCCCGCCTGCTGCCACGCGCCGTGCTTGAGGTTGCCGATGTACTGCGGCAGCCGGCGCATGGACGCCATGATCAGCGCCCAGGTCAGCTCGGCCGGCGCCACAGGGCTGCCCACGCCCTCGGCCACGGCGATGCCCAGCCGCGTGCAGGCCTCCACGTCGATGTGGCTGCCGACGCGGCCGGTCTGCGAGATCAGCTTGAGCTTGGGCAGTTTTTCGAGCAACTGGCGCGGGAAGGCGGTGCGTTCGCGGATCAGCACCAGCACTTCGGCATCGCGCAGCCGCACGGACAGCTGGCCGATGCCCTTGACCGTGTTGGTGAAGACCTTGGCGTTCAGCGGCTCCAGCTTGGATGCACAGCGCAACTTGCGCACGGCGTCCTGGTAGTCGTCGAGGATGATGACGTTCATGGTCGGGGCCCGCGCGGCGACCTGACCCGCTTGCGGGCCTGTGAATGACGTGAGCGTGGGGGCATCATGTTTTAGGGCATTGTGCCCTCGGCCCATGCAGGCTACGGACGTGGTCGCTACGATAGTTTTCCCTCAAGGAGACCACCCGATGACCCAGATTTCCATGCACGCCGCCAGTGCGCCGGCGTTCGCCAAGATGTTCGGCAACATGCTGAACTGGCTGGAGGCCGCCAAGGCCCATGCCGAGGCCAAGAAGTTCTCGACCGACGTTTACCTGACGTTGCGCCTGGCGCCCGACATGCTGCCCTTCACGAAGCAGATCCAGATCGCCAGCGACGCGGCCAAGGGCTGCGTTGCCCGCTTGGCCAGCCAGGACGCCCCCAAGTTCGACGACAACGAGGCGACGCTGGACGAGCTGGTCGAACGCATCCGCAAGACCCGCGACTACGTGCTGTCCGTGCCGGCGGCGGCCTTCGAGGGCAGCGAGGACCGCGAGATCGTCATCCCGCGCCGCAGCGGCGACCCGTTGAAGTTCGACGGCCTGAACTACCTGCGGCATTTCGCGATGCCCAACTTCTATTTCCACGCGACCACCACCTACGCGCTGCTGCGCCACGCCGGTGTTCCGCTGGGCAAGAACGACTTCCTGGGGGGTTGACCCCCAGTTTGACTCGGCGGGGGTGGGAAATGCTGCGCAAACCGCGGTCTATTCCCTGCGCCCCCCGGGTCGATGCGGCTAGAAAATCGGCGGACGATCCGCTTTAGCCGCCCGCCGCATGGACATGTCGACGCTTCCCGCCGCCCAGCCCCAAGGTCTTGCTCTCGTCGAGCAGTGGCTGGCATCGGCTCGCAGCGGCCAGTGGTCGCTGCCCCAGGTCATGGAGTCCACCGCCCGCCTACAACAGGCGGGCGCCGCGGATGCGGCCAGCCTGCTGTACCAGACCTGGATCGCAGCCACCGACTCGCCGGTGCGCTACGTCGCCTGCTTTAACTGGGGCGCGCTGCTCGGCGAGCAGCGCCGCCACGCGGATGCCGAAAACGTCTACCGCATGGCGTTGACGCTGGCGCCAAACTTCGCACAGGCGCGCCTCAACCTGGGCCACCAGCTGGAACACCTGGGCCGCGAGGAGGAGGCGCTGGCCGAGTGGCGCACCGTCTACGACAACGAAAACCCCGAAAGCCTGGGCGCCGAGCCGCTGTCCCTGCGCCTGCATGCCTTCAACAACGCTGCGCGGCTGCTGGAGCAGCTCAAGCGCTACGACGAGTCCGAGGCGCTGATGCGCCGCTCATTGACGCTGGACCCGCGCCAGAGCGGTGTCGCCCAGCATTACGTGCACATCCGGCAGAAGCAATGCGCCTGGCCGGTCTACGAGACCTTTGGCGACGTCACCCACAACCACCTGCTGATGAGCACGTCGCTGCTTGGCATGCTAGACGAAAGCGACGACCCCGCGCTGCAGTTGCTCACCGCGCAGCGCTTCGTGTTGGAGAAGGTGGCCAAGGTCACCGAGCCGCCGCTGCACAAGGGCCACAAGCGCGAGGGCAAGATCAGGATCGGCTATCTGTCCGGTGACCTGCACATGCACGCCGTCGGTCTGCTGACGGCCGAGCTGTACGAGCTGCATGACAAGGAAAAGTTCGAGCTCCACGCCTTCAGCTGGAGCCGCGAGGACGGCACGCCGCTGCGCGCGCGCATCACGGCGGCGATGGATCATTACCACCCGCTGCATGCCGTGACCGACCGCCAGGCCGCCCAGATGATTGCCGACGCCGGCATCGACGTGCTGGTCGACCTGCAGGGGCTGACCAGCGGTGCGCGCGCCGGCATCCTGACCTGGCGCGGTGCGCCCGTGCAGGTCGGCTACCTCGGCCTGCCGGCGACTTCGGCCATCCCGGGCGTGGACTGGATCTTGGCAGACCGTTTCGTCATGCCGCCCGAGTCGTTGCCGTATTACACCGAACGGCCGATCTACCTGCCGCATTGCTACCAGGTCAGTGACCGCCGGCGCGTCGCCAACCCGGCGCCCACGCGCACGCAGGCCGGGCTGCCGGAGGACGGTTTCGTCTTCTGCGCGTTCAACAACAACCACAAGATGAGCGAACCTGTCTGGCGCTGCTGGATGCGCGTGCTGCGGCAGGTGAAAGGCAGCGTGCTGTGGCTGCTGGCGGACAACCCGTTCGCCCAAGCCAACCTGACCCGCGTCGCGGCGGAGGAGGGCGTGGACGCAGAGCGCCTGGTCTTCGCGCCGCGGGCTGCGCCGGCAGACTACCTGGCCCGTTTCACGCTGGCCGACCTGTTTCTGGATACTTTCCCGTACAACGCCGGCACCACAGCCAGCGACTGCCTGTGGATGGGCACCCCCATCCTGACCCGATCCGGCCGCACCTACATCTCGCGCATGGCCGGCAGCCTGCTGACGGCCGTGGGCCTGCCCGACCTCATCACGACGACGATCGAGGAGTACGAGCAGCGCGCCGTGCAGATCGGCAACCAGCCGGCGCGCGCAGCGTCCTACAAGCGCTACCTGGCCGAGTACGGCCGCAGCTCGCCGCTGTTTGACATCCCGACTGTGGTGCGCGATATAGAGCATGAGTTCGAGCGCCTGGCCCTTGAGGCCCGCGCCAGGGCCTGAACGAACCGACCCACCGCCTGATGTCCCGCCAGCACGACCCTTTCTTCGACGGCCAGCCGCAGGCGCCGGGGTTGCGCCTGGCCGCCAATGGCGAGCCGCCGGTGCCACCGGACCCGCTGGAGAGCTTGGCCAACCAGCCCGCGGGCGATCCACTGCTACAGGCACTGGCGTGGCTGACCCGCCACCACGGCAAGCCGCGCTCGCCGGAGTCGCTGCGTGCCGGTGCCCCGGTGGACGGGCTGCTGACGCCCGACAGCGCCATCCGAGTCATGCGCGAGGCGGGCTACAACGCCGGCCTGTTGCGCAAGTCCATCGACGACATCAACGGCCTGCTGCTGCCGGCCGTGCTGCTGCTGGGCGGCGGCGACGCCTGCGTGCTGGTGCGCCGCCTGGACGACCCCTCGACAGTGGCCGCGGGTGCCTGCCGCTACGAGGTCGTCTTCCCCGGGCCCGAGGCGGCCGCCGTGCCGGCCACGACGGCCGAGCTGGAGCCCGAGTACAGCGGGTTCATGCTGGCAGTGTCGCCGCTGGAATCGGCCCAGGGTCCGCGTGCCGAGTCGCCGCTGTTGAAGATGGGCGACCAGGGCCTGTCGTCGCACTGGCTGTGGGGCACGCTCAAGCGCTTCACGCCCTACTACCGCGCGTCCATGCTGGCGGCGCTGCTGTCCAACGTGCTGATGCTGGTGTCCGGCCTGGTCACGTCGGTCATCTACGACAAAGTCATCCCGCACCAGGCGATGGTCACGCTGTGGACCCTGGCCGTGGGCGCCGGCGTGGCGCTGGCGTTCGATCTGTTCGCCCGCCAGCTGCGCTCGCACCTCATCGACCTGGCCGGCCGCAAGGCCGACCTCATCATCGGCGCCAAGCTCTACCGCCAGACGCTGGGCGTGCGCATTGAGCACAAGCCCGCGTCTGCCGGCTCCTATGCCCACTACCTGGCCCAGGTGGAGATGGTGCGCGAGTTCTTCACCGGTGCCACGCTGTCTGCGTTGTCGGACCTGCCGTTCCTGGTCATCTTTATCGGCATGACCTTCGCCATCGGCGGCCCGCTGGGCTGGGTGCTGGTGCTGGCGGTGCCGCTGATCATGGGCTTGTCGTGGGCGATCCAAGGCGCGTTGCGCCGCGCGATGCGGACCAACATGCAGCAGGCGGCCGACCTTCACGGCACGCTGATCGAGTCGCTTGAAGGCCTGGAAGACCTGAAGACCTCCGGTGCCGAAGGCCGGTTCCTGCGCCGCTACGAGCACACGACTGCCGTGGTGGCCGACTCCGCGCTGACGTCGCGCGCGCTGTCCAGCTGGAGCATGAACCTGTCCAGCACGCTGCAGCAGGCCGTCAACCTGATCATCCTGGTCTGGGGCGTCTATCTGATCCGCGATGGCGAGATCACCTCCGGTGCGCTCATCGGCTCGGTGATGTTCGCCAGCCGCGCCATCGCGCCGCTGGGCAGCCTCGTCAGCCTGGCCACCCGTTACCAGGGCGCGCGCGCGGCCATGCTGTCGCTGAACCAGATGATGAATGCGCCGGTGGAGCGCGACAGCTCGCGCAACTACGTGCCGCTGTCCACCGTCACCGGCAAAGTGGGCCTGCACGACGTGGGCTTCGCCTACCCGGCCGGCGCCACCGCGCACGGACAGACGACAGGCGACGCCGCCTCGCCCAAGGTGCTGCGCAACGTGACGCTGCGGCTGGAAGCCGGCGAGCGCATTGCCATCCTGGGCCGCATCGGCAGCGGCAAGTCCACCATCCTGCGCCTGCTGGGTGGCCTGTACCAGCCGACCGAGGGCATGATCGAGGTCGACGGCATCGACCTACGCCAGATCGACCCGGCCGAGTTCCGCGCCCGCGTCGGCTTCGTCAGCCAGGAGCCGCGCCTGTTCCTCGGCACGCTGCGCGACAACGTGCTGATGGGCCGCGCCCACCTCGATGCCAGTCGCTTGGTCGAAGTGGCCAAGCTCACCGGTCTGGACCGGGTCGTCAGCGGCCATCCGATGGGTTGGGACCTGCCGGTCGGCGAGATGGGCCAACTGCTGTCCGGCGGCCAACGCCAGTTGGTGGCGCTGGCCCGCGCGCTGGTCACCAAGCCACAGATCCTGTTGATGGACGAGCCCACCAGCTCGATGGACGCGCAAAGCGAGATGGCCTTCCTGCGCCAGCTGCGCGACGCGGCGGGCACGGCCACGCTGGTCGTCGTGACGCACCGGCCAGCGGTGCTGGAGCTGGTGCAGCGCATCGCCGTGGTCGACGGCGGCCGCGTCGTCATGGATGGCCCGCGCGATCAGGTGCTGGCGGCGCTGTCCGGCGTGCGCCCAGCCGCCCCCGGGGGCGAGGGCGTTCACCTGCATCCCGCCGCCCAGCCGGTGCAGCGCTCAGCCTCGGTATGAACAGCCTGAGCAAAGAGGAGGGGCTGTTCGTCAGCGCCATCCACGCGGCGCACATCGACGAGCCGCTGCCGCGGGCCACATGGGCGCTGTACCTGCTGTGCGCCGTGGTCGTGGCGGCGATCACCTGGTCGGCGCTGGCGCGCGTGGACGAGATCACGCGAAGCGACGGCCGCATCGTGCCCGACGGGCGTGAGCAGATCATCGCGAGCCTGGATGCTGGCATCCTGCGCGAGCTGAAGGTGCGTGAGGGCGAGGAAGTGCAGGCCGGGCAGGAACTCGCCACACTCGACCCGACCCGCGTGGAAGCCCAGCAGAACGAGGGCCAGGCCAAGCTGCTGGCGCTGAAAGCCGCGGCGGCGCGGCTGGTGGCCGAGGCCAATGGCCGCGCCGCCATCCAGTGGCCGGTGGATGTCGATGCCCGCAGCCGGTATGCGCAGGCCGAGGCCGAATCCTTCGAGGCACGTAAGCGCTTGCTGGACGAGGCGGTGGGCGCCATCAACCGCAGCCTGGGGCTGATCTCCAAGGAGCTCAAGCTCGCGCAGGATATGTCCAAAAGCGGGCTGATGAGCGATGTGGAGGTCATGCGCCTGAACCGCCAGGTCAACGAGATCCAGCAGCAGCGCAGCGAACGGCTGAGCCGCTACCGCCAGGAGGCCAGCCAGGATCTGGTGCGCGTGCAAAGCGAGATGGCGCAGCTCAATGAGCAACTCGTCGTCCGCCAGGATGCGCTGACGCGTACGGTGCTGAAGTCGCCGGTGCATGGTGTCGTCAAGTCGGTGAAGGCGAACACCATCGGCGGCGTCATCGGCAGCGGCACGCCGATGATGGAGATCGCGCCCATCGGCCCCAAGGTGCTGGTGGAAGCGAGGATCAAGCCGCGCGATATCGGCTTTGTGCGGCTGGGGCAGACGGCCGAGGTCAAGCTGGCCGGCTATGACTTCAACACCTACGGCGGCATCGAGGGCAAGGTGACTTACATGGGGCCCGACGCCGTCGTCGAAGGCGACAAGACGGGCGAGGGGCACTACCGCGTCATCGTCACTGCCGAACACAACAACCTGAAATACAAGGGCGAGACGCTGCCCGTGATCCCAGGCATGACGGCCTCGGTGGAGATCAAGACCGGCGAACGCTCGGTGCTGAGCTACTTGCTGCGGCCGATGATGAAGTCGCAGGAAGCCCTGCGCGAGCGTTGAACAAAGGCGGGCGTCGCCCCGCTTTTCCGGGCTTTGCCCCAGGGGGGCGGATGGTCTAGTGACAGGGCCATGCTGTACCCGATCCGTCCCCTCTTGCTCATTGGCCTTGCCGTGCTCTGGCCTCTGGCCCTGGCGCAGTCGCGCCCGCCCAAAAAGGCGCCGCCACCGCCCGTGCCCGTCGCCGAGGCGCCGCCCTCCCAGGGGCGTTGCAACGAGGACGATGCCGGCCTGTCGCGCATGGGCCGCGACATGACGGCCCTGGAGACCAACAACGGCGACCCGCGCGCGGCCTTGCAGACGCTGATCGACACAACGTTGTCACGCAGCAAGGCGCTGGGCGCCGTGCGCCTGCTGGCCGACGCAGCGCGCTCCGACCTCGACGAGACACGGGCCCTGAGTTTGCCCACTGCGACGCTGAGCGTCACCGCCACCGGCGTGCGCCAGACGATTGGCAGCGCTACGGTTGCCCGCGGCGGCCAGCTGGGCGCCACGCTGAGCGCTGGCATGCCGATCTGGGACTTCGGCCGCGTGGCCAAGTTGACCGACTGGCGCAAGGAGCTGGCCGAGGTCGCCGCGCAGGGCCAGCGCAGCGCCGAGGAGCAGCTGTCGCTGAACGTGGTCACGCTCGCGCTCGACCGCAGCCGCTACGTGCTGCAGGGCCAGGTCTACACGCAGTACGTGCGCAAGATGGCCTGCCTGGTTGATGCGCTGGAAATCATCACCAAGGCTGACCGCGGCCGTGCCAGCGAGCTGGTGCAGGCGCAGAAGAGCCTGCAGCAGGCCGACCTGTCGCTGGAGCAGGCAATGTCGGCACTGCGCCAGACCGAGGTGCGCATGCGCCGCCTGGTGGGCGAGCCGCTGCCGATGAGCATCGGCATGACGGCGTCGCTGTCCGTGCTGCCTGACCTGGCGCAGATGGAAACCGACATCCTGCTCGGCGCCGACGTGGCGCAGGCCGAAGCGCAAGCCCGCTCGCAGCGCAGCCTGGCGGAATCGGTCATCGCAGGCCAGAAGCCCACCATTAACCTCACCGGCAACGCCAGCGGGCTGCTGCGCTCCGGCGGTAGCCCCGGCGAGCCGCGGTCCACTGACATCGGCGCGGGCGTGTCCGTCACCATCCCCATCCTGCAACCTGGCGCGCAAGCCCAGGCCAACGCCGCCGTGCAGCGCTACCGCGCCACCGTGCTGCAGCGCGACGAGGCCATCGAGGCCAAGCGCTACCGGCTGCTGGAGATGCACGAGGTCGGCAACTCGACGCTGGACCGGGCCCACCGCATCGTGGAAATCCTGCGCAACAGCGACCGCGTGCGCGCGTCGACCTTGCAGCAGTGGCAGCAACTCGGCCGGCGCTCGCTTTTCGATGTCATGGCTGCCGAGGGCGACTACTATTCGATGCGAGTGGCCCATGTGAATGCGATGTTCGATGCGCAGCAAATCGTTGCGCTGATCTGGAGCATGGGTCGGGGCGTGGCGGCGCCGCTGCGCTGAGCACAAATTGAATGTGATCCCGCTGGCTTATCAGCCAGTCGTCACCAACACGCTGGGTTCTACTCCGATGGCCGAACCCATGAATTCGGACAGGAGCATTCTTTGGACAACACTGAACTGATCGCCTCGGTCTTGAACGACTGGTGGTACTACAGCGTCGAACTGGCCCCTGGTGTCATCACCAAGGGCGCCGATACCCCCAACACCCCGATGCTGCCACGCATGAATCTGCGCAACTGCAACTTGCGTGGGATGGATTGCCTGGATATCGGCAGCATGGAAGGCCTGATTCCCGCGCTGATGGCGCGTCAGGGCGCCAAGAAGGTGCTGGCGACCGACGCGCTGCCGCACTGCGAAAAGAAGATGAACGTGCTTCGCAAGGTGTATGACGTCAATTTCGATTTCCAGCAGATCGGATTACTTTATGACCTCAGCGCCAAACTGAAGGCGCATGGCGGGTTTGACTTCATCAATCTGTCGGGCGTGCTTTATCACGTCTACTCGCCGATGCACGTGCTGGCCGGCATTCGACCGCTGCTCAAGAAGGGCGGCCTGATGATCGTGTCGACCAACGTGATCAACCGCGAAGGGCATTCGCTGGAATTCAATCACGCTGGCCGGCTGCAGCGTGAGACGAATACCTTCTGGTATCACTCCGTGCCGATGCTGGAGCACCTGATCCGCTATTTCAAGATGGTGCCCGTCGACTTCCTTTATTGCCCGCACACGCCGGTCAACCCCCACAGCTATGTGCCCGGCATCAGCAGTGGGTACATGTCGGTGGTGTGCCGCGCGGTGGATGATGGTGCGGTCGATTACCCCGACCCGTGGGCGGCGCGTACGCACCTGGCATCGTGGGAATACCTGTCGTTGTGCAATCCAGAAATGCTGGCCGGCCAGCCGCAATCGAAGATTTCCTACCGCGGTGATTCGGACAATGCGGGCGCGGTGGCCGATACGAAGGGCATTTGCTTGCTCGACCACATCAACGATGCGCACCGCATCGTGCCGACGGTGGACGATTCACGGAATTCGCAGACGCTGCATCTGTCTGACATGTATTGAAAATGAAAAACCTGCGTCAAACCATTGTTGCCGCCATCCAGGAAACTGCGGACATGCGCGATGCGGTCATGAACCAAGCGCTGACCGATGACACGGTGTTGCTGGATTCCGGTCTCGATTCCCTGGGTTTTGCCATTCTCGTGGCGCGGCTGGAAGAAGACCTAGGCTACGACCCGTTCGTGATGATGGACGAGCCCGTCTACCCGCAAACGCTGGGCGAATTTCTCGCGATCTACCAGCGCTTTGCGCCTGCGTCATCCGCGCCGCCGCAATGAACTGCCTGGCCGACAAGCTGGAGACTGTCGGCGCGTCCGAGCTCTTGTGGCTGGCACCTGGTGGTGACGCGATCGATCGCGGGCGCCTCGCAGCGGCGCTGGGTACCGTGGACGCGGAGGCCTGGCGAGGCAAGCGCGTGGCGCTGGGTGCCATGCCGGTGGTCGAATTCGTCGCCACCCTGACCTTCCTGGATGGCCTTGCAGAAGCCATCCTGCTGCTGCCCAGCGAAGAAACGGCCGAGGCCCAGGTGCAGCGCCTGAGCGAGGCGAGGATCGACGCGGTGCTGGACTCGACCGGACTCGGGTTCGCGCAGCGCTTGCAGGCCCTTGCGCCAGCACGGTCAGACGCGTCATCAACCGCGCGCCCCGCGCCCCTGCCGACAACCTGGCTGCTGCCCACCTCGGGAACGACCGGTGTTCCGAAGCTGATCGCGCACACATTCGCGACGCTCACACGCAGCATGGCCGAGCGTGCGCCATCGGCTCAAAACTACCGCTGGGGCAGCCTTTACAGCCTGCGCCGATTTGCCGGGCTGCAGGTGTTTCTGCAGTCCTGGATGGGGGGCACCCCGCTGATCCTGACCGACGAAGGCGCCAACGTCACCGAACTGCTGGCGCGCTTTGTCGAGCTTGGCTGCAACGCGCTGTCCGCCACGCCGTCGATGTGGCGAAAGCTCGCGATGCATCCGCTGTTTGCGCGACTGCAGCTGCGGCAGGTGACGCTGGGCGGGGAGATCGTGGATCAGGCAGTCCTGGACCTGTTGGCCCGGCGATTCCCTGCCGCCCGCATCACGCACATCTACGCCTCCACGGAAGCCGGCGTCGGTTTTGCCGTGCGCGATGGGCGAGCCGGTTTCCCGGTCAGCTACCTGGCGCTACCGCCTGCCGGCGTGGCCCTGCGCATCGATACACAGCAACACCTGTGCTTCGACATCGACGGCACCTGGCTGGATTCAGGCGACGTCGTGCGCGTGGAAGGCGACCGGGTTTTCTTCCTTGGTCGCGCCAACGGTTCGATCAATGTGGGCGGCAACAAGGTGATGCCGGAAGAGGTGGAGTTAGTCATCAAGGAATTGCCGGACGTGTTGTTCGTGCAGGTGCGCGCGCGCAAAAGCACGGTGCTCGGCAATCTGGTGGAAGCTGCCGTCATTGCCACGCCGGACGTTGTTTTCGACGCGGCATTCAAGAAGAAAATCAGCAGTCATTGCCGAGCGCGACTGGATGCCTTCAAGGTGCCCGCGTTTGTCGTTCAGGCCGACGAATTTGCGTTGACTGCCTCCGGGAAATTGGCGAGAAACTCTGCGTCATGAAAAAACTAGTGATGGTCACCGGCGCGCGTCGCGGCTTGGGACTCGCGATTTGCCAACACCTTGCGGCCGATGGTTTCAAGGTTCTGGCAGTTGCGCGTGCGAACAGCCCCGAATTGCAGGCGCTCTGCGACGGCGGCGATGTGGTCTATGAAGAATTCGATCTGGCCCATACCGATCGGATGCATGCCTGGGTCGGTGGTCTCACCAAAAAGCATGGCCGCATCTATGGCTTGATCAACAACGCTGCCATTGGCAGCGACGGCGTGCTCGCCACCATGCATGAGCACGATATCGCGCAGTCGCTGCTGGTGAACCTGCAATCTCCGATGGTGCTGACCAAATACGTGTCGCGCTCGATGTTGCTCGGTGGCGCAGGGCGCATCGTGAACATCTCGTCCATCATCGCATCGACCGGTTTCAGTGGTTTGTCCGTTTATGCAGCGACAAAAGCAGGATTGATCGGTTTCACCAAATCGCTGTCGCGCGAGTTGGGCAAGGCCGGCATCACCGTCAATTGCGTGGCGCCCGGTTATATGGACACGGAAATGACCAAAAGCATCGCCCCCGACAAACTGCTGTCCATCAAGCGCCGCAGTCCTTCGGGAAAACTGGCGACGGTGGAGTCCGTCGCGGCATCGGTCTCATTTCTGCTGGGTGAGGGCGCGGCCATGATGACCGGCACCACCATCACCGTCGATGCCGGCAGCACGGCATGAGCAGCCTGATTCATCCCAGTGCGTTGGTTTCCCCGTTGGCAGAATTGGGGAACAACGTGTCGATCGGCCCGTTCACGGTTGTCCACCCGGGCACGCGGATCGGCAGCGGTTCGCGCATTGACGGGCATTGCGAGTTGGGTTATCCCACGCCCTTGGCCGATGGCTTGCCACTGATCATCGGCAGCGGTGCCGTCATCCGCTCCCACAGTATCTTTTACCAAGGTTCGACGTTTGGCGACGGATTGGTGACCGGTCACCATGTGACGGTGCGAGAAAAAACCGTGGCAGGGCCGGGATTTCAGATCGGCACGTTCGGGGATATCCAGGGGCATTGCGAGATTGGCGCCTATGTCAAGACGCAAAGCTCGGTCACGATTGGCCAGAAATCCCGCATCGGGCATTTCGTCTGGCTGTTTCCCGGCGTGCTGTTGACGAACGACCCGAATCCCCCCAGCAATGATTTGCAAGGGGTGACGCTCGAAGACTATGTGGTGGTCGCGGTCAAATCGACGCTGCTGCCTGGCGTACGCATCGGCAGGCATTCCTTCGTGACTGCACATGCGCTGGTGGCGCAGGACATGCCGGCGGATTCGCTGGTGTCCGGCACGCCAGCCAAGCGCCTTTGCAAGGCCAGCGACATGCGCCTGAAAGGCGACCTGCGCGTTCGCGCGTATCCGTGGAACAAGCGCTTCGTGCGTGGCTACCCGGACCATGTCGTCGAGCAGTGGGCCAACGGCATCGAGCCCTTCGCGCTGGCGGAGGACCCGAGCGACGATGCGCCTACGGCGAAGCTGCCCCCGGCACCTGGCCGATGACCTTGGCGGGGTTGCCCGCGATGATCGACATCTCCGGCGCCGCGAATTTCGGCGGCAGCACGCTGCCGGCGGCGATCACGCAGCCCTTGCCGATGCGGCAGCCCTTGAGGATCACGACCTTGCTGCCGATGAACACGTCGTCGCCGATCTCGACCGGCAGAGGCTGGGTGTCCGCCTCGTGCCGCCGGCCCAGCGCCAGCTCGTGGGCATTGGTGTCCATCACTTCGAAGTCGGCACCGATCAGACAGCGGTCGCCGATGCGGATGCCAGCGCCTTCGGATAGCAGCGTGGCGCGGTTGTTCAGCACGGTGCCGTCGCCAATCTCGATGCGGGCCGTGGGGGTGCGCGCCTCGATGTAGCTGCAGCTGTAGCTGCCTGGCGAGCGCGGTACGCCGAACACGGTGGTGGGGCTCAGGATGATGCGGCCGGCGCCCTTGAACACCGCGGGGGTGAGCAAGTTGATGGTGGTGCCTCCGGCGCGCACCTGCAAGATCTGCCGGTCGGAGACGTGGAAGAAGTAGTGGATCAGCAGGTTGCGGACGGCTGCTTCCAGCACCGATGCCTCGGTGCCGCTGACCAAGGCCTTGTAGCGTTCAAGCTTGAGAGCCATATCGGCTGCCTAGAAGCCGTTGGCCCGCTGGAACACGGCCCAAGCAGCTATGAAGCGTTCTTCGGCATCGGGCTCAACCGCCACCATCGCGGGCAGGATCTTGCAGAAGGGCTGCATGTCCGCCTGCGAGGCGTATCGGGCATTCAGCGCGCCCGCGATGATGCTGAAGGCACTGCCGGCTTGCTCGGCCGTCATCATGCCCGCGCGCTTGCAGCCCAGCGCCAGCGCGGCATAGCCCAACACGGCGCCTTTCATGAAGGGGCCGAAGAAGTTGGACGAGTTGCCGGTGCCGCCAGTGCGGAAATAGCCCAGGTGGTCCTGGATGTAACCGATGGGGGCTTGCTGGCTGGCAGCGACGAAGTAACCCAGGTCCCACAGCCCAGCATAGGACACGCCGCCCAGCGTCGGCGAGAACAGCAGCTCGCAGGTGTCTGCCCGCATCACGCAGTTCGAGAACTCGCCGAACCAGTTCTTGCATTCGGCCACCGTGCTCATTACGACCACGCCGTTGTCCAGCGTCAGTAGGCGCTGGCCGTCGCGGTTGACGCCAATGGGTGCGGGCTGGCCGCTCAGCGGCTGCCCGGTTTCGCTGGCGGTCCAGCGACGACTGATCGAGCAGGACACCTTGGCCGAGGCGTGCACCAGCAGGTGGCGCTCGTAGAACTCGGGGTAGCAGACGTCATCGTCGAGCAGCATGTGGACCAGCTCCGAGCTGCCGTTCCACTGGCGAATCAGGTGCTTTACGTTTTCGTAGGCGCCGTTGCGCGGGCCTTCGATGATCTCGATGTTCAGGCCGGCGATCAGCGGCTGCATCGGCGCCGAGAGCAGCGCCTCGCGGAACACGCCGTTGGGGCTGTCGTCCGAAATCAGGATGCGTTGCGAAGGGCGGGTCTGGTAGCGCAGCGAACTCAGCAGCTCGGGGATGTACTTGGTTTTGTACGCGGGGATGAGGGTCGTGATGTTCATTGAATCGCTGGCGTCTGGAGCGCGCTGCGCACGGCGGCGATGACCCGCTGGGTGTCGTCGTCAGTCTGGGTCGGCCCCATCGGCAGGCTCAGCACCTCGCGGTGTATGGATTCCGAGCGCGGCAGGCTGCCGGCGGCCAGTCCCAGCCCGGCGTAGGCGGCCTGCAGGTGCGGGGCCACGGGGTAGTGGATGACGGTGCCGATGCCGGCCGCAGCGAGCTGGCGGGCCAGCGTGTCGCGCTGCGGATGGCGAATGACGAAAACGTGCCAGGCGGACGCACTGTCGGCGTAGGTTTGCGGCAGCACGAGGCCATCCACCCCCGTGAGCCCATCCAGGTACTGCTGGGCGACGGCCGTGCGGCGCAGGTTGCTGCTGTCCAGCGTCTTGAGCTTCACGCGCAACAGGGCGGCCTGAAGCTCGTCGAGCCGGGAGTTGTAGCCAACGATCTCGTTGTGGTACTTGACCTTGGAGCCGTAGTTGCGCAGCTCGTGCAGGCGCTCGGCCAGCGCGGGGTCGTTGGTGGTGATGCCACCGCCATCGCCCAGGCAGCCAAGGTTCTTGCCTGGGTAGAAGCTCCAGCACACCGCGTCGCCATGCCCGCCTAGGCGCTTTCCCTTGTAGCGCGCGCCATGGGCCTGCGCGGCATCCTCGACCACCTTCAGGCCGTGAGCGTGGGCGACGGCGAGGATCGCGTCCATGTCGGCCGGCTGGCCATAAAGGTGCACCGGCATGATGGCGCGGGTGCGCGGCGTGATGGCGGCTTGGATCCGCGCGGGGTCGATGTTGAAACCGCCTGCCAGCGGCTCCACCGGCACCGGCGTGGCGCCGACGTGGGTGATGGCCAGCCAGGTGGCGATGTAGGTGTTGGACGGGACGATCACTTCGTCGCCGGGACCGATGCCCAGCGCACGCAGGCTCAGGCTCAAGGCGTCCAGGCCGTTGGCCACGCCGATGCAAAAGCGCGCGCCACAGTAGTCGGCATATTCCTGCTCGAACGCCTTCAGCTCTTGACCCATGATGAACCAGCCGGAGTCGAGCACGCGGTTGAAGGCGGCAGTCAGGTCAGCGCGCTGGGTTTCGGTGATGGCCTTCAGGTCCAGGAAGGGGATCGCGTGGGGGGGCATGGGCCGGCTCCAGGGTTGATGGCCGCTCAGGCCTTGCTGCCGAGCTCGGCGATGAACTCGTCGTAGTCGCGGATGTAGTCGGCTCCGTCGTAATAGTCGGACGCGAAGACCAGCAGCAGTGCGTCAGGCGTGTGCTTGTACTGGATGCCCCAGGTCATCGGCGGCAGGTAAAGGCCGCGGTTGGGTGCGTCCAGTTCGATCTCCACCTTGCGCTTGCCGTCGTCGGCCACCACGGCGCAGCTGCCGCGCAGGCAGATCAGGAACTGATGGCAGCGGCGGTGCGCGTGCTCGCCGCGGATCTCCCGGCTGGGCACGCCGAAGACCATGAAGTAGCGCTTGGGCAGGAAGGGCACCTGCTTGTCGAACTCGCCGACGGTCAGGTTGCCGCGCAGGTCCGGAATGATCGGGAAGTGATGGACGGTGACACCGTCGACGGCAGTGGCCTCGACACCCTGGCGAGCGCCGCTGGTGGCGTGCGGTGCAAACGGATGCGCCTCGCGCGCAGCGTCCACGTAGCCCACGATGTTCGCGGGGTTGCCCTCCACGATCGCGTTTGGCGGAACCGAGCGGGTAACGACCGCGCCGGGGCGCACCTCGGCGCGTTCCGCGATCACCACGCCAGCGTAGATCGACGCATTGGCGCCTATCCGTGCCAGTCGCTTGACCTGGGTGCCGGTCCCGGTAGTGTCCGATTCGGCGTCGACGAACACCGCATTGGCGCCGACCACGACGCCAATGCCCAGGTTCACGCCGGCGCCGACGTACGCCCCGCTCTTGATGACGCAGTCGCCTCCGATGAGTGCTGACGGGTCGATGCGTGCACTGGCGTCGATCAGTGCGGGTTTCGAAGCGGTGGCAAGCGTCATGGGCGTGGGGCGGGCTGGGAGGCTGAACAAATGGTAAGCCCGCCGTCCGCAGCGCGGTGGCACAAATCGCAGGCGCTTTCGTCGTCAATTCACTGCCGACGCGCGCATTAAAAAAGGGCCTGACGTTCTGCAGAACGTCAGGCCCTCGGGGTGGCGCTCGCCGCGCCAGGGGTCAGATCAGGATGTTGTTGCGCTTGAACTCGTCGTCATCCAGCAAGCGGCGGTCGATCAGCGCTTGGTGATGCGACTCTGTCTCTGCCACCGGCAGGTTGCCGGCCGGCTTGGCATGGGCGGCGTTGTCCACCAGCAGGTTGTTGCTCGGCGCGGCCAGCACGTCGTCCAGGCTCACGGCCGGCTTGCTGTCCGAGCCCGCCGGCGCCACATCCTTGGCGAACCAGACGTCGCCCATCGCGTGGGTGCTGCCATCGGCCTTGGTGTAGCTCGATACCAGTCCCAGCAGGTTGCCGTTGTCGACCGTCGTGCCCTTAGCAGCGTCGAGGTTCAACTCGACGATGTTGTAGTCGGCCAGCAGCTTCAACTCGCCGGCGTTCGTCACACCGTCGTGGTTGGCGTCCACCCAGATGCGCAGGTCCTTGAAGTGGGCATCCAGCGCGCTGAGCTTGCCGTCGTGGTTGGTGTCTTCCTGCGCCATGGCAACGTAGCCGTTGGCGGCGTGTTGGCCGTTGGCCAGGATGGTGCCGTTGCCGAACAACTCGCTGCCGTTGTTGATGACGCCGTCATGGTTGCGGTCCATCACCAGCAGGCCGTCCGTCGGGGCCACCCAGCCGACCTTGCTGACTTGGCCGGCGCCGACCAGGTCGAAGTTCACGCCCTGGGCAGCGGCCAGCGTGTGGATGCCGTTGCCGTCCAGGTCCAGCACGATCGGGGTGACCGCGTAGTAGGCATTGAACTGGGCGCTGCTCATCGCCTGGATGTCGTCCGACTGCAGCGCGGAGAGCTGGCTCATGGTCATCGCCGAGATGTCGCGGGTGGACAGGGCGACGATCTGGTCGGTCGTGAAGGCGACGATCTGGTCGGTGGTCAGCGCATGCGCCTGGGCCGTCGTCATCGCGGCGATCTGCGTGTCCTTCAGGTGCGGGAACTGGTCGGTCGTGATGGCCGCGAACTGGTCGGTCGTCAGGGCTGCGATCGCCGAGGTGCTCAGGGCACGCAGGTCGTCCGTTTCCAGGTTGGCGATCTGGTTCGTCGTCAGGCTGGCGATCTGCGTCGTGGTCAGGAAGGACACCTGCGCCGCGCTCATCGCGTTCAAGTCCTGCGTGTTCAGGTGCGACAGCTGGTCGGTCGTGAACGACGAGACCTTGGCGGCCAGGGCCAGCATCTGGTCCGACGTCATCGCATCGAGCTGCACGTCGGTCATGGCACGCAGTGCGTTGGTTGTGATCGACTGGAAGTCCGCGCTCTCGATCGCGGCGATCTGCGCGGTGGACAACGAGATGACTTGCGCCGAGCTCATCGCCGCGATGTGCGCCGAGGTCAGTGCCGCCATCTCGGCCACACCCAGGCCGTCCAACTGGTCGGAGCTGAGGCTGGCGAACTGCGCGGTTGTCAGTTGGCCAATCTGGTCGGAGGTGATCGCATCGATCTGGGCCGAGTTGAAACCTTGCAGCGCGGCCGTGGTGATGGCGCGCAGGTCCGCCGTTTCCATCAGCGGAATCTGCACGGTGGTCAGCGCAGCGACCTGGTCCGAATGCAGCGCAGCGATCTGCGACGAGCTGAACGCGTTGAGGTCGTCCGTCGTCAGGTGGCCGATCTGGTTGGCCGTCAGTGCGGCCACTTGGGCGGTCGTCAGCTTGGCGAACTGGTCAGACGTGAAGGCGTTCAGGTCCGCCGTGTTCAGGCCGGACAGATGGTCGGTGCTCAATGCGGTCAACTGAACCGTGGTGAGCGCCTGCAGCTGGTCGGACGTCAGTGCGTCGAGCTGTGCGGAGTCGAGCACACGGATAGAGGCCGTACTCAGCGCCTTCACGTCATTCGTCTCGATCGCAGCGATCTGCGCTGTGGACAGCGAAGCCACCTGCACCGAAGACAGCACGCCGATCTGGGCCGAGCCGAGCGCAGCGATTTCTGCGGCACCGATACCGTCCAGTTGGTCGGAGCTAAGGCTGGCGATCTGGCTGGTCGTCAGCTGGGCGATCTGGTCGGAGGTGATCGCATCGATTTGCGCCGAGTTGAAGCCCTTCAGTGCGTTGGTGGTCAGCGCCCTCAGGTCAGCCGTCTCCATCAACGGGATCTGCACCGTGGTCAGTGCGGCCACTTGATCGGAATTCAGCGCGGCGATCTGCGCGGAACCGAAGGCGTTCAGG
>JACPYV010000089.1 GCA_016195825.1 Burkholderiales bacterium | reverse complement strand
GTGCAGTCGCCCGAGTACGTGAAGGAGCTGGTCACGCACCACGTCGGCGGCTACCTGAAGATCGCGCCCGAGCACACCGAGGGCGGCCCGCTGTCCAAGATGATGAAGCCGGGCATCGGCACCTACGATCGCTTCAAGCAGATGTTTGAGGCGGCCAGCGCCGCTGCCGGCAAGAAGCAGTACCTGATTCCGTACTTCATCGCTGCCCACCCCGGCACCAGCGACGAGGACATGATGAACCTCGCTGTCTGGCTGAAGAAGAACGGCTTCCGCGCCGACCAGGTGCAGACCTTCTACCCCAGCCCGATGGCCACGGCCACGGCGATGTACCACTCGGGGCTCAACCCGTTGAAGGGCATCAGTCGGGACGAGACCCGCGGCGAGAAGGTCGACATCGTGCGCGGCGAGCGCCGTCGCCGGTTGCACAAGGCCTTCCTGCGCTACCACGACGCCAACAACTGGCCGCTGCTGCGCGAGGCGCTGAAGACCATGGGCCGGGCCGATCTGATCGGCAACGGCAAGCACCACCTGATCCCGAGCTACCAGCCGCTGACCGATGGCAGCTACGACAGCGCGCGGCGCAAGAACTCCACCGGCGCCAAGCCCGTGGCCCCGTCCGCCGCGAAGCCGGTGGCCAAAGCAGCGCAGCCGCGCAAGGGCCAGCTCTTGACGCAGCACACCGGCCTGCCGCCGCGCGTCACCGGCGCTGCCCGCGCAGGGGCCGCGCGTCCGGGCAAACCCGGTAAGCGATGACACGGACAGCGGGACATTTGCCCGTGCTTTTCGTGGCGGGTCGCGCAGGGATGCACTACCCTTGCGGCTCTTGACCGACGAGGCTGCAGCTGCTGTGGCCGCCGCCCGTGCCCGGAGCCCTCGCCCCCATGCAAGAAACCCCAGCCGTTGACGACGACCTGCTCGAGCTCATCGATGAGCCCGAGCACGCCGAGCTCGACCACCGCCCGCAGAACAGGCCCTGGCGGATCCTGATCGTCGACGACGATGGTGACGTCCATAAGGCCACCGAGCTGGCCATGCAAGGCCTCACCGTCGAAGGCCAGCCGCTGATCTTCCTGCACGCCAGCTCGGCCGCGCAGGCGCGCCAGTTGCTCGCGAGCGAAGACGACCTCGCCGTCGTACTCCTTGACGTCGTCATGGAGAGCGAGGACGCCGGTCTGCAGCTGGTGCGCCACATCCGCGACGAGCTGGGCCTGAACGCCGTGCGCATCGTGCTTCGCACCGGCCAGCCCGGCTATGCGCCCGAGATCGAGACGGTGCAGGCCTATGACATCAACGACTACAAGACCAAGTCGGAGCTGACCCGCACGCGGCTGTACACGGTGCTGACCGCGGCTGTGCGCTCGTACCGCCAGATCTGCGCGCTGGAGGCCAACCGCCGCGGCCTGGAGATGATCGTCGAGAGCAGCACATCGCTGTCGCGCATGCGTGGCCTCTCGCGTTTTGCCGAGGGCGTTGTCACGCAGCTGTGCGCGCTGCTGGGCATCCTCCCCGAGGGCCTGGTCTGCGCCCAGGTGGGTGGCGAGACGGGCGACGAGGTGCGCATCGTCGCGGCCGCTGGCCAGTACAGCGGCCTTATCGACCGGCCGCTGGCCCAGGTCAAGATCGCGGCCGTGCGCGATCGCCTGGAGCGATGCCTGGCGCTGCAGGAGAACCTCTACGACGACGGCACCTGCCTTTACTTCGGCATGGGCCAGGGCCGCGCGATGGCCGCGCTGGTGGACGTGGGCCGCGAACTCGACGAGCTGGACCAGCAGCTGCTGCGCGCCTTCTGCTCCAACATCGCGGTCGGCTTCGAGAACGTGGTGCTGTACAGCCAGCTGCTGGACCAGGCCTACAACGACCCGCTGCTGCGCCTGCCCAACCGCAACCGCTTCGTCGAGCTGCTGGACAAGAACCTGAAGGATCCGTCCGGCGTCACGCTGGCGCTGATCGACATCGACGACTTCTCCGACATCAACGACGCCTTCGGTCACCACTTCGGCGACCAGGTGCTGCAGGCCGTCGTGCACCGGATGAGCGAGATGCTGGGCCTGAACACGGCCATGGCCCGCGTCGGTGCCGACACCTTCGGCGTGCTGGGCGAGCATGCCAAGGTCTGCCCGGAGAGCGTGCAGACCGTCTTTGCCGACCCCTTCATCGTGGCCGGCGAGCGGCTGCAGCTGTCGGCCACCACGGGCCTGGTGCGCCTGGGTGAATCCACGGCCATCGGCTCCGAGCTGCTGCTGGATGCGCAGATCGCGCTCAAGCGCGCCAAGCAGCAGCAACGTGGCTCGTCCCAGTACTTCTCGGCCGCCATGGGCAGCGATGCGCGCGAGCGCTTCAAGCTGCTCAAGGGCCTGCGCACGGGTTTCGAGGAAAGCCAGCTCTTCGTCGTCTACCAGCCGCAGGTGGACCTGGACACCGGCCGCGTCATCGGTGCCGAGGCGCTGCTGCGTTGGCGCACGCTGGACGGCCGCTTCATCCCGCCGGACCAGTTCATCCCGCTGGCCGAGCAAAGCGGTCTCATCATCCCCATCGGCGAGTTCGTCATGCGCACGGCCTGCGCGCAGCTGAAGAAGATGCAGGCCCTGGGACATGCCGACTTCCGCATGGCCGTCAATGTGTCCATGGCGCAGTTCCGCCATCCGGGCTTCATCGACATGCTGTCGCGCGCGCTGACGGACATCGACGTCGTCGGCCAGAGCCTGGAGCTGGAGATCACCGAGTCCATGGCCATGGAAGACGCCGACCTCGTGCTGCGCGTGCTGTCCGACATCAAGCAGCTGGGCTTCAGCGTTGCCATCGACGACTTCGGCACCGGCTTCTCGTCTCTGAGCCAGCTGCGCCAGCTGCAAGTGGACCGGCTCAAGATCGACCGCGCCTTCGTGCAGGAGGCGCAGTCCTCGACCGCCGGCTCCACCATCGCGCAGATGGTTGTCAATCTGGGCCGCGGCCTGGGCCTGACCGTCATCGCCGAGGGCATCGAGACCGAGGAGCAGCGCCAGTACCTGATCGGCCTGGGCTGCCACGAAGGCCAAGGCTGGCTGTTCGCCAGGCCCATGCCGGCGGACGAGCTCGAACGCTGGATGACACGCTGAACGCTCGGTTGCATCGCGGGGGCGGCGCCCTAAACTGCGCCGTCCGTTGACGACACCAGGAGCGTTCATGAGCCTCGCCAAGATCCTCGTCGCCCAAGGTGGCGGCCCTACCGCCGTCATCAACCAGAGCCTCGTCGGCGTCGTGCTGGAAGCGCGCCGCCAGGCCGGCGTGGGCAAGGTCTACGGCGCGCGCCACGGCGTGCGCGGCATCGTCAACGAGGACTTCGTCGACCTGACGCAAGAGACCAGCCACAACCTGGAGCTGGTGGCCAGTACGCCCGCCTCCGCGCTCGGCTCCACGCGCGACAAGCCCGACGCCGCCTACTGCCGCGAGATCTTCACGGTGCTCCAGGCCCACGGCATCACGCACTTCTTCTACATCGGCGGCAACGACTCGTCCGACACCGTTCGCATCGTGTCCGAGGAGGCGGCGGCGGCGAACTACCCGCTGCGTACCGTCCACATTCCGAAGACCATCGACAACGACCTGGTCGGCAATGACCACACGCCCGGCTACGCATCGGCCGCGCGCTTCGTGGCGCAGGCCTTCGCCGGCGCCAACCTCGACAACGCGGCGTTGCCGGGTGTCTACGTGGGCGTGGTCATGGGCCGCCACGCCGGCTTCCTGACGGCCGCCGCGGCTTTGGGCAAGAAGTTCGACGACGACGGCCCGCACCTCATCTACCTGCCCGAGCGCGCCTTCGACATCGCGCAGTTCCTGCACGATGTGAAGGCCACGCACGAGCGCTACGGCCGCTGCGTCATCGCCGTCAGCGAGGGCATCCACGACGCGACCGGCGCGCCCATGCTGTCCAAGCTGGCGGGCGACCTGGAGCGCGATGCGCATGGCAACGTGCAGCTCAGCGGCACCGGGGCCCTCGCTGACCTGCTGTGCGAGGAGATCAAGGCCAAACTGGGCATCAAGCGCGTGCGCGGCGACACCTTCGGCTACCTGCAGCGCAGCTTCCTGGGCTGCGTGTCCGACGTGGACCAGCGCGAGGCCCGCGAGGTCGGCGAGAAGGCCGTGCAATACGCCTTCCACGGCGACCGGGACGGCTCCGTCGCCATCAAACGCACCGGCACTTATGCCGTCGACTACGAGCTGCTGCCGCTGGCGGCGGTGGCCGGCAAGACCCGCACGATGGAAGACCACTTCATCACCGAGGCCGGCACCGACGTGACCGATGCCTTCCGCCTGTACCTGCGCCCGCTGCTGGGCTCGGGCATGCCGGATGCGTTCCGCCTGCGGCCCAACCCTGTGCCCAAGGTGCTCAAGCGCTGACGGCCTGCGCGGCACTGCTCAGCCGGCGTCCGCGTCCACGTCCGGCATCAGCCGCAGGCCCCAGGCCTGCGCCTTGCGT
>JACPYV010000091.1 GCA_016195825.1 Burkholderiales bacterium | reverse complement strand
GGTGCCAACGGTCAGGTCACGCGGCTGCGCGACCTGGGCCGGCTGGAGCTGGGCGCCAGCGAATACGCGCTGCGCTCGCTGCTGGACAACAAGTCCGCCGTGGCCGTGCCCATCTTTCAGGCACCGGGTGGCAACGCGCTGGACATCTCCAAGAACGTGCGCGCCACGATGGCCGAGCTGAAGCAGGTCATGCCCGAGGGCGTGGACTACACCATCGTCTACGACCCGACCCAGTTCGTGCGCGCGTCCATCGAGTCCGTCATCCACACGCTGCTGGAAGCGGTCGCGCTGGTGGTGCTGGTCGTGATCCTGTTCCTGCAGACCTGGCGCGCCTCCATCATCCCGCTGCTGGCCGTGCCCATCAGCATCATCGGCACCTTTGCGGTGATGCACCTGTTCGGCTTCTCGATCAACGCGCTGAGCCTCTTTGGCCTGGTGCTGGCCATCGGCATCGTCGTGGACGACGCCATCGTGGTGGTGGAGAACGTGGAGCGCAACATCGCGTCGGGCCTGTCCCCGCGCGAGGCCACCTACCAGGCCATGCGCGAGGTCTCCGGGCCCATCATCGCGATCGCACTGGTGCTGATTGCCGTGTTCGTGCCGCTGGCCTTCATCACCGGCCTGACGGGCCAGTTCTACAAGCAGTTCGCGCTGACCATCGCGATCTCGACAGTGATCTCGGCGGTCAACTCACTGACGCTGTCGCCCGCGCTGTCGGCCCTGCTGCTGAAGGGTCATGACGCACCCAAGGATGCGCTGACGCGCGGCATGGATGCCGTGTTCGGCCGCTTCTTCGCCGGCTTCAACAAGCTGTTCGCCCGCGGCTCCACGGCCTACGGCGGCGGCGTGAAGCGCGTGCTTTCGCGCAAGGCCATCATGCTGGGCCTCTACCTGGTGCTGGTGGGCGCCACCTTCGGCCTGTTCAAGGCCGTGCCCGGCGGCTTCGTGCCCGGCCAGGACAAGCAGTACCTGATCGGCTTCGCCCAGCTGCCCGACGGCGCCACGCTGGACCGCACCGAGGACGTCATCCGCCGCATGACCGAGATCACGCTGAAGACGCCGGGCGTCGAGCACGCGGTGGCCTTCCCCGGCCTGTCGATCAACGGCTTCACCAACAGCTCCAACTCGGGCATCGTGTTCGCGACGCTGAAGCCCTTCGACGAGCGCAAGGGCAAGAACCTGTCGGCGGGTGCGATCGCGGGCTCGCTGAACGCGCAGTACGGCCAGATCGAGGACGCCTTCATCGCCATGTTCCCGCCCCCGCCAGTGCAAGGCCTGGGCACCACCGGAGGCTTCAAGCTGGAGCTGCAGGACCGCGGCAACCTGGGCTACGCGGCCATGGACGCGGCTACTAAGGCCTTCCTGACCAAGGCCTACCAGACGCCGGAGCTGGCCGGGCTGTACAGCAGCTTCCAGGTCAACGTGCCGCAGCTGTATGCCGACCTCGACCGCACCAAGGCGCGCCAGCTGGGCGTGGCGGTGACGGACGTGTTCGACACGATGCAGATCTACCTCGGCAGCCTGTATGTGAACGACTTCAACCAGTTCGGCCGCACCTACTCGGTCCGTGTGCAGGCGGACGCCGCCTTTCGCGCGCGTTCGGAGGACATCGGCCAGCTGAAGGTCCGTTCGGGCTCGGGCGAGATGGTGCCGCTGTCCGCGCTGATGACGGTCAAGCCCAGCTTCGGCCCCGAGCGCGCGATGCGCTACAACGGCTTCCTGGCCGCCGACATCAACGGCGGTGCCGCGCCCGGCTACTCGTCAGGCCAGGCCCAGGCCGCCGTCGAGCGCATCGCCGCCGAGACGCTGCCCCCGGGCATCGGCTACGAGTGGACCGACCTGACCTACCAGGAAAAGATCGCCGGCAACTCCGCGCTGTGGGTGTTCCCGCTGGCGCTGCTGCTGGTGTTCCTGGTGCTGGCCGCGCAGTACGAGAGCCTGGCGCTGCCGCTGGCCATCATCCTGATCGTGCCCATGGGTCTGCTGGCCGCGATGACCGGCGTGTATCTCAGCCACGGCGACAACAACGTGTTCACGCAGATCGGCCTCATCGTGCTGGTGGGCCTGTCGGCGAAGAACGCGATCCTGATCGTCGAGTTCGCCCGCGAGCTGGAGTTCGCCGGCCGCACGCCAGTGCAGGCGGCGATGGAAGCGGCACGGCTGCGGCTGCGCCCCATCCTGATGACGTCCATGGCGTTCGTGATGGGTGTGCTGCCGCTGGTGCTGAGCACCGGCGCCGGCGCCGAGATGCGCCAGGCCATGGGCGTGGCGGTGTTCGCCAGAATGATCGGCGTGACCGTGTTCGGCCTGTTCCTGACGCCGCTGTTCTACGTCTGCATGCGCCGCATCAGCGGCAACGCCCCACTGCGCCACCACGGCGGCCAGACGGCTGCAGCCCCCGCAGCCCTGCAAGGAGAGCAAGCATGAAATCAACTTTGACCCCACTTTTCATCGCGCTGCTGCTGGCCGGCTGCGCGTCGGTGCCGCCCATCGACGCATCGCGGCTGCCGCAGGCGCCTGCGGCGTACAAGACGGCTTCGGCCGACGCGCCCGCCCTCCAAGCGGCCTGGTGGCAGCCGTTTGCAGACACCACCCTGGATGACCTCGTCGCCCGCGCGCTGGCTGCCAACACCAGCGTGCAGGCCGCCGCCAACCGGCTCGCGCAAGCCCGCGCGGCGCTGGGTGGCGCCGAGGCCGCACGCCTGCCACAGCTGGGCGTCGCCGCCGGTGCCGGCCGTGCTGCCGACCCCGGCTTGCAAGGCGTCAGCCAGTACAGCGCCGGCCTGAACCTGGCCTACGAGCTGGACCTGGGCGGCCGCCTGCTGCACGAACGCAATGCCTCGGCACTGGACGTGCAGGCCCGCGAGCAGTTGCTGGCTGATGCCCGCCTGCTGGTGCAGGCCAACGTGGCCCGCGGCTACCTGGCGATGCGCGCACTGGACGCCGAGCGCGAGCTGGTGCGCAGCACCGTGTCGGCCTACGCTGAGACGCTGGCGCTGACCGAGAAGCGCGCCCGTGCCGGCGACGTGGCCGACCTGGACGTGGCCCGTGTGCGTACCGAGCTGGCCGCCAACGAGGCTGAGGCCTTCGCGCTGGACCGCCGCCGCGTCGAGCTGGAAACGGCACTGGCCGTGCTGCTGGGCGAGCCCGCGTCCGACTTCCGGTTGGCGCCCGCCGCCTGGCAGACCGCGCTGCCTGTCGTGCCGGCTGGCCTGCCCTCCGAGCTGCTGCAACGCCGCCCCGACCTGGCCGCCGCGCGCAGCCAGTTGCTGGCCGCGCAGGCCCGCGTGGGCGTGGCCCAGGCCGCCTGGTGGCCCAGCTTGACGCTGACGGCGCAGGGCGGCGGCGCGTCCAGCGAACTGTCCAATCTGCTGAAGAGCGGTGCCAGCACCTGGGGCGTGGGCCTGCTGGCCGCGCTGCCCCTCTTCGACGGCGGCCGCCGCGAGGCCGGCGTCAACACGGCCAAGACGCAGCTCGAAGGCAGTTCCATCGCCTTCCGCGAGCAATTCCTGCTGGCGCTGAAGGACGTGGAAGACCAGTTGGGGGCCCTCTCGTTGCTGCAGTTGCAGGGCGAGGCCAATGCCCGCGCGGTGGCCGCGGCCGGCCAGGCGCTGAAGCTGTCGGACACCCGCTACCGCAACGGCCTTGTCAGCCAGCTCGAACTGCTGGACGCGCGCCGCAGCGAGCTGGCCAACCGCCGCGCGGCGCTGCAGGTGCGCTCGGCCCAGTACCAGGCCACCGTCGGGCTGATCCGCGCGCTGGGCGGGGGCTGGAGCCCCAACACCGTCAAGCTGGCGGGCGTTTGAGCATGGCGATGTTCACCGTGGCGCGCGTGGCGAAACCCAGGCTTTCGTAGAGCGCGATCGCCGCGGTGTTCGTCGTCCAGGCGTGCAGCAAGGGCTGCTCGCCGCGGCGCTGGATCTCGGCCGTCACGGCGGCCGACAGCCGCCGCGCCAGGCCCCGGCCGCGGAAGTCCGGGTGCGTGCAGACACCGCTGACCTCGACATGACCGGGAAAGCGCAGGCGCTCGCCGGCCATCGCCGCCAACCGCCCGTCGACACGGATGCCGAGGAAGCGACCCATCGTGTGCGTCCGCGCCAGGAAGGGGCCCGGCTCGGTCAGCGTCGCCAGCGCCAGCATGTCCGCCGCGTCCGCGTCGCCCAGCACCTGCAGGCCTTCGTCGATGGCCAGCCGGCGCGTGGCCAGCATCTGCACGCCCGTCGCCTGCTTCACCGCCACAAGCCCGGCTGGCAGGGCGATTCGCGGCACCTGCAGCAGGTAGACCACATCGTCATCGCCTTGCACCAGCGACGCCAGCGCGGCCAGGCCTTCGGGCGAGTCGTCACGCGCCGAAGCAAAGCGGTTGATGTCGGCCTTGAAACGCTTCGCGCATGCCTCGCCGTCGGCCCACTGCGGCTGGTGCAGCAGACTGGCCCATACGGGTCGGTCGAGATCGGGCACGCTCATGCCTTCACCCGCTGCTTCAGCGGCGCCTCGGCCAGTGCGTCCTCCAGCGCGCCAAGCTGGGCGAGCAGATCGCCGCTCAAGCCCGCGCAGGCCTGGGCGACGGCCGCCTCAATGGCCGGCCAGGCCTCCTGCCGCGCATGCTGCACCAGGCCACGGCCCTGGCCGCTCAGCGCGACGCGGCGCACACGCCGGTCCTGAGCGGAGCTTTCAGACGCCACCAGGCCGTCCTCCTCCAGCCCGCGCAGCGACCGCGTGACCACCGGCTGGCTGACGCCCACCGCCTGGCTCAGCTCACCCACGCTCAGAGCGCCCAGCCGGTCCAGCGCAGCCAGCAGTGGGAAATAGGCCGCCGGCTGCTCGAAGCCATGCGCCGCCAGCACCGCTTGCGTCTGCGCCTGCAGCGTCTCGCCGATGCGTTTGAGCCGTGTGCCCAGGCTCAGGTGGCCCAGCTCCCTGACAACGTCCTCGACCATGCCGCCCGCCTTTCGCTCGATATGCATATCATGCTATGCAAATAATCAGCAAACGTCAAACGCAGGCTCACCGTGGCCCGTCGGGCCGCGGCAGTCGGTGGAAATGGAGGGGGCTCAGCCGTCCGCCGAGCCCGGCGCGGCTACGGCAGCGTCTTGCAGTTGGGCTTGCAGACGACTTCGTTGCGGCCCAGCAGCCGGATGGACTGCAGGCTGGCCGGCGCGCGGTGCTTGCCGCACTTGAAGCAGGAGCGGGTGTGGCCGCTGCCGAGGAAGGGCGAACCGCCCACTTTCGACTGGTAGCGCAAGCCATCCTGGCGGACAGCGGTCACGGTGTCTTTGCTCATTCTTCAGACAGGTC
The DNA here is from genome assembly GCA_016195825.1 of Burkholderiales bacterium. Lineage (GTDB taxonomy): Bacteria > Pseudomonadota > Gammaproteobacteria > Burkholderiales > Burkholderiaceae_C > Pelomonas. The sequence continues at coordinate 4,185 of JACPYV010000091.1, read as the reverse complement.
GGACGAAAGGAGGATTGAGCCATGACGAAGATGACAACACCATCTCGCAAGCCCGGGGTTCCGACCCGAAAACGCCTCAAACCACGGGCTTTCCCGACCCCGATCCGCGGGGCCGGCCTGCGGGGACAATGCCAGCCCGCTCCCGACACCCCCATGGCCAAGCTCTTTTTCCGCTACGCCGCGATGAACGCCGGCAAATCCACCGCCCTGCTGCAGGTGGCGCACAACTATGAGGAGCGCGGCCACCGCGTGCGCATCTTCACGGCGCGCCTGGACGACCGCTACGGCAGCGGCTTCGTCACGTCACGCCTGGGCCCGCAGCGCGAGGTGGAGCAGTTCGACGCCGGCACCGACTTCATCGCGCTGGCGGACGAGGCACCCGGGATCGCCTGCATCCTCATCGACGAGGCGCAGTTTCTGACCAAGCGCCAGGTGCAGCAGCTGCACGAACTGGCCCACCTGCGCAACCTGCCGGCCATCTGCTACGGCCTGCGCACGGATTTCCAGGGCGAACTCTTCCCCGGCTCGGCCACCCTGCTGGCGCTGGCCGACGAGATGGACGAGATGAAGACCATCTGCGATTGCGGCCGCAAGGCGACCATGAACATGCGCGTGGACGCGCAGAACCGCAAGGTCACCGAAGGCGCCCAGGTCGAGATCGGCGGCAACGCACGCTACCGCTCGGTGTGCGGGCGCTGCTTCCGCCAGGGCTGACGCGCTGGGCGGAAACGACACCGCCCCGGGAGGGGCGGCGCATGAATTCAGGCCCTCCCGCCAGGGAGGGCCGGCCAAGGCTTACTTGGCTGCGATCTGGGCGTCCAGCTCTTTACAAGAGGGCGAACAGACCGGCTGGGACTTGCCCAGGAGCTTCTTGGACTTGAGCATGGCGCGCGGCCTGTGCTTGCCGCAGAGGAAGCATGACATTGTTGCGGCACCGAAAGAGGAGGTCGCCGCGAAGGGCGAGCCCGGGGCTTTGGAGCGGTAGCGCAGACCATCCGCTTCGATGGTGGTCTTGGTGGTTTCTTTGGCCACACTGGTCCTGTCGAAGAGTTGCAAAGGGGAGCGCCGGGCAGGGGCGCAGCCCCCGTATTTTCCACCATGTGGCGAAAGCCCTGGCCTAGGGCTTTCAACCCCCCTTGAATTTGGCCGGTCTCTTGCCCGCCCAGGCGGCCTGTCCCTCGGCCAGATCGGCCGAATCGCGCGCCTTCAGGATGTCCGCGGCAAGCTGCGCGGGGTCCAGCCGCCCGGCCGCCAGCGCATTCAGGTGCTGCTTCATCGGCAGCAGCGCAAGCGGCGCCATGGCCAGCAGTTCGGCCGTCAGCGCCGCGAGCGCATCGTCCAGCGTCGCCACGTCGGGCAGCAACTGGTCCAGGTAGCCACAGCCCAGCAGCGCCGAGGCGTCTAGCGTGCGGCCGGCCAGCAGCACCTGCTTGGCCGTCGCCAGGCCCAGCCGGTTGACGAAGCGCCGCAGGCCGCCGGCGTAGAAGTGCAGGCCGATGCGCGCGGCGGGCACGAACATCTCCACCGCGGGTGCGCCGAGACGGAAGTCGCAGGCCAGGGCCAGGTCGGCGGCTCCGCCGTAGACCCCACCGTGCAGCCGCGCGATGGTGATGGGCCGGGCGGCCTCCAACGCATCGGCCAGCTCGCCGAAACGCGCACCCGCATCGATGGCACCCAGCGCGCCGAGGTCGAAGCCGCTGCAGAAATGCCGGCCCTCGCCGACCAGCACCAGCACGCGCACGCCCTCGCTCGCGTTGACCTCCTCCAGCAGGCCGTGCAGCGTGCCCAGGTCGTCCACGGCGAGCCGGTTGGCCTGACGTGGCCGGCGCAGCGTGATGCGCGCCACGCCGCCGGCCAGCTCCAACTGCGGTGCCAGCCCGCTGCTCATGCCGAGCGCCTTGCGACGTGGCCCTGGCGGACGTAGGCGTCGTTCAAGCGCGCAAAGCTCGCAGTGCGCTCGGCCTCGACCAACTCGCGCAGCGCCTGCGCGTGCGCTGGGCGCAGACCGGCGTCGTGATGCAGCACCAGCTCGGCCAGCAAGGCCCAGTCCGTGTCCAGCTCAGCCGCCCACAGCTGCGCGTCTTCGGGCAGCTCGGCCAGCAGCTGGTGCAGCGCACCGAACGCCGTCTCGGCGCCCACGACGGCAGCCAGCTCCGGCCAGCGGCCCAGCAGCGGCACCTCCAAGCGCTGCGGCGGCCACAGCGCGCACAGCCATTGCGGCGCGTGGTTCTCCACCAGCGGCCCCCGGGGCGTCTGCACGACCTCGGCGCTGGCACCGCGGACGCGCCGCGCCAGCGCCGTCCAGGCCGACGGCTGCCACCGCGCCAGCAGGCGCGGGTCGGCCGCGGCACGCGGCGCCGGCAGATCCAGCACGGGCATCGCGGCCACGGCGGGCGGCGGGATCTCGCGCAGCTCGATGTCCTCGATGTCCTGCACGTCGTAGCCGCGAGCCTTCAGCCGCGCCTTCTTGGCCTCATCCAGGCCGGCGCCACCCGCTTGAAGCAGGCCGCGCAGCTCCAGGTCCTGCAACGGCGCGGGTGCCTGCACGCGCCAGCCGTCCAGCGCGCGCGTCGGGTCTTGGGCGTCGGGGGCGGGGCCTGGCATGCGGTGGTTGTGACGACGTAAGCTCGCGGCTTCGTTGTCACACCACTGTCATGACTTACACCCGCCGCCGCCTGCTGAGCCTGGCCCTCGCCAGTGCCGCCCTGTCCACGCTGAGCGCCTGCACGACGACGCCGCCGCCCGCCGCCGTCGCGCCGCAAGCCCCAAAGCTGCTGGTGCTGGTCGTCATCGACGGCCTGCCGATGCGCCAGGTCACCGGCTACCGCGAGCAGTTGAGCCCCGACGGCTTCGCCCGCTTCCTGGACCACGGCCGCTGGTTCTCCGACGCCCACTACGGCCATGGCCACACGGTCACGGCGGCCGGCCACTCGGTGATGCTCAGCGGCGCCTACCCGCAGCGCAGCGGCATCATCAGCAACGAGTGGCGCGACCCGGCCACGGGCGACCCGGTCTACAACACCGGCGACGCGGCTTACCAGTACATCGACAGCCCGACCGCCGCGCTGTCCGGCACCAGCCCGCGCAACCTGAAGGTGGAGACGCTGGGCGACGTGCTGCGCACGCGCTCGCCCGCTTCAAAGGTCATCGGCATTTCGGGCAAGGACCGCGGCGCCATCCTGCCGGCCGGCCACAAAGGCACGGCCTACATGTACATGACCGAGACCGGCCGTTTCGCGTCCAGCACCTACTACATGCAGTCCCACCCGCAGTGGGTGACGGACTTCAACGCCGCCAAGCCGGCCGACGCCTTCTTCAAGAAGACCTGGGCACCCCTGCTGCCCGACGCGGCCTACGCGCGATCGGTGCCGGACGGACAGCCCTGGCAGATCGCCAGCGGCAACGGCAACAGGCTGCCCGCCATCGTTGGCGACAAGATGGACGGGCCCGGCCCGCGCTTCTACGGCAACCTGCTGGCCTCGCCCTTCGGCGATGAGCTGACGCTGGCCTTCGCTCGCGCCGCCGTGACGAACGAGCAGCTGGGCCAGCGCGCCGTGCAGGACATCCTGTCCGTCAGCCTGTCCAGCCATGACTACATCAACCACGCCTTCGGGCCCGAGTCGCGGCTGTCGCACGACCACATGCTGCACCTGGACCGCCACCTGCAGGCCTTCTTCCAGTTCCTGGACAAGCAGGTGGGCGCGGGCAACTACGTGCTGGCGCTGACGGCGGACCACGGCTTCACCGACACGCCGGAATGGGCCGCCAGCCAGGGCCGCGACGCTGGCCGCTTCACGGCAGGCCCGTCGCTGGCCGCGGTAAACGCGGCGCTGAGCGCCCGCTTCGGGGTCGACAAGCTGGCGCGCGACTTCTCCGCCGCCGGCCTGCTGCTGAACGACAAGCTGGCCGCCGAGCGCGGCCTGAAGTTCGCCGACGTGCAGGCCGTCGCCCGCGACGAGCTGCTGAAGCTGCCCGGCGTCGAAACCGTCTTCACGCGCGAGCAGCTGCTGGGCGACGACAAGACCACGCCCTATCTGGAAGCCATGCGCAAGTCCTTCGACCCGACGCGCGCCGCGCAGCTGCAGATCGTGCTGAAGCGCAACTGGATCGCCAGCTACCGCCCCGGCGGCAGCACCCACGGCAGCCCGCACGACTACGACACCCACGTGCCCCTGCTGTTCTGGG
>JACPYV010000114.1 GCA_016195825.1 Burkholderiales bacterium | reverse complement strand
GTGCGGTCAGCGTCTGGCCGAGCTGGTCGTGCAAGGCCTGGGCCAGGCGCTGCGTGGTGCGCCGCTCCTGGTCCATCAGCTGCTCGGCCAGCGCGGACAGGGCGGCCTCGGCGTCGACCTGCACGGAGATGTCCACGACGGCGCACAGCAGCAGCGCCCGGCCGCCCAGCTCGACCTTCTCGGCCACCAGCTTGGCGTGCAGCTGCCGCCCGGAGCGGTGGCGCAGGGCGAGGTCGTCAATCTCGACGCGGCCGGCTGCGGCCACCGGCGCGAACAGCGGTGCCAGGCCCAGCGCCGCCGCTGGCTGGCCGACCACGGCGGACGCGGGCCAGCCGAGCAGACGGGCCAGCTCGTCGTTGGACTCGACGACGGTGGTGCTGCCCAGGTCCAGCAGCGCGATGCCGATGGGCGCGGTGTGAAAGAGGGCGCGGAACTTGGCCTGGCTGTCGCTGAGGGCCTGTTCGGTGAACTTGGCGACCGTCACGTCGGACAGTGTCGCCAGCACGCGGGCAGGCTGGCCGCGCAGGTCGCGCTCGGCCCAGCCGCGGCAGCGCAGCCAACGTGCGTGGTGTACATCCGGGCCGGCCAGGCGGGCGTCGATGTCCAGCGGCGCTCCGTGCAGCAGGTGGGACTGCAGCGCGGCGCGCAGCGGGCCCTGGTCGTCGTCGTGCAGCAGCTCGATGAGCCGGCCCTGCCAGCCGGTCGGCCGGCCCAGCAGCATCAGGCAACGCGGCGAGAAGTACTCGCGGTTGGCGGCCAGGTCCCATTCCCACAGGCCGTCTGCCGCGCCCTGCATCGCGCGGGCGTAGCGGGCCTGGTCGGCGTCCACCACGCGCGGCTCCGTCAGAGCGTGCCGTAGCTGTGCAGGCCGGACAGGAACATGTTGACGCCCAGGAAGGCGAAGGTCGTCACCAGCAGGCCCACCAGCGCCCACCAGGCCGAGGCCATCCCGCGCAGGCCTTTCATCAGCCGCATGTGCAGCCAGGCGGCGTAGTTCAGCCAGACGATCAGCGCCCAGGTCTCCTTGGGGTCCCAGCTCCAGTAGCCGCCCCAGGCCTCGGCGGCCCAGAAGGCGCCCAGGATGGTGGCGATGGTGAAGAAGGCAAAGCCCAGCGCGATGGCCTTGTACATGAGGTCGTCGAGCTGGAGCAGCTCCGGCAGGCGCGCGCTCAGCGGGCGGCGCAGCGCGACGCACAGGCCCAGGAAGGCCATCACGGCACCGATCTTGCCGGCCCAGCCCACCAGGCCGGTGGCCGTGTCCGGCGCCACGCTGCCAAACAGGCGCACCGCCAGGATGACCGCCACGATGAGCCCGGGCACGCCGATGAGGCCGGTCAGGAGCGCGCGCGTGGTGGCTGTCTTCAGCAGATAGGCCAGCGCCACCATGGCTGCCAGCGCGAAGCTGCCGTAGCCGACAAAGTTGGCCGGCACGTGGATCTTCATCCACCAGCTCTGCAGCGCCGGCACCAGCGGCTGGATCTCCTGCGCCTCGCGCGCCACCGTGTACCAGAGAAGGAAGCTGACCGCGCCGCTGACGACCAGCATCACGTAGGCGCCCAGCGAGCGCGTCGCGAAGCGGGCTTCGTAGTAGAGGTAGAAGGTCGTCGTCAGCCAGCTGAACAGCACGAAGACCTCGTACAGGTTGCTGACCGGGATGTGGCCGATGTCGGGGCCGATCTGGTGGCTCTCGTACCAGCGCACCAGCGTGCCGACCAGGGCCATGAAGACGCCGCCCCAGGCCAGCTTGGAGCCCACCACCTCGGCCACGCTGTTGCGCCCCGCACCGGTGAAGAAGCCGCCCCAGTAGAAGAGCATGCTCATGTAGAACAGCAGGCTCATCCACAGGATGGCGCTCTGGCTGGACAGCATGTACTTGAGCCAGAAGACCTGCTCACCGGCGGCCAGGTCGGCGCCGAAGCCGTCGGTGTGCTGGGCGTACAACCCGATGGCCAGCAGCGTGGCCGCGCCCGCTGCGACGCACAGCGTGCGCAGCGGCTTCCAGAACCAGCCCAGCGCGATCAGCGCCGGCATGGCGCACAGCAGGATGCCCTTTTCGTAGCCGTCCATGCTGGCGTGGTAACGGTTGAAGGCATACGCGCCGCCCAGCAGCACGAGGGCGGCGAAGACCCAGTCGAGGACGTCGCGGCGCTGCAGCGCATGGCGCCGCGGCAGGTCGAAGGTGGTAGTGGTCATGAAGGCTCCTTCAGCACGGCGGCCTTGATCTGGGCGAAGAGGGTGGCGTTGTCGGGCGATTCGCGGGTGCTGGACATGGCCATGCGTACCTGCGAGCTCGCCGGGTCCGCGCTGGGCGCGATCCAGACCCAGAGCCTACGCTCCTTGACGTAAAGCATCGCGAACACGCCGATGATGAGCAGGACGGCACCCAGGTACACGAGCTTCTGACCGGGTGCGCGCGCGACCTGGAAGACGCTGGCCTGCACCTGCTCGTAGTTCTCCAGCTGGAACAGCACGGGCGCGGGGTAGTAGAGGCTGTCGGACAGCGACAGCACGGCCTGGGTCATGAAGGCCTGGCTGGCCGCATCGGGCACGGCCGGCCTGAGGCCGGCGCGCTCGCGCGCCAGCTGGTGAAGCTCGAACAGGCTGCCGTTGAGGATGCGCAGCAGCACTTCGGAGACACGCTGGCGGTCGCTTTCCGGCACGTCGCGGTCGATGAACTGCGACAGCGCCGGCAGGCCGCCCTTCACGTCGTCGCCGGGCTTGCCCGCGGCGCCCGAGAAGAGGCCGAGCGCGCGCTGGGCGGTGAGCTGCAGCTGCGGCGTCATCTGCGGCTGGTTGGCCGGCGTGGCGGACACGGCGTAGGCGCGCGCAGCGGTGTCGCGCAGCACGGGGTCGGCCAGGGCCTGGCGCAGGCGCAGCCAGCCGTCCAGCGAGCCGTTCTCGTCGGCCGGCATGCGCAAATAGCGGAAGCTCTCGGCCTGCGCCTCGCGAACGCCGGCGAGGAAGACCTTCTGCCCGTCGAGCTCGATCGGCAGCATGTAGTTGTTGTACTCGCGTGCCTGGCCGGCGGCGTCGCGCAGGCGGTAGCTGAAGCTGGGGCCCACGTTGTGGAGCGTCTTGGCCGTGTTGCTCTTTGCGCCGCTGCCCAGGTGCTTGCCCAGGGTGGCCGTGAGGTCGACCTTGCGCACGTCGGTGCCGCTGGCCGAGTCGTTGCTCAGGTTCTCGACGTTGATGACGCGCAGGCCCGCGAACTCCAGCGTCTGGTCACCGAAGGCGGTCTTGTCGCCGACGCGGCCCTCGATCTGCACCGGCTTGCCGCCGATCAGCGGCAGCACCTTCAGCTGCAGCTTGGAGCCACCGTCCTCGAAGCTGCTCTGGTAGATGGCCAGGCCCTTGTGGATGACGGGCTCGTTGACCTTGACCGTCGCCCGGCGCTCGGCGCCGCCGTCGCGGATGACGATGTCGCTGGCGAAGCTCTTGGGCATGCCGGTGGGGTAGTAGTCGACGCTGAACTTCTTCAGCTCGATGTCGAACGGCAGGTCCTGCAGCACGATGCCGCCGGGCAACGTCAGCACGGCGGTGCCGGCGCGGCCGCCCTCGGGCACGAACAGGTTGCCGCGAAAGCTGGGGTTGCCGCTGCTCAGGCGATGCTCGGGCTTCACGTCGGTCGCCAGGCCGGAGCCGGTGTAGAGCTGCTTGTTTTGCGCCCACATCATTAGCTTGACCATGACGTCGCCGTCGAACAGGCCACCCAGGCAGATCAGCACGATGGCCGAGTGCGCGCACAGGTAGCCGATCTTGTTGGCTGCGCCGCGCCGCGCGGCGATCATGGTGCCGTGCTCGCGCTGCTGCACCCGGGCTTTCCAGCCTAATGCGGTCAGCACCTGGCCGACCTCGGCCAGCGCCATCTGCGGGTTGCTGGGCAGTTCGCCGATGGCCTTGTGGTGGTGGGCCTGCAGCGACTGCTCGCGCACATCCTCCTTGTAGCTCTTCAGGTCCGCGACGATCTTGGGCGCGTTGCGCGCGATGCACAGGCTGGTCGACACGACCAGGAAGGCCAGGATGACCAGGAACCAGGGCGCGCTGTAGACCGTGTAGAGGTTGAGCTGGCCGAACAGTTCGGCCCAGAACGGGCCGAACTTGTTGATGTAGTTGCCCATCGGCTCGCGCTGGCTGACGACGGTGCCGATGACCGACGAGATGCAGATGACGACCAGCAGCGTGATCGAGAAGCGCATCGACGCGAGCAGATCCAGCAGATCGCGGGCAACCGAGGGGCGGGGGACGGCGGCGGTGGTCGACATCAGGCGAAGCATAGGGAAACAAAAAAGGCCGGTGCTGAACACCGGCCTTCGTTCATCGAGGCTTGCAAGGGATTCAGCGCAGGCCGGCCACGTAGTCGGACACGGCCTTGATTTCCTTGTCGTTCATCTTGGCGGCCACGCCCACCATCTGCGCGGAGTTGGCGCGCTGGCCGGCGCGGAAGGCGTTCATCTGGGCTTCGACGTAGTCGCCATGTTGGCCGCCGATGCGCGGGTACTGGGCCGGGATGCCGGCGCCGGTCGGGCCGTGGCAGGCCGCGCAGGCCGGCACATTGCGCTCGGCGATGCCGCCGCGGTAGATCTTCTCGCCCAGCGCGACGGTGTCTTTGCTCTTTGCAAAGCCGGGCTTGACGGTCTTGGACGCGTAGAAGGCGGCGACGTTGCGCATGTCTTCTTCCGACAGGGGCGCGGCCATGCCGCTCATGATGGCGTTCTTGCGCTTGCCGGCCTTGAACTCGGTCAGCTGCTTGACGAGGTATTCGGCATGCTGGCCGGCCAGGATGGGGTTGGCCGGGCTGCCGCGCGATCCGTCGGCCGTGTGGCAGGCGGAGCAGACCTGCGACGAGATGGTGCCGCCCTTGGCCAGGTCGGGCTTGGCCGGCGCTGCAGCGGGCTCGTTCGCCTGGGCCAGGGTGACCAGCAGCAGACTCGACAGGAAGGTGGCGACAGTCTTCATGGATTTTTAGGTTTCGTTGGGCGCAACTTTCGAATTTTACAATGCTGGATCCAAGCGTCCGACCCTGCCATGACCAACGAAATCCCTGAGGCAGTGCCTGCCGAGCCGATCACCGAGAAGATCGCCCTGGCCTGGACGCACACAACGCGCTTCCTGACCACCGCCAGCCAGCTCATCCACCTGCCCGCCACCGAGCTGCCGGAGATCGCCTTCGTCGGGCGCTCCAACGCGGGCAAGTCCACCGCCATCAACACGCTGGCGCAGCAAAAGCGCCTGGCCTTCGCGTCCAAGACGCCGGGCCGCACCCAGCACATCAACCTGTTCGAACTGGGTCCCAAGGATGCGCCCGATGCGCTGTTCGCCGACCTGCCTGGCTACGGCTACGCCGCTGTGGCCAAGGCCGCCAAGCTGCGCTGGCAGAAGGTCATGGCCGACTACCTGGCCGTGCGCCGCAGCCTGTCCGGCGTGGTGCTGATGGTGGACTCGCGCCTGGGCCTGACCGACCTGGACAAGCAGCTGCTGGAGTTCGTCGCGGCGCGCGTCGCCACCGGCGAGATCAAGCTGCTGGTGCTGCTGACGAAGTCCGACAAGCTCAACCGCAAGGAGGCTGACGCGGCGCTGCGCACGACGACGGAGTTCCTGGCCGGCCTGACGACTGAGGCCTCCGACGTGGCGGTGACGCTGTTCTCGGCACTGAAGAAAAGCGGCGTCGGTGACGTGGCTCTCGCCCTGCACGAATGGACGCACGCAGCGGCGCGGCCTGCCGAGGATTCAGCCGCCGTCTAGGTCGCTCATCAGCGTGTCGACGGCGCGCTGAACCACGTTGTCGTCGTCCAGCGCGGTGATGAGGCCGTTGGACAGCAGGGCCTCCAGCGCCTTGCGCGTCAGGGACAGGCGCTCCTCCGCTTCCCGGCCGACGAAGAGCATGAACTGGCGGCCTTCGCCGATCCAGGCGATCTGCGCGGTGTGCCAGTCGCCCTGGATGAAGAGGTGGAACCAGCGGCCGATCTGCAGGCCGTCTATCCAGCGCTGCAGTGCGGCGCGGGCGTCGGGCGAGTCGTGTTCGTTGTAGAGCTGCACCGGCACGGTCGGCAGCTCGCCGCGGTCGACGTCGGCGCTGAGCCAGTGCGATGGCATCTGGGAGTCGCGCTCCTCCATCAGGCGCTTGACGATCTCGTCGGCCGATGCCGGCGCGCTGCTGGCAGCGGCGGGCCGCGGCGGCACGGGGCGGTGCTCCGACGGGTCCTGCGCCGGCAGGCCGCGCAGCAGGCGGGCGTGTTGGGCCATCAGCTCGGTCAGCGGGGGCTCGCGGCGGGCTTCGGGCAGCTGCAGGCTGTCGCAGCCGGCGACCAGGCGCTCAATGAGCACCGGCAGCCGCATGCGCAGGGCTTCGCGGTCGGCCATGTCGCGTGGCGTGATCAGGCTGTCAAGCAGCGCGTCGACCAGTTCCATCGCGGCCTGGGCCTCGTGTGAGTCGCGTCCGTGGCGCACCATCGCGGCGACGATGACGTCCACCCATGAGGTCTGCAGGAAGCGGCGCATGCGCGGCCCGAGCGGGGCATCGGCGACCTGGTGGTCGATCTGCTCGCGCAGCAGCTCTCGCCAGTCGTTGCGCTGGTGCTCGCGTTCCAGAGCAGCCAGCGCCACCGCGTTGCGCTCGCTGCTCTGGCGCGCCTGCTGGTCGATGCGCGCGTCCACGCGGGCAAGCACCTGCTGGAACAGCGCGGCGGTGGGCGTGGGCGCGTCGACGAGGAGCTGAGCCTCGCCTTCCATGAAGCGCAAGAAGTCGACCAGGCGCGGGTCGTCCGCACGCTCGAAGGCCATGCCGTGGGCGGCCACGCGGTTGAGCAGCGCCCAGGTCGGGTGGTCCTGCCGGCGCAGCAGCATGGTGTCGCTGCGCGCCAGGCGTACGACGGCGATCTGCAGTCGCGCGAGCAAGGCCTTCAGCGGCGGCAGCAAGCGCGGGTCGGCCAAGATCTGGTCGTAGAGCCGGCTCAGCATGTCCGGCCCCGTGGTGCGCACGAAGGGGGCGGGGGCCCGTGCGTCTGGGGCCCGTGCGTCGCGCGGCAGCGCGGCGCCCAGGCCCTGAGGCCCGGAGTTGACCGCGTCCACGCGGCGCGACAGGCCGTCCAACGTGCCGTGGTTGGTGGGCCGCATACCGACGCCGCGCGCCGCGGCCAGGCGCTGGTGGGCCAGCGGGTCAGTCTGCGCGTGGCCATGCGAGGCCACCATGTCGCTGATGTCGGCGGCGCGCAGCGCGGCGCAGGCCTGGGTGTACTGGCGGTGCAGCGCGCGGGCCATCGGCGTGGCGGCCACACGCATCAACTCGTACTGCGTCTGCGCGGCCAGCGGGCTGGCGGCCAGCGCATGGTGCAGCGCGTGGGCGTACAGCGCCGGGCGCAGAGGGTTGTCGCGCTCGCGGGCGCGGGCGGTGCCGCGCAGCGCTGCGTAAAAGTTGCCGATCTGGTGCAGCTCGGCGCGGCTGAGCTCCTCGGCCGTGTGGGCAACGTGGGCGATGGCCACGTCCTGCAAGGCCTGGTGCTCGTCGACGAGGCTGAGGCTCTCCAGGCCGCCCAGCTGCAGTGGTGCGCGGTTGAGCGGGTCCTCGCCGCGCCGGCCCGCCTGCAGCAGCTCGATGAGCCTGCCCTCGAAGTCCGCGGCGAAGCCCGCGCGCACCTTGCGCCAGCCCTCACGCAGCGGGAAGTGCTGGGGCTGCGCATCGAGTTCGTCCTGCACGACGTTCAGCAACTCGCGGGCGAGCGGACCGGCCTCGGTCAGCGCGTGGTCGAGCAAGTCGTGGGGGTGCAGGCTGGCGGACATGGATGCAGGGAAACGACGGGAAAAGATTATCCGGCGCCAGACTGGTGCGTCCTGGCGTGTTGCCCCCGCTTACCTCCCCCTGATACGCATGGCAAACGCCGCACTTCAGCAGCTTTTCACGCTTTTGGCGATTGTTCGTCGATCGCGGGTGTCGCATGACGCTGCGTCAGCACCCGTTCGCCTTCGGCGGCGCCGACGGCGCGGCGGGTACGGTCAACCGCGCGAGCCCAGGGTTGCTCCATGAAACGAGTGCCCGCTTATGCATCGGGTCGACCTGCGCGCCGATGCGTTGCGCAGTGCAGACCGACGACGGATTTCGCCCGGGCAAAAGAAAAGGGGCTGCTCGCGCAGCCCCTTCTTGTTGGCTCTTTTGTCAGCGACGGTGGTGTCGCTGGCGTGGACTTACATGTCCATGCCGCCCATGCCACCCATGCCGCCCATGCCGCCAGGCATGCCGCCGCCGGCAGCGTCTTCCTTCGGCGACTCGGCGACCATGCACTCGGTCGTCAGCATCAGCGACGAGACCGAAGCGGCGTTCTGCAGGGCAGTGCGCGTCACCTTGGTCGGGTCCAGGATGCCCATTTCGATCATGTCGCCATAGGTGTCGTTGGCGGCGTTGAAGCCGTAGTTGCCCGAACCGGCCAGCACAGCGTTGACGACGACGGAGGCTTCGCCACCGGCGTTGTAGACGATCTCGCGCAGCGGGGCTTCGATGGCCTTGAGCACCAGCTTGATGCCGGCGTCTTGATCAGCGTTATCGCCCTTGATGGCGCCAGCAGCTTGCTTGGCGCGCAGCAGCGCGACGCCACCACCGGCCACGATGCCTTCTTCAACGGCGGCACGCGTGGCGTGCAGCGCGTCTTCGACGCGGGCCTTCTTTTCCTTCATCTCGACTTCGGTGGCAGCGCCGACCTTGATGACGGCAACACCGCCGGCCAGCTTGGCCACGCGCTCTTGCAGCTTCTCGCGGTCGTAGTCGCTGGTGGCTTCCTCGATTTGGATGCGCACTTGCTTGACGCGTGCTTCGATGTCGCCCGCAGCGCCGGCGCCGTCGATGATGGTGGTGTTTTCCTTGCCCACTTCGACGCGCTTGGCCTGGCCCAGGTCGGCCAGCGTGACCTTCTCCAGCGTCAGGCCGACTTCTTCGGCGATGACCTTGCCGCCCGTCAGGATGGCGATGTCTTCCAGCATGGCCTTGCGGCGGTCACCGAAGCCCGGGGCCTTGACGGCGACGACCTTCAGGATGCCGCGGATCGTGTTGACCACCAGGGTGGCCAGCGCTTCGCCTTCGACTTCCTCGGCGATGATCACGAGCGGACGGCCGCCCTGAACGATGGCTTCGAGAATCGGCAGCATCGGCTGCAGCGAGGCCAGCTTCTTCTCGTGGATGAGGATGTAGGGCTCATCGAGCTCGGCCATCATCTTGTCCGCGTTGGTGATGAAGTAGGGCGAGATGTAGCCGCGGTCGAACTGCATGCCTTCGACCACTTCGAGCTCGGTTTCGGCAGTGCGCGCTTCTTCGACCGTGATCACGCCTTCATTGCCGACTTTCGCCATGGCTTC
>JACPYV010000097.1 GCA_016195825.1 Burkholderiales bacterium | reverse complement strand
TTTTGAGGACTGCCGGGCGCGACTCTCATCGTGGCGCGGGGATCACCGATCCCCATCCAGACGCCGGATAGATTTACGCAAGCCACCTTCACATCAGCCTGCCATCAGCCCTTGCAAAAGCGGGGGTGACCATAGATTTTCGTAGGTGCGCCCGGCAGGGTGCACCTACCTAGAGGTGAAAGTCCCCCCGCCAGCCCGGCAAAGGGAATGGTTATCCACCAGCGACTCCAGTGTTTTGCTTGAACCGCCGGATGCGCAACCGCACCTCCGGTGGTGTCAGAGCGCTGAGGGGGTGACCCCTCACCCTACCCGATTCGTCCGTCCGGTTGGCTCAGGGGTGGGGCCGCAGCCGGTAGCGGTAGAGCGCCGGCAGCTTGGCGGCGAGGCAGTCCTGCGGTGCCCAGCGCCCGGCCTCGATGGCATCGGCCGCCGGGCCCATGTCCTGGGTGTGCACGAGGCCCAGGCCCAGGTCGGTGTGCAGGTAGAGGTGGCCCAGCTCGTCCAGCCACACGGACTCGACTGCGGCTTCGCGGCCCGTATGGCTGAGCACGCGGCCATCGGGTTGCAGTCGCCACACCCAGGGTGTGCATTCCAGCTCGACGTAGACACGCTGAGGGCCGTTCTGGAAGAACCAGGCGCCGCGGTCGTCTGAGGCGTAGTTGCGGCCGATGAAGGCCAGCAGCTTGTCGTGGTCGACGCGGCTGCCCTTCACGCGCGGGAAGGGGCCGGCCTGCTGGATGCGCTCGTCGCGCATGTACCAGTCGCCGCGCGCGTCCAGCGCCAGCCAGCCGTAGCAGTGGGGCACGTTGGGCCACTTCTTCAAAGCGGCCTGAACGATGTCATCCATCAGCGTTGCCTCCACAGCCAGTCGCAGACCTGCTCGGGCATGGTCAGCAGATGCCCCGGCAGGCGGCCGGCAGGGAAACCGACATGCCCGCCGTGGCCGGGTTGCCAGAGTGTCACATAAGCCCCCACTTCAGCGGCGTGCGGCAGGCAGTGCCCCGGCACGAAGGGGTCGTTGCGCGCATTCAGCACCAGCGCCGGGATGCGGATGCGGTGCAGGTGGGGCTTGGCTGCCGCGCGTGTCCAGTAGTCCTCCGTGTTGCGAAACCCGTGCAGTGGTGCGGTGAAGAGGTTGTCGAACTCGTAGATGGTCGACGCGCGCTTCAGGCGTTCGCCGTCGAACAGGCCCGGGTGCTGCTGCAGCTTGCGCAGCGCCTTGGGGATCATGGTGCGCAGGAAGCGGCGCGCATAGACCTGCTTGTTGAAGCCGCGGTCGATGGCCGCGCCCGCGGCGGCGAGGTCGATGGGCGAGCAGATCGAGCTGACGGCGTAGGCCGTGTGCGCGGCCGTCGCACCGGCTTCCTCGGCCCAGCGCATCAGCGCGTTTCCGCCCAGCGACACGCCGGCCACGATGAGCGGTCGGCCATGGCGCTCGCGCAGGCGCTGCAGGATCCAGCCGACCTCCTCGTAGTCCCCCGAGTGATAGGCCCGCGGGCCGCGGTTCAGCTCGCCGGAGCAGCCTCGGAAATGCGGCAGCGCCATCGCCCAGCCGCGCGCGCGGGCGGCGCTGGCGAAGGCCACGCTGGAGTGGCTGGTACGGTCGCCCTCCAGACCGTGGAAGAGCACGAACAGCGGCGCGCTGGCGGGCGCTTCGGCCAGGAAGTCGACGTCGATGAAATCGCCATCGGGCGTGTCCCAGCGCTCGCGCGTCCAGCTCGGCGGCGGGCCGTCGTGCTGGCGGCTGAAGAGCGCGGGCCAGATGGTTTGGGCATGGCCGCCGGGCAGCCAGCGGGGGGCGCGGTACTGCATGCGCCGAACTCCTAATGCAAGGTGCCAGCGTCGGCGACGAGCTCCTGGACGTCGCCCGCATTGCCGGGGCTGGCGTGGTGCAGCACCAGGCGCCAGCCCAGGGCCGTCTTCAGGTAGACGTTGGTCGCGATGACCCAGGCGGTCGGCGCGGGCTGCTGGTCCTGTGCGTGCAGTTGCACGCGCTCCAGCACGTGGTGGATGGCGCAGTCGCCGCTGTGCAGCCGGCGCACGCGCTCGGGGTGGACATTGACGACGCCACGCTGGAACACCGCCTCGAAGGCCGCGCGGATGGCGGGCAGGCCCACGATGCGCGGTCCGCCGGGGTGGACACAGGCGACTTCCTCGTCGTCGGCCCACAAGGCCATCAGGTGGTCGAGGTCGGCGTGCTGCAAGGCCTCGTAGAACTGGGCCTCGGTGTCATCGGGCGAGGCAAGCAGGGCGGCGGTCTGGGCGGCGGAGCGGGGCATGGAGGGATTGTAGGAAGTTGCCCAGACTGACCGCGGGCACGTGAAGCGCCGGGCCCATGGCGTGAAAACTACCTGCCTCCGGCTCCAGGGCTGCACCGGGCCGGCGCGCTACATTGCCGCCGCCCGGACTGCTCACGATTCAATGACGATGGCCTTGCCGAAAACCGTTGCCTCTCTTTTGCTTTGCCTGACGCTGGTCGCCTGTGGTGGTGGCGGGGGTGGAGGTGGCGACGCCGCGCCGGCCCCTGCGCCTGCACCGACGACCGTGCCGCCGCTGGGCGCGCAGTGCCTGACCGGTTCCGTCGCGCGACTGGCACTGCCCGTGGCGGTGGCGGCCGGGCGCAACCAGGAGCTGGCCGTGCTCGCCTGCCCGGGGTCGCGCCTGGCCACAGTGCAGTGGCGGCAGACCGACGGTGCGGCGCTGGCCGTCAGCTCGGCGCGCTCCCAGGCCATCAGCGCTGCGCCCGCGGCGGCTGGACGCTACGCTTTCAGCGTTGAGTTCACCGATGCCAAGGGCGCCAGCTACAGCGGCCAGGCCGAGCTGACGGCCACGGCGCCCGATGCGACGGCGCTGGCAGTGCGCGGCGAACCCTCGGTCTGGGCGGGTGGGCAGACGTCGCTGCGGGCCTGGGTGGACGGCCTGGCCGTGACCGACTATCCGCTGGCCCGCGTGCGCTGGAGCCGCGTCGACGGGCCCGACGTGGCGCTGGGTGACACCAGCCAGT
The DNA here is from genome assembly GCA_016195825.1 of Burkholderiales bacterium. Classification (GTDB taxonomy): domain Bacteria; phylum Pseudomonadota; class Gammaproteobacteria; order Burkholderiales; family Burkholderiaceae_C; genus Pelomonas. Next base: position 22,352 of record JACPYV010000097.1, on the reverse strand, counting down.
GGCGCGTTATCTTCAAGGCGCCAGCCGTGTTCGAGGACACCGTACTGCGCCTGCGCGCTGACGCCACGCTGGCGGACGGCCGCAGCCTCAGCCAGGAGTTCAGCCTGCTCGTGCAGGCCGCGCCCGCGGCGGCGGCCTCACCGCTGTTCGACGCCGGCAACCCATCGTCCCGCGTCTACCCCTACCTGGCGAACGGGCCGCGCGCGGCGGAGCTGCGCGACTGTATCTACACCCCCGCGCTGAGCAACGCCACGCTATGCACGCTGGGCCGGCTGCCCGTGCTGGGCACGGAGACGCGCGGCGACCTGCCAACCGTGGAGCAGGTGATGGCACGGGTGCTGGTGTCCAACGACTGGATGGGCCAGCGCTTCGAGGCCTTCCTGCGCGAGCAGGACGTCAACGGCGACTTCCGCCGCCTGCTCAACGCCACCACGGCCATCGTCATCGGCGGGCGCGTGCGGCCTGCCTTCTACTGGAGCGCCACGGGCGCCATCTACCTCGACGCCGACTACCTGTGGCAGACGCCGGCCGAGCGCGACACCGTCAGCGAGGCGCCCGACCCGCGCAGCGACTACGGCAGCGAGCTGGCCTACACCATGCTGTGGCGCTACGTGCAGGCCAACAAGTCAGCCGGCGGCCGCAGCCCGGTGCTGGACCGCGCCTCGCGCGACAGCGCCGCGCTGATTCCGGCGTTGGGCCGGCTGATGTATCACGAGCTGACGCATGCCAATGACTTCCTGCCGCCGCGCACCCATCTGCTGCTCAACGGCAGCTTGCGCGTGTACGAGGCCTCGCCGCCCAACACCGCGTCCGAGCAACTGCGCGCGCAGCTGCCGTTCTACTCGCAGGAGATGGTGGGCCTGGGCCGGGTGCAGTTCTTCGGCGCGGCGTCCACGGCGGTGGAGCAGGGCTACCAGCCGGCCGATATCACGCGCTTCTTCAGCGCCGACCGCGTCACCGACGACTACAGCTACTCCTGGCCTACCGGTCAGAGCGTGCCGCGAGAAGACGCCGCCATGCTGGCCGAGGAGGCACTGATGCAACTGCGCCACGGCGTGCTGCGGGATGTCGCAGTCACGCCGCAGTTCCTCAGCGGGCTGAGCGCCGACCTGGTCGTGGCCTGGGGCCAGCGCGGTCGAGTGGGTGACGCAGCCATCAAGCCGCGCGTGGCGCTGGTGCTGTCGCAGACCATGCCGTGGCTGCCGGCTGGCTTTACAGATGCGCTGGCCGTGCCGCTGCCGCTGCGCGCCGGCCTGACCTGGGGCCAGAACCTGGACCAGAGCGCGCTGGGCATGGGCGTGGTGCGGCCGCTGTCGGCCACCGAGCGTGCGCTGGAGGCCGACCTGGACATCCAGCGCCGTGGCGCCAGGAAGTCGGCTGCCGAGCTCGCGCGTTAGTGCCCGCCGCCGAGCACCTCGCCGGCCTTGAGCTTGTAGGCCGTGCCGCAGTAGGGGCACTGGCCCTGGCCATCGTGGGTCAGGTCGATGAAGACCTTGGGATGGTTGCTCCACAGCGCCATCTTGGGGTTGGGGCAGAAGACAGTGCCGTTGTCGTTGCAGTCCTTGGCGGTCACTTCGACGGTGGCGGCGGGGGTGGTGGTGGTGCTCATGGGTGGTTGCTCTCAGACGTCGATCAGCAGGCAGTGAGCCACTCGGCGTACTTGGGGTTGCGGCCGTTGACGATGTCGAAGAAGGCCGACTGGATCTTCTCGGTGATGGGGCCGCGCGAGCCCGAGCCGATCTCGATGCGGTCCAGCTCGCGGATGGGCGTGACTTCAGCGGCGGTGCCGGTGAAGAAGGCCTCGTCGCAGATGTAGACCTCGTCGCGGGTGATGCGCTTCTCGACCAGCTTCAGGCCCAGGTCCTGGCAGATCGAGAAGATGGTGTTGCGAGTGATGCCGTTCAGCGCGCCGGCCGACAGGTCAGGCGTGTAGACCACGCCGCCCTTGATGACGAACAGGTTCTCGCCCGCGCCCTCGGACACGAAGCCGGAGGCGTCCAGCAGCAGTGCCTCGTCGTAGCCGTCGTCGGTGGCTTCCATGTTGGCGAGGATGGAGTTGGTGTAGTTGGACACCGTCTTGGCCTGCGTCATGGTGATGTTGACGTGGTGGCGGGTGTAGGAGCTGGTCTTCACGCGGATGCCGCGCTTCAGGCCGTCCTCGCCCAGGTAGGCGCCCCAGCTCCACGCCGCCACCATCAGGTGCACCTGGTTGCCCTTGGGGCTGACGCCCAGCTTCTCGGAGCCGATCCAGATCAGCGGGCGGATGTAGGCGCTCTTCAGACCGTTTGCCTTGACGACCGCGCGTTGCGCATCGTTGACCTGCTCCTGCGTGAACGGGATCTTCATGCGCAGGATCTTGCCGCTGTTGAACAGGCGGGTGGTGTGCTCCTGCAGCCGGAAGATGGCCGTGCCGTTGACGGTGTCGTAGGCGCGCACGCCCTCGAAGGCGCCGCAGCCGTAGTGCAGCGTGTGGGTCAGCACGTGGATCTTGGCGTCGCGCCAGTCGACGAGCTCGCCGTCCATCCAGATCTTGCCGTCGCGGTCATGCAGGGGGGCGGGAACCATCGGGTACTCCAGGTGCAAGGGTGAAAACCGGCGATTTTACGAAGAGCCTATGAAGCGTCGGCCACGCGGATCAGCCGCCACTCGGCGAGCTTGCCTTTCCTGAGCACGACCTCCACCGCGTCGCCGCCGGCGTCACGCCAGACAAAGGTCTCCGGCGCCTGCTTGACGCCGAGGCTGCCGGCCAGGTTGATCAGGTCCACGAGCTTCATGCCCGTGTGCAGCTTGGACGCCAGCATCACCGCGTTGCTTACCGAGCCTAGCGGCGCGGCGCCGGCAGTCTTCATGACCCTCATCAGCCGCGAGATCTGCAGCAGCAGCCAGAAGACGATGCCCGTCGTCGCGAAGATGGCGCCCTGCCAGCCGAGCAGCAGGCCGCCCAGCACCAGGGCAGCCAGGGCCAGGCCTGCACCCATCCACGGGTTCATGCTTGCGGATCCTTCTCGCCGTCCTCGCGCTGCCAGCCGTAGGCCCGCTCGACCTTGGCGATGCGCAGTGTGTAGTGCCGGTACCAGTCGCTGCGGCCGGTGTCGCGGGCGATCTTGTGTTCGGCGTGGCGGCGCCAGGCCAGGATGTCGTCGGTGCTGCGCCAGTAGGAGACCGTGATGCCCAGCCCGTCGTCGCCGCGAGCACTCTCCACGCCCAGGTAGCCCGGCTGCTCGGCCGCGAGAGCTGCCATGTGGTCGGCCATGTCGCCATAGCCCTGGTCGCCGGGCGTGCGCTGGCTGGTGAAGATGACGGCGTAGTAAGGAGGCTGGGGCAGAGCGCTCATGGTGGGGGCGTGCAGCTGAGGCGCGCATCCTGCCACGACCTCTGACCGAGGCCGCCTCAGCGTCGGCCGCTCAGCCGGGTACTTTGAGCAGCACGCAGCGCACCCACTGGCCGGATTCCAACGCGGCTTCGTGGGCGCTCAGGAATTGCTCGGCCGTGGAGTTGCGCGCCGTGAAGCTCATGCCGTGCAGGATGCCCATGCGCGGCACGGGGCGCGACCATTTGCGCTCCACGACGCCGTTGAACCACGACACCTGCTCCTCGTCATCCTCCATGTCGGAGCGTCCGAGCAGCAGCACCACCTCGTACTTCGCCTCGGTCAGCGGCTCGGCGGCGCTGGTCAGCACCTGCAGGCCGCCATCGCTCATGTTCAGCACCAGGCCGGCCGGCCCCTGGCTGAACTGAACCGGCTTGAAGACCCAGCCGGGCAGGGAGTCGGCGTCGTGTTGGGCGGCGAGGAAGTCGGTGCGGGCGTGCTGCCTGAGATTGGCGGGATCGGACATGAAAAGGCTCCTCCGGTGCGAGTCCCCATCCTAAGCAGACTTTGGCAGGACCAGAACAAAGGCAATCCCGCGGCCGGCCCGGCCGCTCTCCGCACGGGCGTGTCGGCCGACCACAGTCAGACCAGGCCGCGCAGCACCTCGATGGCCTGCTCCACGCGCTCGACGGCGTGGATGGTCAGCCCCTCGATGGGCTTCTTGGGCGCATTGGCCTTGGGCACCACGGCCACGCTGAAGCCCAGCTTGGCGGCCTCCTTCAGCCGCTCCTGGCCGCGCGGCGCGGGCCGCACCTCGCCAGCCAGGCCGATCTCGCCGAAGGCGATGAAGCCCTTGGGCAGTGCCCGGCCGCGTAGCGAGCTCTGGATGGCCAGCAACACGGCCAGGTCGGCCGCCGGCTCGCTGATGCGCACGCCGCCCACGGCGTTGACGAACACGTCCTGGTCGCCCGTGGCCACGCCCGCGTGGCGGTGCAGCACGGCCAGCAGCATGGCCAGGCGGTCGCGGTCCAGGCCCACGCTCAGCCGCCGCGGGCTGACTCCGCCACTGTCCACCAGGGCTTGCAGCTCCACCAGCAGCGGCCGCGTGCCTTCCAGTGTTACCAGCACGCAGCTGCCGGGCACCGGCTCGGCGTGCGTACTCAGGAAGATGGCGCTGGGGTTGGCCACGCCCTTCAAGCCCTTCTCGGTCATCGCGAACACGCCGATCTCGTTGACGGCACCGAAGCGGTTCTTGATGGCGCGCACCAGCCGGAAGCTGCTGTGCGTGTCGCCCTCGAAGTACAGCACCGTGTCGACGATGTGTTCCAGCACGCGCGGACCGGCCAGCGCGCCTTCCTTGGTGACGTGGCCCACCAGCACGATGGCGCAGCCGCGTGCCTTGGCCGTGCGCGTCAGCTGCGCGGCGCATTCGCGCACCTGGGCGACCGAGCCGGGCGCGGAGCTGAGCTGTTCGGAGTACAGCGTCTGGATGGAGTCGATGACGCAGAAGTCGGGTTCCTCGACCTCGATGGTCGCGAGGATCTTCTCCAGGCTGATCTCGGCGAGCACGCGCACCTTGGTGCCCGACAGGCCCAGGCGGCGCGAGCGCATGGCGACCTGGGCGCCGCTTTCCTCGCCGGTGACGTACAAGACCTTCACGGTCTGGCTCAGCGACTCCACCGCCTGCAGCAGCAGCGTCGACTTGCCGATGCCTGGGTCGCCGCCGATCAGCACCACACCACCGGCCACGATGCCGCCGCCCAGCACGCGGTCCAGTTCCTCCTGCCCGGTGGGCGTGCGCTCGAAGTCGCTGGCCTCGATCTCAGACAGCGTGGCAACCGGCTGACTCCTGGCCAGGGACTGGTAGCGGTTCTTGGCGCCGCCGGTGGGCTCGGCGGCGCTCTCGGTCAGCGTGTTCCAGGCACCGCAGTGCGGGCATTTGCCCAGCCATTTGGCGTTGGTGCCGCCGCACTCGGTGCAGGTGTAGATGCTTTTGCTGGTGGCCATCAACGCATTGTCGTGGCCGGCCGCACCCAGGCCGTCAGCAGTACGGCGGCAGCCACCGCGCAGCCCGCCGAGAACCCGAAGGCCAGCCGTGCCGACACCGACTCCCACAGCCAGCCGAACAGCAGCGAGGCCGGCAGCAACAGCGCGCCCATCGTCAGGTTGAGCCAGCCGAAGGCCGTGCCGCGCTGGGTCGGCGGCGCCAGGTCGGCCAGCAGCGCGCGCTCCACGCCCTCGGTGGCGGCCATGAAGACACCGTACAGGCCGAACAGCAGGTAGAGCTTCCAGCCCGGCGCTGCGAAATACGCCATGCCCAGGTAGAACACCGCGTAGGCCAGGTAGCCCGCCACCAGCAGGCGCACCCGGCCCACGCGGTCGGACAGCGCGGCCAGCGGCACCGAGAAAAGTGCCGCCACCGCCGACACCGCGGCCCACAGCAGCGGGATCTGCGCCTCGGTCACGCCCAGCTCCTTGGCGCGCAGGAACAGGAACATGTTGCTGGAGTTGCCTAGCGTGAACAGCGCCACCACGGCCAGGTAGCGCCGCAGCGGTACGGGCAGCCCGACCAGCGTCCATTCAAAAGGCGCCGGGGGATGCTCGGGCGGCGGCGGTGCGTCGCGCAGCGCGCTGGTCAGCAGCAGGCAGGCAACACCCGGCACCAGGGCCCACAGGAAGACCTGTTGCAGCGGCACGCCCGCACTGAGCAGCGCCCAGGCCAGCAGCGGGCCGATGACGGCGCCGCTGTTGTCCATCGCGCGGTGAAGGCCGAATGCCAGGCCGCGCTCGCCCGGCGCGATGCTGGCGGCCAGCAGCGCATCGCGCGGCGCAGCGCGCACCGCCTTGCCGATGCGGTCGGCCACGCGCAGCAGCAAGAGCATCGGCCAGCTGCCGACGAAGGCGATGGCCGGCCGGGCCAGCCCGGCGATGCCGTAGCCACCGACGATCCAGGGCTTGCTGCGGCCGCTGCGGTCCACCATGACACCGGCCCACAGCTTGAGCAGGCTGGCCACGGCCTCTGCGACGCCTTCGATGAGGCCCAGCAGCCGCGGGCCGGCCATCAGCACGCTGCTCAGGTACAGCGGGATGAGCGGATACATCATCTCGCTGGCGCTGTCGTTCACGAGGCTGATCAGACCGATCAGCCAGACGCCGCGCGGCAGCGCGATCAAGGCCTTCCACATCGGGGCAATGTAGCCGCGTGGGACACTCTGCCACCTTGATCGGCGACAGGGGTGCACCATGGAATTTTCGGTTTGGCTGGCTTTCTTCGCGGCTTCGTGGGCCATCAGCCTGTCACCGGGCGCGGGTGCGGTGGCGGCCATGAGCGCCGGGCTGTCGCACGGTTTCCGGCGCGGCTATTTCATGACCTTCGGCCTCATCCTGGGCATCCTGACCCAGGTGGTACTGGTCAGCGCCGGCTTGGGCGCGCTGATCGCCGCATCGTCGCTGGGCTTCGCGCTGGTGAAGTGGGCCGGCGTGGCCTACCTGGTCTGGCTGGGTGTGCAGCAGTGGCGCGCGCCCGCCAAGCCCTTGGTGGCGGCGGATGACGGCGCCATCCAGGTCACGCGCCGCCAGCTGGTGCTGCGCGGCTGGGGCATCAATGCCGTCAACCCCAAGGGCACGGTCTTCCTGCTGGCCGTGGTGCCGCAGTTCCTGGACCTGCATGCGCCGCTGGGCCCGCAATACCTGGTCATTGGCAGCACGCTGGCTTTCACCGACCTGGTCGTCATGGCCGGCTACACGGTGCTGGCGGCACGCGTGCTGGCGGCGCTGAAGAGCGAGAGCCACATCAAGGCGCTGAACCGCGTGTTCGGTTCGCTGTTCGTCGCCGCGGGGCTGCTGCTGGCCAGCTTCAAGCGCGCCGCCTGATGCCCGGAGCGACGAACGCCCGCGGCCTGCCCACCTGGATCCTGTTCCTGGCCCCGGTGCTGATCTGGGCCAGCACCTGGCACGTCATCCTCTACCAGCTCGACAGCACCGTGCCGGCGCTGACGTCGGTGGGCTGGCGCTTTGCGCTGTCGGCCGTGCTGCTGGCAGGCCTGGCATGGGGGCAGGGCACGTCGCTGAAGCTGCCGCGCTACGCCCACGGCTACGCGCTGGCCACCGGCGTCATCCAGTACGCCGGCAACTATTGGTCCATCTACGAGGCCGAGCGCTTCGTGCCCAGCGGCCTGGTGGCGGTGCTGTTCTGCCTGATGGTGTTCATGAACGCCTTCGTCGCCTGGTTGCTGTGGCGCCAGCCGGTCAGCCGGCGCTTCCTGGTCGCATCCAGCGGCGCGGTGCTGGGCGTGGCGCTGATCTTCTGGCCCGAGCTGGCGTCCACCGGCGCGCGGCCGAATGCGGTGCTGGGCATGGGCCTGAGCTTCTTCGCCGTCGTCGTCGCCTGCATCGGCGGCTTCTTCACGCTGGTGTTGACGCGCCGCGGCCTGCCGCTGGTGCCGGTGCTGGCCTGGAGCATGGGCTACGGCGCCGCCTTCCTGCTGGGGATGTCGTTGGCGATGGGCCATGGCCTGCCGTTCGACGGGGCCTGGACCTATATCGGCAGCCTGGTCTACTTGGCGGCCTTTGGCTCGATCATCGCCTTCACGCTGTACTACAAGCTGGCCGAGCGCCGCGGCCCGGCGCAGGCGGCGCTGGTGGGCGTGCTGGTGCCAGTCATCGCGCTGGTCGTGTCGGCTGCACTGGAGGGCTGGCAGGCGACGCCGCTGGCCGTGGGCGGCATGGGGCTGTGCCTGGTCAGCCTGTTTGTCGCGACGCGGCTGCCGCGCCAGGGCGGGGCTCCCAGGGGTTGAGTGGCGCCTGCGCACCGTCGACGAGCAGCCGCAGGGCTTGCTCGAACACGGTGTCGGCGTCGCCGCCCACCGTCGCTGCCCAGCCGGCGGCCAGCAGCGGGTACAGCGCCGCGTCGGGCCCCGGGACCGTGGCCGAGGGGCGCGCGTCGGGCTGCTGCAGGGACTGCTCCTCCAGCACCCAGCCCACCACGAAGCGTCCGACCGACATCAGCAACAGCGTGGCCGGGCCGGGCGCCAGGCCAGCCGCGCACAACAGGCCCAGCCGCGCTTCGATGGCGGCGCGCTGGGACTCGCCCGGTCGCGTGCCGGCGTGCAGGCGGGCGCCGTCGCGGTAGCCCAGCAGCGCGCGGCGAAAGCTGCGGCCGTCGGTCATCAGCCAGTCCTGCCAGCGCTCGCCCGGTGCCGGCGTGGCGTGTGCGTGGTGGGCCAGCACGATGGCCTCGGACATCGCATCCAGCAGCGCAGCCTTGTTCCTGAAGTGCCAGTACAGCGTGGGGGACTGCACGCCCAGCCGCTCCGCCAGCCGGCGCGTGCTCAACGCGTCGATGCCGATCTCGTTGAGCAAGTCCAGAGCGGCGCGGAGCACGTCGTCGCGGTTGAGACGGTGGGGTCGGGTGTCGGCTGTCATTTCTCTAGCAATGATAGAGAGATTCGGGCAGAATGATCTCTATCAACGATAGAGAGACTTGTGTGAATCGAGCTTTGACCGTCATCCTGATGACGCTGCTTCTGGATGCCGTGGGCATGAGCCTGGTGTTCCCCATCCTGCCCGGCCTGCTGCGCGAGTTGGCCGGCGCGGACGCCACCAGCCGGCACTACGGCGGCCTGCTGGCCGTCTACGCGGCCATGCAGTTCCTGTTCTCGCCGATGCTGGGCGCCTTGAGCGACCGCTTCGGCCGCCGGCCGGTGTTGCTGGCCTCGCTGGCGGGCGCGGCGGCGGACTATGTGCTGATGGCGCTGGCGCCCAGCCTGGCCTGGCTGTACGTCGGCCGCGTGCTGTCCGGCATCACCGGCGCCAGCATGGCCGTGGGCACGGCCTGTATCACCGACGTGACGCCCGAGCCCGACCGTGCCAGGCGTTACGGCCAGATGGGCGCGGCCATGGGCCTGGGCTTCATCGCCGGCCCGCTGATCGGCGGCGCGTTGGGGGAGTGGTCGCTGCGCGCGCCGTTCTTCGCCGCGGCCGCGATGAATGCGCTGACCCTGGCGCTGGCCTGGGCCGCCCTGCCGGAGTCCAACCAGAACCGCACGGCGCGGCTGGCGCTGGCCAAGTTCAATGCGTTCTCGACGCTGCACCGCCTGCGGGGCAAGCCGCCGCTGCTGCCGCTGGTGGGCGTGTTCGCTGTGGTCGCGCTGGTGTCGCAGGTGCCGGGGTCGCTGTGGATCCTGTACGGCCAGGACCGCTACGGCTGGAGCGCCTGGGTGGCGGGGCTGTCACTGGCCTGCTACGGCGGCCTGCACGCGGTCTCGCAGGCCTTCGTCACGGGGCCGCTGGTGGCCAGGCTGGGCGAGCAGCGCGCGCTGCTGGCCGGCATGGCGGCGGACGGCATCGGCTTCGTCGGCATGGGCGTGGCCGTGGCAGGCTGGATGCCGTTCGCGCTGCTGCCGCTGTTTGCCGTGGGCGGGTTGGCCCTGCCGGCGCTTCAGGCTGTGCTGGCCCGCCAGGTGGATGAGCAGCATCAGGGCGAGCTGCAAGGCACGCTGGCCAGCATTGCCAGCCTGATCGGCGTGGGTGGGCCATTGATCGTGACCGCCGGGTTCGCGGCCACGCGGTTGAGCTGGCCCGGCAGCGTCTGGATCGCCGCGGCGGCGTTGTACCTGCTCGCGCTGCCGCTGCTGTTCAGCCGGCGGGCGCGAGGCGCCTAGAAATCGGACTTGCTGCTGCGCCCGGCCTTGATGCCGCTGCGCTTGGCCTTTCCTTCCAGCCGGCGCTGCTGGGAGCCGTAGGTGGGCTTGGTCGCCCGCCTGGCCTTTGGCACGTGCGCGGCGGCCTGCACCAGCTCGATCAGGCGTGAGACCGCGTCAGCTCGATTGCGCTCCAGGCTGCGTGAGTCCTGCGCCTTGATGACGATGACGCCGTCGGCGGTGATGCGCTGGTCTTGCCAGGCCAGCAGCCGCGTCTTGACGGCCTCGGGCAGGCTCGAGGTGCGGATGTCAAAGCGCAGATGGACGGCGTTGCTGACCTTGTTGACGTTCTGGCCGCCTGGGCCGCTGGCGCGGATGGCGCTGAAGTCGAGTTCGGCCTCCGCCGGCTGCCAGCGCAGCACCATGTTCAGGTTGAGCCGCCCGACCCGCGCAGCTTGCTGACGATGAACAGCAGCACGGCGGCGCCCACCACAGAGGCGATCCAGCCTGCCCCCTGGCCCGGCGCATACCAGCCGAGCTGCTGGCCCACCAGGCTGGCGAGGAAGCTGCCAGCAACCCCCAGCACGCAGGTCAGTATCCAGCCCATCTTCTGTTCCCCGGGCATCACGAAGCGGGCCAGGGCTCCGACGACGAGACCGACGATGAGGGTGCCGAGCAGATGCATCATGGATTGCTTCTCCTTCAGTGGATGAGGCGCGACAGGTATTGTCATGCGCGGGTGATTGGCACGCGCGGTGCGACGGCGCACATCAGCTCGTAGCCGATGGTGCCAGCCGCCTGGGCTACCTCGTCGATGGGCAGGCGCGAGCCTTTGCCGCCGATGACCGGCCCCTCCCCCCACAGCGTCACCTCGCTGCCGAAGCCGCTGGCCGGCAGCCCGCCCAGGTCCACGGCCAGCATGTCCATGGATACGCGGCCCAGCGTGCGTGTGCGCTGGCCGTCCACCAGCACCGGCGCGCCGGTCTTCGCAGACCGCGGATAGCCGTCGGCATAGCCGCAGGCGACGATGCCGATGCGCATGGCCTCGGTGGCGGTGAAGGCGCTGCCGTAGCCCACTGTGTCGCCGGGCTGCAGATGCTGCACGCCGATGACTTTGGAGCGCAGCGTCATCGCCGGACGCAGGTCCCAGTGCGCCGCGTCGTGCTCGGGGAAGTCCGGCACGCCGCCATAGACCATGATGCCGGCACGCACCCAGTCGTTGGCGGTGCGGGCCGGGTGGCGCAGCGTGGCGGCGCTGTTGGCAATGGTGCGCTCGCCAGCCAGGCCCTCGGTCGTGGCCTCGTAGGCGGCCAGCTGGTGGGCGATGCCGTCGGCACCGAGGCGTTGCGCGTCAGCGTCCGAGAAGTGCGTCATCAGGCCGATCTCGTCCACCTGCGGCAGCGCTTCCAGCCGCGCATAGGCGGCGCGGAAGGCGGCCGGCGTGAACCCGAGCCGGTTCATGCCCGAGTTCAGCTTCAGGAACACGCGGTGGGGCTCGTGCGTCTTGTGCATGGCCAGCCAGTCGATTTGTTCCTCGCAGTGCACCGCATGCCAGAGTTTCAGGCGCGAGCACAGCTCCAGGTCGCGCGGCTCGAACACGCCTTCCAGCAGCAGGATGGGGCCGCGCCAGTCCAGCGCCCGCAGCCGCTCGGCCTCCGCCAGGTCCAGCAGCGCGAACCCGTCGGCCGCGCGCAGGCCCTCGAAGGCGCGCTCGACGCCGTGGCCGTAGGCATTGGCCTTCACGACCGCCCAGACCCGGGCGTTGGGGGCTTGCGCACGGGCGCGCCCAAGGTTGTGCGCCAGTGCTTCGGTGTGGATCAGTGCTTCGATGGGACGGGGCATAACGGTCAATTTTGCGCTCGGGTTTGGGGCGTCGGCGCCAAACTAGGGGCGTGCTATAAACCCGCGCCGCCCCCGTTTATCGGCCTACAAGCAGAAGACAGTCCAGGAATTGCGCCTCGCCCGATGAAACGCGGCTTCTACACCATCATGTCGGCGCAGTTCTTCAGCTCGCTGGCTGATAACGCGCTCTTCGTCGCCGCCGTCGAACTGCTGCGTTCCTCCGGCGCCGCCGAGTGGCAGCGCGCCGCGCTGGTGCCGATGTTCGCGCTCTTCTACGTCGTGCTGGCCCCCTTCGTCGGCGCCTTTGCCGACGCGGTGCCCAAGGGCAAGGTGATGTTCTATTCGAACAGCATCAAGGTGGTTGGCTGCCTGATGATGCTGTTCGGCACCCACCCGCTGGCGGCCTACGCCATCGTGGGCCTGGGTGCAGCGGCCTATTCGCCGGCCAAGTACGGCATCCTGACCGAGCTGCTGCCACCGTCGCAGCTCGTCAAGGCCAACGGCTGGATCGAGGGCCTGACCATCACGTCCATCATCTTGGGCGTGCTGCTGGGCGGCCAGCTCATCGGCGACCGCATCTCCCACCTGCTGCTTCAGGTGGACATGCCGATGATCGACACCGGCATCGACACCGGGCCGGAGGCGGCCATCGCCAGCCTCGTGGGCCTGTACGTCATCGCGGCGCTGTTCAACCTGCGCATCCCGCGCACCGAGGCGCCGCTGCAGCCCTTCGCCCACAGCCTGGTGGGGCTGGTGCGGGACTTCTCGTCCTGCAACAGCCGGCTGTGGCAGGACAAGCTGGGCCAGATCTCGCTGGCGACCACGACGCTGTTCTGGGGTGTCAGCGGCAACCTGCGCTACATCGTGCTGGCCTGGGCCGCCGCGGCGCTGGGCTACGGCACGCAGCAGGCATCGTCACTGGTGGGCGTGGTGGCCATCGGCACGGCGGTTGGCGCCGTGCTGGCGTCGCTGTACTGCCGGCTGGACCGGGCCACGTCGGTGATCCCGTTGGGCATCGCGATGGGCCTGCTGGTCATCTTCATGAACCTGATCGGCAACGTCTGGGTGGCCGCACCCTTCCTGATCCTGCTGGGCGGCATCGGCGGCTACATGGTGGTGCCGATGAACGCGCTGCTGCAGCACCGGGGCCACAACCTGATGGGAGCAGGCCGCAGCATCGCGGTTCAGAACTTCAACGAGCAGGCCTGCATCCTGGGCCTGGGCGCGTTCTACACCGCCATGACGCGCTTCGGCCTGTCAGCCTTCGGCGCCATCACCATCTTTGGCGTGGTGGTGGCCGGCACGATGTGGTGGATACGGCGCTGGCACCAGCGCAACCTCGTGGAGCACAAGGAAGAGGTCGAGCACCTGCTCGACCTGGCTCGCTCCGACGACCTGAAACCCGTGGACCGCTGATCAGCTGCTGCTGGAGCTGCCGCCGCGGCCCTTGCGGGTGGGCGCGGGCTGGATCAGGTGCTTGCCGTCCAGCACCATCTCGATGTGCTCACTCCAGGCGCGTGCGATCTTGAAGCAGCCGCTGTGGTTGAGGTGGATCTCGTTGTGCCAGTCGCCGCTGATGCCCGTCGAGCCCGGCGCGGCCAGTGCCAGGGGCACGGCGGTCGAGTCGAAGATGAACAGCGCGGGGAAGTTTTCCTTGTCCGCTGCGATGCTCTTCAGCAGCTGTGCGAGGTGGAAAACCATCAGCCGGCTCACCGCCGCCCAGTCCGCGCTGGGCACGCCGTAGGCCTTCAGCGCCGGGAACAGCCACGGGCCGCTGGCGCCCAGTTCGTCATTGCCCTCGGCACCGGCCGGGCGGGGCATGGGCACGGCGTAACAGTGCATGAAGACCGGCTTGCCCGCCGACCGGCCCTGGTCGCGCAGGCTCAGCAGGTGCTTGACGTTGGCGCGAAGGTAGGCCGCGTAGGTGGCCCAGCCCGGCTCGGAGAAGTAGCGCGCGACCCCGGCCGATGGCGGGCCCCATTCGGTCTGGCGGCGCAGCAGGCGCAGCTCCAGCGGGATGGGCTCGCCGTTCAAGTTGTGGGCCGGCGTGCGGGCGGCGGCGATCAGGTCGTTGCCGCCCATGGACAGCAGGATGCCATCCCAGGCCGGGGCGTCGGCCCCGGTCAGCAGGCGTACGAAATCGGGGTTGGATTCCAGATCCACCATGTGCGACAGCGCATTGCCGGTGCCGGCGCAGTTCACCGCTGCGACGGTGGCCTTGAAGACCAGCTCCTGCAGCAGGTTGGCGTGGGCATTGAGTTTGGCCCGCGCGTTGGAGAACCATGAGTCGCCCTGGGCCAGCAGCTTCCAACGGAACGTGCCCAGGTCGGGCGGGGTGCGACCGGCCAGATCGGCCGGGGTGAAGCAAGCCAGGTGATCCATGAAAGTGGGAGTTCGCTACAGGTTGCTGACCGGTTGCCGCCCTGGACGGGAGGCCCGGAAGTTCGCGCGATTGGAAGGCCTGCCGCGCGGCAGGCGCCATGCTACAAACCCTCGGGAACGCCCGGCGTTAGCATGGGTGTCGTTCTTTCTAGGGAGGACCCATGAGCGAGAGCGTCTTCGACTTCCAGGCCGTTTCCATCCAGGGCGAGCCTGCGTCTCTGGCTTCCCAGCGCGGCAAGGTGCTGTTGCTGGTCAATACGGCCAGCGAATGCGGCTTCACGCCGCAATTCAAGGGCTTGGAGCAGCTCTGGCAGGACTACGGTCCCAAGGGGCTGGTCGTCATCGGCTTCCCGAGCAACGAATTCGGTGGGCAGGACCCGGGCAGCAACGACCAGATCGCCAGCTTCTGCGAGCTGAACTACGGCGTCAGCTTCCCGATGATGCAGAAGATCAAGGTCAACGGCGGCGACGCGCATCCGCTGTGGAAGTTCCTGAAGAGCGAGAAGCCGGGCTTCCTGGGCACCGAGGCGATCAAGTGGAATTTCACCAAATTCCTGATCGGCCGCGACGGCCAGGTCATCAAGCGCTACGCACCCAACGACGCGCCGGACAAGCTGCGCGGCGATATCGAGGCGGCGCTGGCCGCCGGCTGAGCCGGGCCACCCGCAGGCGCGTCAGGGTCGCCACAGCCAGCGGCCCCGACCCCGCTTCACATGGCCGGCGGCTTCGGCAGCGGCGAGCAGTTCATTGGCGGTCTGCCGTGACAGGTGGGCCAGGCGCGCCAGTTCGGCCTGCGTGGCCCGCACCTCCACCCAGCCTTTGCCTTCCGGCGCGCCCCGTTCCCGCGCCAACTGCGCCAGGGCCAACGCGAAACGCTCCGCGGCCCCCTGGTGGCGCGCCGCCTGCAGCAGCCTCAGGGTGCCGTCGTAGCGCCGCGCGAACTCCGCCAGGAGCGCCCGAGCAAAGCCCGGAGCCTCGTCCATCAGCAGCAGGTAGGCCTCGCGGCCGATGACCAGCACCTCGCAGGGGCCGCGCGCCACCGCCTCGTACTCCGCCGCCTGCCCGGCGGCGAAGGCCGCCAGGCCGAACAGCCGTGGCGGGCCGACATGCTCGATGACCGACACCGCGCCGTCGGCGCCGGTGAAGCGCGTCTCGATCTCGCCGGCCGCCACCGCGTAGAAGGCCGCGGGCTTGTGGCCTTGCACGAACAGGCTGCGGCCGTCGGCGAGGCGGCGCCGCGGTACCAGGGCAGGCAGCCGGTCGGCCACCCGTGCGGGCAGCGTCAGGCCGGGAAAATTGGCGGCGAACACCCGCCACAGCGCGTCGTCGTCGGGCATGGGTCATTGTCGGCTGCCCGACACAAGGCGCGTGGCCGGCTGCCTATGCTGAGGCCATGGAAAACGCAAAAACACTGTCGACGCTGATGCGCCGCTTCGGCCGCGAGGAGTGCAGCCAGGAGCCCCTCTACGCCGCGCTTTGCGCCGTGGCGGCCGAGGACGAGCGGGCGCTGGCGCTGCTGGCCGAGGCGCCGCCCGAGCAGCGCAAGGCCAACTTGCTGCTGGCGGCGCTGCACGAGCGCGTGCTGGCCGGCGCGGCCCCCGAGCTGGCGGCCTACTACCCCAGCGCCGGCGGCCACCGGGGGGCCGACGCGGGCCTGGCCGCGGCGTTGACGGCCTGCCTGGCGCGCGAATGGCCGGCGCTGGTGCAGCACCTGCGCTCGGGTGCGACGCAGACCAACGAGATCGCCCGCGGTGCTGCGATCCTGCCCGCCCTGGGCGCGGCGGCGGCGGCCACCGGTGCGTGCGATCTCGCGCTGCTGGACTTCGGCTGCAGCGCGGGCCTCAACCTGGGCGTGGACCGGTACGCGCTGCGCTACGCAACCGAGGACGGGCGCTGGCATGAGCGAGGCGCCGTGCGTGACGGCGCGCGCGCCGAGATCGAGTCGCGCTGGCTGGGCACGGCGGCGCTGCCCGCCGACCCGGCCTGGCGCATCGCGCTGCGCCATGGCCTGGACCCGGCGCCGGTGGACGTGACCGACCCCGCACGACTGCGCTGGCTGCAGGCCTGCCTGTGGCCGCATGACGCCTCCCGCCGCGAGCGTCTGGACCGCGCCGCAGCCCAGATGCAGGCCTTGCCGCACACGCTGCGACAGGCCGACGACTGCATCGCCGCCATCGAGCCGTGGCTGGCCGGCCTTCCCGCCGGCGTGCAGCCCGTGCTGCTGACGAGCTGGGTGCTGTACTACTTCAACGACGCCGACCTGGCGCGGCTGCGCGCGACGGTGGACCGGCTGGCGCTGAGCCGCGGCCTGGCCTGGATCTGCGGCGAGCTGCCGGCTCTCAGCGCGCGCGACCGCGAGCCGCCGCCCTTGCCCGCGCTGCCGGCCGGCGAGGTCGCGGCATCGGCCACGCTGTGGGTGCTGCGCTGGGTGGCTTCGGGTCGCATTGCGGAGCGCGCGCTGGGCTGGTCGCACCCGCACGGGCGCTGGCTGAGCTGGTTGTGAGCCCAGGCCTTCGCTGAACGGGTCCTAGCCGGCGCGTGCGCTCTTCACCAGCGCCGCGATGCGCGGCGTGGTGTTCACCGGCACCAGCTCGATCTCCGGATGGGCTTTGGCGAACACGCGGAACAGTTCGTCCGTGAAGCCGTGGCCCACGTCGGTCACGCCGTCGAAGTCGATCTCGGCGCGCTTGAAAGTCGTCAGCCGCGAGCCGACACGCCGCGCCTGGGCGCGCGAGTCCAGCGCCAAGCCTTCGCCGGCCAGCAGGCGCAGTTGCACCCGGGTCTGGTCGAATTCGATGCCGTCGCCCTGCGTGCTCCAGGCCTCCATCACCCCGTCCAGCGTGCGCGTGGTGTTCAGCGCGATCGCCATGTAGATGGAGCTGCCCTGGCGTGGCAGCGCGCGGCCCCGTCTCCAGCCGCTGCTTTCCCAGGCGCGGCGCTGGTAGGCGGTGTTGTTGGCGTGGATGTCGAAGACATCGGCCAACTGGCTGCTGAAGAACAGGCCGCGGCCGGTGTGCGCGTCGGGCGCGCTGGTCAGCCGCCCCTTGCTCAGTTCCAGCATCGCGTGCTGCGGGTCATCCAGGTCGAACGCCGTGCAGATCTTGTCGAACACGCCGCAGCCGTCGTCGCTGACCAGGAGCTGTACGTGGGTGGGCGTCTGGCGCAGCGACACGGTGACGCTGCTGCCGCCGGAGTGGTCAGCCGCGTTGTTGACCAGCTCGGTGAAGCCGTGCTGCACCATGCGCTCGACGTGCCTGGGCAACGCGAAGTGGGGTGCGAAGTCGCGCTGCCAGGGCAGGTCTTCCTGCAGGCCGTAGAGCGTGTAGCTGCGCGCCACCTGACGCAGGCTGCCGGGCGAGAACACGGGGCGGCGGCCGGTGCCCGAGCGGGTCAGCCAGCCCGCATCCACCAGCCGCTTCAGCGCCGCCATGGCTGCGCGATGGCTGGCGCCGGTGCGCTCCTCGATGTGGGCGGCCAGATCGTGCGAATGCTCGCTGGCCGCAGCGGTGATCCAGTTGGTGAGGTGGTCGAACACCAGTCTTGTCATGAGCGCGCATTGTGCTGACTACTTCAACCGCGGGGGGTGGGGTCGCTACCGACTCCATAGAATCCCCAACCAGTTACGGCGCGGTTACCAAGTACGTTGGGAGCCGCAGTCGGCCCAGATTTCTCAACTCCACCCGGGGAATTCCCATGCCTCTCGTCTCCATGCGCCAGTTGCTGGACCACGCCGCTGAACACGGCTACGGCATCCCAGCCTTCAACGTCAACAACCTGGAGCAGGTGCAGGCCGTCATGGCCGCAGCCGACGAAGTCGGTGCACCGGTCATCCTGCAGGCCAGCGCCGGCGCCCGCAAGTACGCCGGCGAGCCCTTCATCAAGCACCTGATCCAGGCCGCCGCCGAGATGTACCCCCACATCCCGCTGGTCATGCACCAGGACCACGGCACCAGCCCCAAGATCTGCGCCGGCGCCATCGACCTGGGCTTCGGCTCCGTGATGATGGACGGCTCGCTGATGGAAGACGGCAAGACGCCGTCCTCGTTCGACTACAACATGGAGGTCACCCGCAAGGTGGTCGAGATGGCGCACAAGGTAGGCGTCACGGTCGAGGGCGAGCTGGGCTGCCTGGGCAACCTGGAGACCGGCGATGCCGGCGAGGAAGACGGCATCGGCGCCGAAGGCAAGCTGGACCACAGCCAGATGCTGACCGACCCCGAGGAGGCCGCCGTGTTCGTCAAGGCCACGCAACTGGACGCGCTGGCCATCGCCATCGGCACCAGCCACGGCGCCTACAAGTTCAGCCGCAAGCCCACGGGCGACATCCTGGCCATCGGCCGCGTGAAAGAGATCCACGCGCGCATCCCCAACACCCACCTGGTCATGCACGGATCGTCGTCGGTGCCGCAGGACCTGCTGGCCATCATCAACCAGTACGGCGGCAAGATGAAGGAGACCTTCGGCGTGCCAGTCGAGGAGATCCAGGAAGCCATCAAGCACGGTGTGCGCAAGATCAACATCGACACCGACATCCGCCTGGCGATGACCGGTGCGGTGCGCAAGTTCCTGGCCGAGAACCCCGACAAGTTCGACGCCCGCGAGTGGCTCAAGCCCGCCCGCGAGGCCGCCAAGCTTATCGCCAGGGAGCGCTACCTGCAGTTCGGCTGCGAGGGCCAGGCCGGCAAGATCAAGGGCCGCACGCTGACCGACATCGCCGGCGCCTACGCGCGCGGCGAGCTGGCGCAGAAGGTCCAGTGACGGAGGCCGTGGCCCCGAACGCCTGCTTCACCTACGGCTCGCTGATGTGGGCCGACATCATGGCCCGCGTCTGCGGGCGTGCGCTGCCCTCGGAGCCCGCGCGGTTGCGCGGTCACAGCCGCCACCCCGTGCGGGGCGAGGACTATCCCGGTCTGCGTCCCGCCGTGGCCGGCGTGATCGAGGGGCGGCTGTACCGCGGCATCGACGCGTCGGTGTGGGCGCGGCTCGACGCCTTCGAAGGCGCGGACTACGAGCGTGTGCAGGTGCCGGTGGAGCTGCCGGACGGCCGCGCCGACGACGCCTGGGTCTACCGGTTCCGCGCCGAGCCGGCGGCTCGCCTGCTGTTGCCCGGCGACTGGGACCCGCAGGCCTTCGAGCGCGAAGGGCGGGAGCGCTTCATGGCCCAGTACGCCGGATTCTTGGCGCCGTCTGTGCGGTAGCGAACCTGGCAAGCAATAAGCCGTTAGCGAGGCGCACAATGGTCCGACAGGGTCCCCAGACACCAGGGCACCCAAGGAGGACAGCATGGACGCACTCACCGGCTTGGTCGCCCGCTCGGGGTTCCTGCCTCATGGCTATTGCTTCCAGTGGTCGCCCGGTCTGCTGTGGACCATGGTGGGCGCCGACCTGGCGATCGCGCTGGCCTATTTTTCCCTGCCAGTGCTCATCCTGGCCTATGTACGGCGGCGTCCGGAGCTGAACTTCGGCGGCCTGGCCGCGCTCTTCGGGCTGTTCATCCTGGCTTGCGGTGCCACCCACGTGCTGGACGTCTGGACCATTTGGCGGCCGGACTACGGCGTGCAGACGGCGGGCAAAGCCGTCACGGCGCTGGCCTCCGTGCTGACCGCTTTGGTGGCCTGGCGGCAGTGGCCCCAGCTGCTGAAAATCCCGTCGGCCCGGGAGTTGAGCGACACCTTGCACAAGCTGCAGGCCGAAGCCGGCCGCCGCCGCGACGCCGAGGACGACCTGCTCGAAACCGAGCAAGCCCTGGCGGCGACGCTGGCCAGCATCGATGCCGGCTTCATCACGACCGATGGCGAGGGCCGTGTGACGCGTATCAATGCCGTGGCCGAGCAGATCACCGGCTGGACGGCGGCGGATGCCGTCGGGCGTGGCGTCTGGGAGGTGTTCGAGCGCGTCGGCCGATCGGACGATCTGCGTGCGCGCAACCCGGTCGACGTGGTGGCCGAGCGCGAGAGCCAGGGTGAGGGCCTGCGCCGCCAGCAGGTGGTGTGCATCGCGCGAGACGGCCGGCGCACGCCGGTCGAGCTGCATGCCGGCCTGACCCGCCATGTCGACGGCCGCGTGCGCGGTGTCAGCATCGTCTTCCGTGACATCGGCGCATTGACCCAGGCCGAGGCCGAGGTCCGGCGGCTCGCGGCCGTCGTGGAGTCGTCGGCCGACGCGATCATCGTCAAGTCGCCCGACGGCCTGATCACCAACTGGAACGCGGCGGCCGAGCGCATGTTCGGCTACAGCGCTGCCGAGGCCGTGGGGCGCCCGGTGATGATGCTGGTGCCGCCCGAGCGCGAGGCCGAGGAGCGGCGCATCCTGGGCGAGCTGGCCCAGGGCCGCCAGGTCCCTCCCTTCCGCACCGTGCGGGTCACCCAGGACGGGCGGCGGATCGACATCTCGGCCCAGGTCTCGCCGCTGCGGGACGCGAGCGGCCAGGTTATCGGCGGCGTCAATTCTGCGCGCGACCTGACCCATCAGCGCCAGATCGAGACCGCCTTGCGCCAGAGCGAGGCGCGGCTGCGCTTCGCCCTCGAGTCCGCGGCGCTGGGCGACTGGGAGCTGGAGCTGAACAGCGGCCACCTGCACCGTTCGGACCTCTTCAACCAGTGCTTCGGTCTGGTGGAGGGCGGGCCGGCCGATTGGGGGCGCGAGCAACTGCTGGACGCCGTGCTGGCCGACGACCGCGCGGCGGTGCGCGACGCGCTGGACGCGATGCGCAGCGGCGATGCGCCCTGGCATGCCGAGTTCCGCGCCGTCTGGCCCGACGGCAGCCTGCACTGGCTGCGCATGGATGCCCGCGTGGCGCGTGACGACAGCGGGCCGGCCCGCGTGGTCGGCTTAGTCGCCGAGGTCACCGCCATGCGCACCGCCGAGCAGGCGCGCCAGCAGGCCGCCTGGCTGGAGGCAGAGAACCGCCGCGCCCACGAGGCGAGCCGTCTCAAGAGCCAGTTCCTGGCCAACATGTCGCACGAGCTGCGCACGCCACTGAACGCCGTCATCGGGTTTTCGGACCTGCTGGCCGCCGGTGCGATCCCGCCCGGGTCGCCGCGCTATCCGGCCGCGTTGCACCACATCTCACAGAGCGGCCATCATCTGCTGCAGATGATCAACGACGTGCTGGACCTGTCCAAGATCGAGGCCGGCAAGTTCACGTTCAGGCCCGAGACCGTGGACCTGCCGGCGCTGGTGGACGAGCTGATGGCCACGGTCTCGGTGCTCGCCGAGCAGCGGGGGCTGAGCCTGGTGTCCAGCATCGCGCCCGAACTGCATCACGTCCACCTGGACGCCGGCCGGCTCAAGCAGGTGCTGCTGAACTACCTGTCAAACGCGATCAAGTTCACCGAGCCCGGCGGGCGCGTGGAGGTGCGCGCCCTGGGCGAGGGTGCGCAACGCTGGCGGCTGGAGGTGCGGGACAGTGGCATCGGCATCCAGCCCGCCGACCTGGCGCGCCTGTTCGTCGAGTTCCAGCAGCTGGATGACGGACTGGCCAAGCGCCACCAGGGCACGGGCCTGGGCCTGGCGCTGACGCGCCGGCTGGTCGAGGCCCAGGGCGGGCGTGTCGGGGTCTACAGCCAGCCCGGTAAGGGCAGCTGCTTCTACGCCGTGCTGCCGCGCCAGTCGGGCTGGGCCGGTGCGCAGCAGGAACAGGCCGGTGACGACCCGCGCCTGCTGGTGGCGCTGCGTGACCACCCCTGGCGCGACGGCCTCGCCCGCGAGCTGACCCATGCCGGCTTCGACACCGATACGGCCGCCAGCGCGGCCGAGATCGTGCAACTGACCCGGGTGCGTCACTACCGCGGCCTGGCACTGGACCTGGCGTGGCCCGACGCGCGCGGTCTGGCCATGCTGGCCGACCTGCGGGCGTCCGGCGCTTCGCAGCACACGCCGGTCAAGGCCCTGGGCTTTGGCGGCGATGCCTCGGCCGAAGTCGCCTTCCTGGTGGCCGACGTGCTGGCCAAGCCGCTCGACCGGGCCGAGCTGGAGCGCGTGCTGGCGCCGCTGCGGCCGGCGAGCGGGAACCGTTTCACCGTGCTCGTGGTCGACGACGAGGCCTCGGCGCGCGACCTGATGTGCGCGTCGCTGGCCCAGGTGGGGGTCGGTGCCGTGGCGGTGGAGAGCGGCCCGGCGGCCTTGGCCTGGCTGGCCGCGCACCGTGCGTCGGCACTGGTGCTGGACCTGATGAT
>JACPYV010000106.1 GCA_016195825.1 Burkholderiales bacterium | reverse complement strand
CGCTACCACCGCATCATCATCATGACCGACGCGGACGTGGACGGCGCCCATATCCGCACGCTGCTGCTGACCTTCTTCTACCGCCAGATGCCCGAGCTCTGCGAGCGCGGCCACATCTACATCGCGCAGCCGCCGCTCTACAAGGTCAAGGTCGGCAAGCACGAGCAATACCTGAAGGACGCGCCCGAGCTCGACAGCTTCCTGCTCAAGGTCGCGCTGCAGGACGCCAGCCTGGACACCGGCACCGGCGACACCCTCAAGGGCGACACCCTCGACACGCTGGCCCGCAAGTACGTGGCCGCGCAGTCCGTCATCGAGCGCCTGTCCAACTGGATGGACATCGAGGCCTTGCACATCCTGGCCAACGGCCTGGCGCTCAAGCTCGACACCCAGGAAGAAGCCGAAGCCAGCGCCGCCAGCCTCAAGGGCTTGCTGCACGACGCGCTGGTGACGGTGGAGACTGACCCGCGCACCGACAAGTTCTTCCTGAAGATCGCCCGAACCCACCACGGCAACGTGCGCGCCAGCGTCATCCACGCCGACTTCGTGCACGGCGCCGACTACGAGGTGCTGGCCGACGCGGGCCTGAGCTTCCAGGGCCTCATCCAGCATGGCGCCGTCGTGCGCAAGGGCGAGGGCGAGAAGGCCAAGGAGCACAAGGTCGACGACTTCCGCGCCGCCATGGCCTGGCTCATGAGCCAAGCCGAAGGGGCCGTCGGCCGCCAGCGCTACAAGGGCCTGGGCGAGATGAACCCTGAGCAGCTGTGGGAGACGACCATGGACCCCAACGTCCGCCGCCTGCTGCGCGTGCAGATCGACGACGCCATCGAGGCGGACAAGGTCTTCACGATGCTGATGGGCGACGAGGTGGAGCCGCGGCGGGATTTCATTGAGACCAACGCGCTGCGGGCTGGGAACATCGACGTCTAAAAATTATGTCGGGTGCCACAGAAAGTGAAATCCGTGCCAAGTAAGTGAAAACTTCCTGCCACGGATGGTGAAACGAGCTGACCGGCTGTAACACCATCCGAGCGCCCGGATCTGCCAGGCGTTTTTCCTGATGGCTCGGATATCTGCTTTACATGTTGTTGCGACGTTTCGACCAACAGATCACCGACATGTGCGCCACCAGCGTTACCGACTGCGACCTGGCGTTAGCCATTCGACACAGCACGCCGACGGTTGGATGCCCGGCGGGCTCGCGCGACTTCGGCGGGGGGGCTGACTGAGCTCATGCCGCTCGACCACGCCACCCTCAAAACCCTGCGCGAGCGCCACCCCGCCTGGCGGCTTCTCGCCTCCGCGCACGCCCCGCTGGTAGCCGCCTTCCTGCACCGCACGTTCGTGCTGCCCAATGTCCGAACAATGAGCGAGGCGGACCTGGCCGAGGCGCTGGAGGACGACCTTTTCGCGCTGCGCGAGCAATTGGGCGAGGACGCCTATCCGAAGGGTGCAACGGAGTATCTGAACGACTGGGCCGGCACCGACAAGGGCTGGCTGCGCAAGTTCTACAAGCCGGGCAGCGACGAGGCGCAGTTCGACCTGACGCCGGCCACCGAGAAAGCCATCGCCTGGCTGGTGTCGCTGAGTGACCGCCCCTTCGTCGGCACCGAATCACGGCTGCTGACGCTGTTCGCGCTGCTGGAGCAGATCGGTGCGGGCACCGAAATTGATCCGGCCCGCCGCCTGGACGACCTGCGGAAGAAGCGCGACGAGATCGATGCAGAGATCGCTCGCGTGCGCGCCGGCGACGTGGCGCTGCTGGACGACACCGCCGTCAGGGACCGCTTCCAGCAATTTCAGCAACTGGCCCGCGAGCTGCTCTCAGACTTCCGCGAGGTGGAGCACAACTTCCGCAGCCTGGACCGGCGGGTGCGCGAGAAAGTCGCGCTGTGGGAAGGCGCCAAGGGTGCGCTGCTGGACGAGATCCTTGGCGAGCGCGATGCCATCGGCGATTCGGACCAGGGCCGCAGCTTCCGCGCCTTCTGGGATTTCCTGATGTCCAGTCGCCGGCAGGAACAGTTGTCCGAACGGCTCGATCAGGTGCTGGCTTTGCCCGCCGTGGCCGCGTTGAAGCCGGAGCCGCGCATGCGCCGTGTCCACCACGACTGGCTGGAGGCTGGCGAGCACACGCAGCGCACCGTCGCTCAGCTCTCGCAGCAGTTGCGCCGCTTCCTGGACGACCGCGCCTTCGTCGAGAACCGTCGCATCCTGGAGCTGCTGCGCGGCATCGAGGGCAAGGCCCTGTCGCTGCGCGGCCAGCCACCGCCCGAGGCGCCGATGCACCTGAACGAGATGAGCGCGGACATCGCACTGAGCCAGGAGCGCCCGCTGTTCACGCCCAGCCGGAAGGTGAGGCTGGCGGACCTGGCGCTGGATGCTGCTGCGACTGATGAAGATATCGACACCGCGCGCCTGTTCGATCAGTTCGTCGTCGACAAGGAGCGCCTGAGAGCCACCTTGCAGCAGGCCCTGCGCAGCAGATCGCAGTTGACTCTGCACGAGTTGCTTGAGGCCGAGCCTCTGAGCCAGGGCCTGGCCGAGCTGGTGGCCTGGCTGGAACTGGCTCACGCGGATGATGCCCACACGACGGTCGACGATGCCGTGACGGAGCCGGTGCGCTGGTACACCTGCGATGCACAGGGCGAGCCGGTCACGCGCGAGGCGCGGTTGCCGCGCGTGATTTTCTCGCGCTGAACCCGGGACAATTGGCGCAATGCAAGGCGAAGCACAACAGGAAGCCCAGGCCACACCCGCGGCACCCGAGCTGTCCGTGCTGATGATCCATCTGCTCAAGAGTGTGCTCTACCGCGAGGACGACGAGCGTCTCTGGGCCAGCCTGCTGCGCCTGCAGGCGCGGGTCCGTGAGCAGGCCGGCGTGCTCTTGCTGGACCTGCTGCTTGATGAATCCGAAGGCTATGCCTTCCTGAAGAGCCGCCCCGATCCCGACGAAGCAGAGGGCGTGCCGCGCCTGCCGCGACTGGTTGCGCGCCGGTCGCTGTCCTACCCGGTGAGCCTGATGCTGGCGCTGCTGCGCCGGCGGCTGGCGGAGTTCGACGCGGGCGGTGGCGATAACACCCGTCTGGTGCTTGCCCGCGAGGACATCGTCGAGCTGATGCGCGTGTTCTTGCCCGAGGGCTCCAACGAGGCCAAGCTGATCGACCAGGTGGAGTCGACGATCAACCGCGTCGCCGACCTCGGCTTTCTGCGCAGGCTGAAAGCCGCCGCGGGTGCCGCCGAGCACTTCGAGGTGCGCCGCATCCTCAAGGCCTTCGTCGACGCGCAATGGCTTGCCGAGTTCGACGCGCGGCTGGAGGCCTACAGGACGGCACTGTCCGACAAGGAAGCAGCGCCATGAAGCGCGAAATGGACGAAGCACTGGGGCTGGACTTCGGCAGTGACGATGCCCGCGTCGGCTTTCGCCTGCAGTGCCTCCAAGTGCTCAACTGGGGCACCTTCGACAAACGCGTCTGGCGCCACGAACTGGACGGCCGCAACGGTCTGCTGACCGGCGATATCGGCTCCGGCAAGTCCACGCTGGTGGACGCGATCACGACCCTGCTCGTGCCCGCGCATCGCGTCGCCTACAACAAGGCGGCCGGCGCCGATGCGCGCGAGCGCAGCCTGCGCTCCTACGTGCTGGGCCACTACAAGAGCGAGCGCAACGAAGTCACCGGCAGCGCCCGCGCCGTGGCATTGCGCGATGCGAGCAGCTACTCAGTGATCCTTGGCAGCTTCCACAACGAGGGCTTCGACAGCACGGTCACGCTGGCACAGGTCTTCTGGCTGAAGGACCCTCAGGGTAAGCCGGCGCAGTTCTACGTCGCGGCCGAGCGGGTGCTGGACATTGCTAGCGACTTCACCGGATTCGGCAGCGACATCGTCGGCTTGCGCAAGAAGCTGCGCGCTGCCGGTTGCGAACTGTTCGACAGCTACCCGCCCTACGGCGCCTGGTTCCGCCGGCGCTTCGGCATCGAGCACGAGCAGGCGCTGGAGCTGTTCCACCAGACGGTGTCGATGAAATCCGTTGGCAACCTGACTGACTTCGTGCGCCACCACATGCTGGAGCCTTTCGACGTGGGCACCCGCATCGAGGAGCTGATCCGCCACTTTGATGACCTCGACCGCGCTCACCAGGCCGTGCTGAAGGCCAAGCGCCAGGTCGAGCTGCTGGCTCCTTTGATCGGCGACGGCCAGCGCCATGCAGCGCTGGGCACCGAGATCCAGGCTTGGCGCGAGGGCCGTGATGCGCTGCGGCCGTATTTCGCCGGCCTGAAGGGCGAGCTGCTGACGCGTCGCCTGGCGCTGTTGGCTGAAGATGCAACCCGGCTCGACGCGCAGATCGAAAGGCTCGACCAAGAGATCGACGCCGTGAAGTCCGAGGCCGGCCAGTTGGAGGCCGCGCTGCGCACCAACGGCGGCGACCGGCTCGAACAGCTCGCCGCGGAGATCCGCCGCAAGGAAGTCGAGCAGACCCAGCGCCGCCAGCGCGCCACGCGCCATGCCGAGCTGCTTGCGCTCATCGACGAGATGCCACCCGCCGATGAAGTTGCCTTCCTTGCGCAGCACCGCGCCATCGCCTCGCATGCCGCCTCGCTGCGCGAACGCATCGCCGACCTCGGCAACCGCGAGCGCGAGCAGGACTTCGCTTGGCGCAAGGACCGCGAAGAACACGCGGCGCTGGACGAAGAGATTGACAGCCTGCAGCACCGCCGCAGCAATATTGACGTGGTCCAGCTGCGCATCCGCGAGGCGCTGTGCCAGGCGCTGGGGCTGTCTGAGGATGAACTGCCCTTCGCCGGCGAGCTGATTCAGGTGCGCGAGGACGAACGCGACTGGCAGGGCGCCGCCGAGCGCCTGCTGCGCGGCTTCGGCCTGGCGCTCTTGGTGCCCGACGCACGCTACAAGGCTGTCTCCGACTGGGTGGACCGGCAGCACCTGCGCGCGCGCCTGGTCTACTTCCACGTCCGCCCGCGCAAGGTGGCGCCAGGTGCTGCGCTGCACCCGCAGTCGATGGTGCGAAGGCTCGCCGTCAAGCCCGACTCGCCGCTGGCCGAATGGCTGGAGCAAGAACTGCGCGCTCGCTACGACATCGCCTGCTGTGACAGCGCCGATCAATTCCGCCGTGAGGCCCGCGCCATCACCCGCGCGGGCCAGATCAAGGACCCCGGCGGCCGCCACGAGAAGGACGACCGTCGCGCCATCGATGACCGCAGCCGATACGTACTTGGCTGGAGCAATGCCGACAAGCTACGCGCGCTGCGCGACCGGCGTGCGCGGCTGGAGACCGAACTCGCCGAACAGGCAGCAAGGCTGGCCGCAGTGCAGGCCGCTCGGCGTCAGCTCGACGGTCGGCTGGACGCACTGTCGCGGCTGGAGGAGTTCACCCGTCATGCGGAGATTGACTGGCAGTGCCTGGCCCGCGAGATCGCACAGCTTGCGGACGAACGCGTGCGACTGGAGGCCGCCTCCGATGCGCTGCAAGTGCTCGGTCGGCAGCTCGAGGACGTGCGCCAGCGCTTGAAGGAACTCGACGGTCGCCGCAGCGACTTGCTGGGCAAGCGCGGCGAGGTCAAGAGCAAGACTGAGGCCGCGACGGAGTTGGCGGAGCAGGCCCACTCCATCCATACCGCGAGCCCGCTGGCAGTCGCGCAGCTCAGCAGCCTGGAGGCCTGGCGCGCCGAGGCACTGGGTGAGCACCAGCTCTCCGTCGAGTCATGCGACAACCGCGAGCAAGACCTGCGCAAATGGCTTCAGGACCGTATCGACGCGGAAGACAAGCGCCTTGCCCGACTCGCCGAGCGCATCGTCAACGCGATGCGCGGCTTCAACGAGGAATTCAAGACCGAGACCGCAGAGATCGATGTGAGCCTGGCCGCGCTGCCCGAGTACGGGCGACTTGTCGACGGCCTGCAGCGAGACGACCTGCCGCGCTTTGAAGCCCGCTTCAAGGAGCTGCTCAACGTCAACACGATCAACGAGATCGCCAACTTCAACGCGCAGCTGGCGCGCGAGCGCGAGACGATCAAGGAGCGGGTCGAGCTCATCAACCAGTCGTTGCAGGTCATCGACTACAACCCCGGGCGCTTCATCCGGCTGGTCGCCCAGCTCAGCCCCGACGCCGAGATCCGCGACTTCCAGCAGGATCTGCGCGCCTGCACCGAGGGCGCGCTGACAGGCTCTGGCGACGAACAGTACTCAGAGGACAAGTTCCTGCAGGTCAAGCGCATCATTGATCGTTTTCGCGGCCGCGAAGGCCTGGCCGAGGTCGACCGGCGCTGGACCGCCAAGGTCAGCGACGTGCGCAATGGTTTCCTGTTCTCGGCCAGCGAGCGCTGGCGCGCGGACAACAGCGAGCACGAGCACTATTCGGACTCCGGCGGCAAGTCCGGCGGCCAGAAGGAAAAGCTCGCCTACACGGTGCTGGCCGCCAGCCTTGCGTACCAGTTCGGGCTCGAGTGGGGCGCTACGCGCTCGCGCTCGTTCCGCTTCGTCGTCATCGACGAGGCCTTCGGCCGCGGCTCCGACGAATCAGCGCAATACGGCCTGCGTTTGTTCCAGCAGCTCAACCTGCAGTTGCTGATCGTCACGCCGTTGCAGAAGATCCACATCATCGAGCCCTTCGTAGCCAGCGTCGGCTTTGTGCACAACGAGGGTGGGCGCGATTCGCGGTTGCGTTGCCTGAGCATCGAGGAATACCGGGCGCAGAAGGAAGCTGGCGTTAGCCCGTCATGAGCTGGACCACGCCGGCCGACTTATGCGCGCAGTTGCAGCGCCTGTGGGAACGTGGTGAGTTTCTGCGCGCCGCAGTAGACGAGGCGCACATCGCATGGCCTCTGCGCCTGAATCTGCGTGGCCCGACCGCTACCGAGCTGAGCGACCGCTTCGACGCCGTCGGCGCGTGGGCCCGAACGCTTGCCAACATGTCCTCCTTGCGCATCGAGTCGCGCGACTGGAGCCACCGCGTGCAAGGCCGCCAGCGTCTACCCGCCGTCGCGTGGGCCGACAACCTGCGAGACGCACTCGCCTGCATCGGCCAGCAACGCGCGACGGAGCGCTTCCGCGGGCTCTGGCAAAAGGCCGCGGCCGCCCAGCCGATGCTGTTGCCCTGGCTGATGAAACGGCCCCTGCAGGCGCTTGAGCTGGCGGATCGGTGGGACCGGCTGCTCGCCATCGTCGCGTGGATGCATGCACATCCGCGGCCCGGCGTCTACCTTCGCCAGGTCGACCTGCCGGGCGTAGACAGCAAGTTCATCGAAGCTCACCGCGGCCTGCTGGCCGAATGGATGGACCTCGTCCTACCGCCCGAGGCCATCGACCCCACGGCCAACGGCACGGCCCAGTTTGCGCGCCGCTACGGCTTTCTCGACAGGCCGGCGCGCATCCGTTTCCGGCCGCTCGATCCAGCGCTGCCGATGCTGCCCGGCTGCAGCGGCCTCGCCGACATCACGCTAGACGCCGCGAGCTTCGCCGAACTCGCGCTGCCGCTGGCGCGCGTCTTCATCACCGAGAACGAGACCAACTTCCTGGCCTTCCCGCCGATGCAGCGATCAATCGTCATCTTCGGCGCCGGCTACGGTTGGGACGGCCTCGCGCGGGCGACCTGGCTGCACGAGTGCGCGCTGCACTACTGGGGTGACATCGACACTCACGGCTTCGCGATCCTGGACCAACTGCGCGGCCGCTTCGCGCACGCCCGGTCCTTCCTGATGGACCGCGAGACCCTGCTGGCGCACCGCACGGCGTGGGGTGAGGAGTCCGAGCCGGCGCGGCATACGCTGAATCGGCTCGATGCCGTCGAGGCGGCGCTGTACGACGAACTGCGCTTCGACCGCCTCCAGCCACTGCTGCGGCTTGAGCAGGAACGCATCGGCTACCGCTGGTTGGAGCAGCATCTGCCGAGCGGCTAGAACAGAATCCTTGGCTCCTCGAAATCGAGGCACAACTGAGTTGCCGCCCGCAGGAGGCGATAGCGGCGCCAGGGTCGCGGCACGAAGGCCGCCTGTTCGCGCAGGCAGTCTGGCGGCAGGTCATGCTGGTGCGCCGCAGCGTACCGAGCGCGGGCGAAGCGGCGGTAGCAGTACGACAGTGAGATCATCAGATGATTGGCCGCGCGCGGCATCTCATTGCCGCAGCGCGCCAGCAATTCGAGGTATGCGCCCGCCAGTGAGCGGTGAGGATCCAGCATCTCTTCGCCACGCTGCTGCTCCTCCTCGCGGCGGGCAAGAGACCGCGCCGGATCGTAGTGTTCATCGGCCGCCAGGCGGTAGGCCAAGGGATGCATGGCTCCCTCTTCGGCACCGTCGGCGCCATGATCGAGCCGCACGGCATGCCGGATGTGCAACTCGGTATAGCGCACCAGCTTCTGGTAAAGATAGGCAAGGACCATCGAGCAGTGCTCGGCCTGGTCCAGATTGATGGCGATGCCTTTGCTCTCCAGCTCGCGAAGCATCAGCCATGCTTCTGCCTGCACGCTCTCCGGCGACTCCTCGCCGCGGGTGCTGCGGCTGATGCGGTGCAAGGCCGCCGAATGACGCACGACGAAGCGCGCGAAGGTCAGGTCATCGACGGCCATGCGCAGGAATGTGTGCCGCAGTCGACATCCCTGCAATACGGGCTTATGGGCAGTGAACCGCATTCTTAGCAAGCTCGCTGAGCCATGTTGTCTTCGCATGTCGGCCGGCTAGCGCCCGCTCTCGCAGGCGCGCATATGGTTTGCGTCATTTCGACTCAAACCCCGGAAGAGCATGGCCGCCATGTTGACGACCGCAAGGAGTTCATCTTGGCGACCTGGGAGGCCGGTCTGGGTGAACTCGACCGGCTCGAACGCTTGATAGAAAAGGGGTGCCGCGCAAATGTCCGCGGCGATGGCTATCCGAACCTGTATTTCGCGCCCGCCGATGTCGTGATTCCTCTGCTGGCCGATGGCCCACCTGCGCAAAACGGTGACGCGATCATCGGTGACGACTACGTGATGCCGGCGAATTGGGTTGGCCAGGTCGAGATCGACCCCGACCGTATGGTGGCGTGCCCGAGCGCTCACCGTCTGACCGTTGCGGCGTGGGATCTTTCTTGAAGCGAGAGGTCAAGACCACGTCGCGGGCCTGTTTACCTGCCCCGGGGCGCGTTGCACCCCATCCCGCATTCCGCTGCGCCAAATCTGCGCAAACCGATCGCGAAGACGACACCTCCCACGGTCGGACGCGAGCTAGGCACTGGCCGTGACACTTTGGCGCTTTTCTGGCGCCTCCTTGCAGAAACCGGCGGGCCGGTAGACTCTCTGGCGGTTCACCACTCCCAGCATGAAAACCCGCTACGGTCAGTTCAATCCGAAACGCAAGCTGCTCGCGCCTGCGCAAGCGCAAGCGCGCGCCGCAGAACTTGGCCGGCTGGCCGATCACGTGGGCTACGGTGGCAATCCGGAACACAAGAAGAATCCGGGCGACTTCAACCTGACCCCGCCTGCTGATCCGCGGCAGGGGAAGTCGCTGTGCGACGTCGCCAAGATCTTCCGGCGTGATGAGGCTCTGAAGCTGCTTCAGGCCGGCCTGCGTAAAGGGCTTGTCAGCGACCGGATGGCTGGGGGCTGGCCCAAGAACATCTGGTCGGTCACAGCGGGTGGCACTGCGATGGAGGCACAGTTGGAGAACCCCGAGCTTGGGACCTATCACGGCTACCCGATGCCCGAGACCGACCCGCTATCGTTGGAAGTCGTCCACCGCTGGGAACGAACCTATGGCTGATCTCCGCATCACCGCGGACTGGATGGCCGCGTCGTCTGGCGATCCAGAAATTGCGGCCACGGCTGCCCAGCTGAAGATCTCGATTGATGAGGTCAGCCTGACCCGCAACCAGGACATTTGGGCGAAGACCGTTCGTGACAACGTTTTCGTCTCGGCCTATCCGTTGGCGATGTGGCTGGCCAGTTCCTGGTGGCGGCTCAACCATGAGCCTCTTCCCCACCAGCAGCCCGGTCACGACTGGCGCATGGCCCACGAGTTGGGCGCGGCAAATCACGGTTATGTCTGGCCGCGCGTCATCTTCATTCCTGACGGGGAGTCGGTACACGTCTGGGCCGGAACGTCCATGACTGCCGAACAGTCGGTTCAGTACCTGCAAGGGCTGGATTCGCCACGTGCCGTTCCTTGCGGCGGATTCAGGCAGAGCGTCCAGCATTTCGTGCAGAGCGTGATCGCGCGTTTAGACGCCCGTGAACTCGCAGGCGGCGATTTGGCGCAACTTTGGGCCCTCCTGCAGGAGGATCTCGCGAACCCAGAGGCGGTTCGCCGTCGAAAGCTGGAGGCCGAGTTGGGCTTTGATCCCGAAGAGTGTCCAGACGACATGCTGGACGCCGCGCTGCAGTGGGAGCAGCGCGTGGGCGGCACAGCCCTATCCGAGCTGGCGCCGGCGATGTCGTCGGCGGGCCAGAGTCCGGACTTGACCAATCTCGGGCAGTTGGCGCAAGCCGACGGAGTCATCGGGACACCCGAAGCGACTCCTGGCAGCATCGAGCACCTGGACGATGGCGCTCCATGGGAGCGAGCCGTTCATGATGCGCGGGCGCTGCGCCGCAAGATGGGCAACGTGAGCGAGGCGATGCCCAACGGATACCTGCATCAGTTGCTGGGGCTGAGCAGCACGGCACTTGGCAACTGGACTGCGCCGGCGGTGCGCTCCCCAGTGGCTGTTGCTGTGCCGACTAGTGGTCGTCAATGGAAGTTCGTGCCTCGCAAGCGCAATCCGGTCGGACAGCGCTTTGAGCTGGCGCGCTTCCTAGGCGAGCATCTACGGCCACCAGGCACCGACCAACGGTGGCTCGTCTCGACCGATCTGAGCACATCACGCCAGAAGTACCAGCGCGCGTTTGCGGCAGAGTTCCTCTGCCCTTTGGACGCACTGCTTGCCTTCCTGGATGGCGACTTCTCTTCGTACGCCATTGAAGATGCGGCCGCCTACTTTGAGGTCAGCGATCAGGTCGTGACGAACCTGTTGCTGAACAACGGGGTGATCCACCACCACTGGGCTCAGCAGTTGCCGTATCTGATGGCCGCCTAAGTTCAGAGGCGTGGCGGCGGGCAATCCTGCGCAGCATCTGTCTGGCCGGTCGACCCGAGCACTGGACGCCCGAGCAGGCGTTGGCGGTCTTCGCGTGCCTTCAGGACCTGCGCGAGCAGCTGTGGGCCCGGTACGTTCCGCAGATCCAGCAGGCTTGGCGGGACCAGCTCGTCGTTGAGACGCCGCAGCCGCCAATGGACCCGGACGAACCGTTCAGACGCTGTCGCTGGCTCAGCTGCAAAACCGCGTCCTCGCCGCCGAATAACAGCGGATTCTGACCGCCGCCAACAGGGCCGGCACCGAAGTCGACCTGTGCGGCGTCTGCGGGCGCGAACGACAGCCGCACGGTCGCCTCCGGAGTCACCGCGGCGCGCATGCCCAGCAGCATGCGTCGCACTGCCGAGTGGCTACCGGTGAAGGCGTGCTCGCGCTTGAGCGCAGTGTGGATCGCGCTGCCTTGCACGCCGGCGTCGAACCAGCGCTGCACGACCTCGGGCAGGGGCTCGACGCTGGAGACGGTGGACGACGCTCGTTTGCGTGGGGCCAATGCGGTGGCGATGGTCGCGTCGTCGGGCAACTCGCAGCGCGGGTCAAGCCAGCCTTGCGCCTGCGCGAGCCGCGTCAACTCGGTGAGCTCGTCGCGACCCAGCATGCCGCTGCGCGCGATCTCGCGCGCCCTGTCGCCCGCGCGCAGTCGCACGAGCACTTGTCGGAACTGGAACATCTCGATCCTTCTGCGCCCCACCGTGCCGCCCTCCAAGCAAGAAGCTCAGACGGTAGTGGTGGGGGTGGTTGAAGACTCGAGACGCCCTTTGGGGGCCACGGACCGTGGCCGGTAAATGCCGATCACTGACACTGGATAGCGCCCTGATCGAGGTGCTCGCCTTGGCGCTCCTGTGCGTCGCAGGCGTGTCAACTGGAACGAGGTCGCCTAGCTCCGCAATCTCACACTGATCACCGCTCGTCCGCAGGTGAAAACGAGTCGTTCAGGGCGGACTACGTAGCCCCATCGAGCACCGTCGGAGCTTGGGAAGGCCGCATGACCAGCACAAATTCTTGGTCGCCCCCGCCTGGCGACTCAGTCTGCTGCGGAAGGGCTGTTCACTTCTCGGACATGCTCGAACAAGTCGAAGACGGAGAGCCCTAGGCCGTTGGCAATTACTTCTATGGCGTTGAGCGTGGGGTTGGCTTGACCCGTTTCGACGCGGCTTAGATACGTCTGATAGAAGCCGCAGCGCTCAGCGAACTCGACCTGCGTGAGCCCAATAGCAAGACGCAGCTGCCGAACGCAATCTCCGAATTGTTTGCTCAGGCTGACAGTCACAACAATGACTGTCAGCGTTATGCCTTGATTCACATAAACACTAATTCATATAATTGCTCGAAACCAGTCCTCCCTTGCTGAGTCCGTCACTGTCCTCCCAAGGAGCAAGCGATGAGCATCTTCTCGAACAGCACAGGCACTCATGCCCTGCCGCTTTGCCGCTCATACGAGTGCGTGTTCTTTGAGGGCCTCACCGTTCCCCTGGACGCCGCCGCTGGGGTGCGTTCAGTGGAGATGCTGTTGGCAGTGGGCATCCTGTCCGACCGCCTGCCGCACTTCCTGGGCTGCTGGCCGCGCGCGGGTGCAGATGATGTTCTTTGGCGCGCTGTCGCGTTCGATCTCCATCACCGCGGCGTCGAGCGAATCCGGTTCTTGCTTGGTCCGGACAGTGTCGAGATGACGGCTGTCATGGCCCGCCACTTCCGGAACGTCACGGCCCTGTCCGCGTCTGCCACTGCGGTCGATCAGGCCTTGGTCGACTCGGTCTCGCCTGCGCGGCGGTGCATCGAGCGGGCGCAAGAGGTTGCTGACCAGTTGACCCCGTACCTCAAGCGCGTGGTGGCCCGGCATGGCGGCTTTGCCAGCCCGGCCGCTGCCGCAGCGCTGTTGCGCGAACGGGCCGAGCGGTACGTCGATGCCAACTGGCCAGAGCCGCCGCCGTTGCGGTTCCCGCGTGCGACGGCTTGTTCCGCGTTGACCGCCGTCTGCAGCTGATCCCCGGCTCGGGGAGGTCCACCATGGCCATGAACCTCAAACTGACGCTCGCCACCATCCGTGCTGCGCTGCAGCGCCGTGGGAACTCGGCGCATGACGCGGAGGACCTGGTGCAAGAGGCCTGGGTGCGTCTGGCCTGCTACGAGCGCGAGCAGGTCGTGGTGCAGCCCGAGGCGTTCATGATGCGCACCGCGCTGAACCTCTCCATCGATGCGCATCGCGCGCGGGTGACGCG
>JACPYV010000102.1 GCA_016195825.1 Burkholderiales bacterium | reverse complement strand
TTCGGCGTGATGCGCAGACCGGCGAAGAGCGCCAGCGCGCCGCCGTCGCGCAGCCGGCGCAGCGAGGCGCCCAGCGCACCGCGGGCCGGCAGCGCGTCCGCCGAGCCGCCGCCGAAGACGCGCTGCGGCGCCGGCGAACGCACGGCCCAGGCGAGCGTGGTGCCGGGCACCTGCCGGGCCAGCTCGGCCAGCGCCAGCAGCGCGTTGGCGGCCGAGTGGCCCGCGCCGACGACCAGCGTGCGCCGGCCCGCGTAGCGCGCGCGCCGGGCGCCGGCCACGTCAGGGATGCCGTAGGCGATGTGGTCGCGCGCCTCGGCCTCGCCGATGGCGGGCAGGCCGTCGGCGCCCAGCGGGTTGGGCCGGGCCCAGGTGCCAGTCGCGTCGATGACGGTGCGGGCGCGCAGCTCGTGGGGCTGGCCACCTTGCGCGTAGCGCACGACGAAGGCCGCCTGCTCGCGGCCGGCGCTCTTGACCTTGTCCAGGCCCTCGCGGCTGACGGCGGTGACACGCGCGCCCAGGCGCAGCCCGGCCGCCACCGCGGGCAACGCGGCGAAGGGCTTGAGCACACGGTCCACCACCTCGGCGGCGCGCGGCAGCTCGGTTGGCGGCGGTGCGGCCCAGCCGCTGGCGCCCAGCAGGCGCGCTACCGCGCCATCCACGTTGAACTGCCAGGGCGAGAACAGCTGCACATGGCCGTAGTCGCGCAGGTGGGCACCAACCTCGGCACCCGCCTCCAGCACGACGAAGGGCAGGCCGCGTTCGACCAGCTGGGCCACCGCCGCGAGGCCCACCGGGCCGGCGCCCAGCACCGCCACGGGCAGTTCGGCATCGGCGGCCGGCGCCTCGCGCAGCGTCAGTCGCATCAAGGCCGCGCAGGCCGGACAAGCGCCCTGGAACTCGGCCGAAGCCTTCAGCGCGGGAGGCGCGTCCTCGCTCTTCACGCGCTTGAAGCCGAACTGCGCAAAGTACTCCGGCGCCGTGTCGGTCAGCAGGTACAGCGTCCCGAGGTCGCGCGAGCGGGCTTCCTGCAGCAGCCGCTCGATCAGCAAGCGACCGATGCCCTGCCCGTGAAGCCCCGGCACGACCGCGACCGAGCGCAGCAGCGCAACCGTGCCGTAGACCTCAGTGCCGGCGCAGCCGACGACCTCGCTGTCGTGCGTGGCGAGCAGGTAGGTGGACAGATGGCCTTGCGCGCCGTCGGTGGGCAGCTTGTTGGCCCGCAGCAAGGCCTCGACGGCGGGCCAGTCGGAGTCGCCGGCCTGGCGCAGGAAGAGGGCGTTGTTCAGCAACATGGTTTTGAATCCTGGGACGGCTCCTTCAGCTCGGGCGGCAGGCAGCAGGTCGCGGCCGGGTCTGCACGCAAGGCCTTCAGGAGCGTCAGCAACGAGGTCTCGACGGTGTCGCGCTCGCGCGGGCTCAAGGCGGCCAGCAGCGAGGCGGCGTGGTCATCGAGGGTTTGGTTCAGCTCACGCAGGGTGCGTTCGCCGTCGGCGGTGAGCATGACGAGCCAGCTCCTTGCGTCGGACGGGTTCGGCTCCTTGGTCACCAGCCCACGGGCTGCCATGCCCTCCACGGCGCGCGACACCCAGCTCTTCTCCAGGCTGACTCGGGTGCCCAGCTCGGACAGTGGCAGCGGCCCAGACCGGCCCAGCTCGGTCAGCAGGTGGCATTGGGTGCTGGTGGTGCGGCAGCAGTCGGCCACCACGCGCTGGGCGCGGGTGTACAGCCGCGCCACTTCGCGCAACAGGCTGCCGGGGGCGGTCTCGATCATTTGGGTGTGTGTGGCAACTATCTGGGCGCATGGTGGTGTTTACTCAATTGGTTGTCAATAGCAACTAAAAGAGCCGGAAAAACGGAGCCGTGGCTCCGTCGGTGGTCAGAGGGCGCGCTGGTTCACGCGCCTGGACAGTTCCTCGGCGCTTTCCTTGCGTTCGCTGTAGCGGTCGACCAGATACGGCCCCAGGTCGCGGGTCAGCAGCGTGAACTTGAAGAGCTCCTCCATCACGTCGACGACCCGGTCGTAGAACGCCGACGGCTTCATGCGGCCGTCGTCGCCGAACTCGGCAAAAGCCTTGGCGACGGAGGACTGGTTGGGGATGGTCAGCATGCGCATCCAGCGGCCCAGCACCCGCATCTGGTTGACGGCGTTGAAGGATTGCGAGCCGCCCGACACCTGCATGACGGCCAGCGTCTTGCCCTGGGTGGGCCGCACGGCGCCGGACGACAACGGGATCCAGTCGATCTGCGCCTTCATGACGCCGGTCATCGCCCCATGCCTTTCCGGCGAGCACCAGACCATGCCCTCGGACCAGGCGGCCAGCGCACGCAGTTCCTGCACCTTGGTGTGGGTGTCCGGCGCGTCGTCCGGCAGCGGCAGCCCGCTGGGGTCGAAGACGCGCACCTCGGCGCCCATGGCCTCCAGCAGACGGGCGGCCTCGAAAGTCAGCAGCCGGCTGTAGGAGCGCTCGCGCAGCGAGCCGTACAGCATCAGGAAACGCGGACGGTGCTGCGATGGCGCCGGCGCGGTCAGCCGCTGTGGCGTGGGTACGTCGAAGAGGTCGGCCCGCAGCGCGGGGAAGGTGGCGCCGGGGAACAGCGACTCAGACACAGCGGGCCTCCGTTGGTGCCGCGCCGCCCAGCAGCCGGTGGGCGCCGACCGCCACGGCCGCGCCCAGCAGCTCTGCCAGCACGAAGCCCGGCGCACTGGCCGGCGCGATGCCCGCGAAGCTGTCGCTGAACATGCGGCCGAACACGGCAGCCGGGTTGGCGAAGGAGGTCGACGCGGTGAACCAGTACGCCGCGCCGATGTAGGCCGCCACCATGGCCGCCACGCGCGAGCCTGGCGCCCGAAGGATCACCAGCACCAGCCCGAAGGTCGCCACGCCTTCGGCGATCCACTGCCCCGTGCCGCCGCGCAGCTTGGCGGAGAACTGCATCAGGCTCATGTCGAACATGGCATGCGCCAGCCAGGCGCCCAGCATGGCGCCGACCAGCTGCGCGGCCACGTAAGGGAGCAGGGCCGCTACCGGCAATTCGCCGCGCCAAGCTATCACGGCGCTAACGGCCGGGTTGAAGTGTGCGCCGCTGACCGGCCCGAAGACCTCGATGAGCACGTACAGCCCGCCCACCGTGGCCAGCGTGTTGGTCAGCAGCGCGAGCGCCACGTTGCCGCCGGACAGTCGCTCGGCCATCACGCCGGAGCCGATGACGACAGCCAGCAGCAGCGCGGTGCCCAGGGCCTCAGCGAAGAGCTTGCGAAACAGGCCCATGCCTCAGGCCTTGGCGATGCCGGCGAGGGCTTGCTGCAGCTCGGCCCGGCCCATCGTGGCCAGCGGCAGTTGCAGCAGCTGCAGCATGCGGTAGCTGATGGCCTGCCGCGTCAGCTCGAAGGCGCGGCGCTTGCCCTCGTCGCCACCCTCGGCGTTGGATGGGTCCGGGTAGCCCCAGTGCACCTTGACTGGCTGGCCGCCCGTGCCGCCGAAGAACACCGGGCATTGCTCGGCCGCGGCACTATCGCAGACGGTGATGACGATGGACAGCGGCGGCGCGCCGTCCCGGCTGAACTCGTCCCAGCTCTTGCTGTGGTAACCCGTCGTGTCGACGCCAGCGTTCTGCAAGGCTTCGACTGCGAAGGGGTTGATGCGGCCGCTGGGTGCGCTGCCGGCGCTGTGGGCACGGACATCTTTGCCGAGTTTGCCGGCCCAGTGATTGAGCATGCCCTCGCTGAGGACGCTGCGGGCCGAGTTGTGGGTGCAGAGGATGAGGACGTGGGTGGTCATGGTTGGCTTCAGCAGGCGCAGGCGTTGGCGCCGGATGCGGTGGCGCAGCTGCTGCCCTGGCAGCAGTTCTCGGTCAGATAGCCCAGTAGCGCGTTCATGTGGGCGTAGTGGGCGCGGTAGATCAGGTTGCGGCTGGCGCGCTCCTGCGTCACCAGGCCGGCGTTGACGAGCTCCTTCAGGTGGAAGGACAGCGTGGCCGGCGCCACGCCCAGCGCCTCCTGGATGGCGCCGGGCGTCAGGCCGGTGTCGCCCACCACCACCAGCGCGCGGAACACCTGCAGGCGCAAGGGCTGGGCCAGGGCGGCCAGGCTCTTGACGATGTCTGTTTCTTCCATGATTCCATTTTTATGGAACTATTGAAACAATGCAACCCCCATGCCGCCGGGGCAAGACCCTGGGTTGCCGATGGCGCGGATAAGACAATGCGCCGGATGGGAGTCGAGGATGTCATCGGGATGTCGAGGGCGGCGGCGTGCGGCTGAGCGCGTCTGGCGCAGCCCTGGGCCAGACGGCCAGTCCGCAGCTGAACCGGGCGCTGCTGTTCTCGTTGCTCGTCCACGGCTTGCTGCTGAGCCTGAGCTTTGGCCAGGGCGTGGGCCTGCCGGGGCTGGAGCTGCCTTGGCAGCAGCGACGTGCGGAAGCGCCGGAACTGCGCGTGGTGCTCGAGGTACCGTCCGCACCCTTGCCCGCACCCGCGCAGGTGGCCCAGTCCCAGGCCCGGGCCCGGCCTGCGGACGACGGCGCCCCACCTGTGACGCCGGCGGAGGTCAAGGCAGAGGCCGCGGCAGAGGTCCGGCTGCTGTCGCCGGCCGACCTGCCCACGCTGGACGCCCCGCCGGCGCGGGCGCTCCTCGCCGTCGAGCGCCCCGCGGTGTGGGCCGTGGCAGCGGCATCCGCCGTGCCGACCGCCGTGGTCGCCGCGCTGGCGGCGGCCTCAGCGCCCGCGGTGGAGCCGATGGCGCGCGTGCGCGAGCGCCTGGCCTCGTCCACCGACCGGACGGCTGAACTGGCCCAGTTGGCGGCGCCTCGTCCCGAGGCCAGCATCGCCGCCTTGCAGGGCGCCTCCAGCCCCGCCATCGAGACCCTGCGCCGGGCCGGCGACGCGCTGCGCCTGCGCAGCGACCGCAGTGCCGACCTGGCTGCGCTGGCGGCCACGCGCCAGGAGGTCACGGACTTGCCCGGCAGCGTCGTGTCCAGCTTTGCCGGCGCCTCCAGCCCGGTCGTCGAGCCCCTGCGCCGCGCGAGCGATGGCCTGCGGACGAGTGCCGAGGGTGATCGTGCGACGGATCTGGCCCAGCTCGACGACGCGCGTCAGCAGGCGCAGCAGGGTGCCCAGCGCCTGGAGGCGGCCCGGCTGGAAGCCGCTCGGCAGGAGGCCGCGCGCGCTGACGCCGCCCGGCAGGAGGCAGCCCGTGCGGAGGCCGCGCGTCTGGAGGCCGCCCGCGTCGAGGCTGCCAGGCTCGCTGCCGCCAAGGTGCAGGCGCTGGCCCAGGCCAGGGCCGAGGAGGAGCAGCGCGAAGCGCGGCTGCGCGCCATCGGCCGCCAGCTCGACGAGGAGGCCGCCCGGCGGGATGCCGAGCGCCAGCGGCCGGACTGGGCGCCGGCCCGCCGCGGCCGGCTGTTCGGCCGCACGGATGCCAACAGCGAGCTGGCCTTCTACGGGGAGGCCTGGGCACGCAAGATCGAGAACAACACCGGCCCGGACCTGCTGCGCGACCTGACCCGCCAGCCGCACGGCGATGCCATGGTCACGGTGGCGGTGCGCAGCAATGGGTCGGTGGAGTCCGTCACCTTCGTGCGCTCCAGCGGTGTGCCCGCCGTCGACGAGGCCATACGTCGCATCGTG
This sequence comes from Burkholderiales bacterium, assembly GCA_016195825.1. Classification (GTDB taxonomy): domain Bacteria; phylum Pseudomonadota; class Gammaproteobacteria; order Burkholderiales; family Burkholderiaceae_C; genus Pelomonas. The sequence goes on along the minus strand of JACPYV010000102.1, from coordinate 4,720 downwards.
CAGAGCCAGGAGAACTACCCGGCCTTCCCGCCGGCGCTGCTGCGAGACTTCGACGTGGTCGAGATCCGCCGCACTTGGCATTTCGACACCGCGGTCCGGCTGTACTGAGCGTTGGCGCTGGCGGTCAGCCGGTGATGATGGGCTTGAGCGTGTCGATCTCGCTGACGATGAAATCGAAGAACGCGGCGATGCGCGGTGTGTGCCGCAGTTCAGCCGTGGTCAGCAGGCGCCATATGCGCGTCAGCTCGGGCACCGACTCGATCACCCGCACGAGATCGGGCTCGGCATCGCCCAACGCGATGGGCAGGGGAGCGACGCCCACGCCCGCCTTGGCCGAGTAGACCAGGCCCAGCACGCTGTTGGTGCGCGCCACCAGCACCGCATCGGGTGCGACCTGGCGCAGCCAGCCGGCGATGCGGTGCTTGGCCATGGTCTCGTCGAAGCCGACGAGGGCATGGTTGCGCAGGTCCTCCACCCGCTGCGGGCGGCCGTGGCGCTCGATGTAGGCTGCGCTGGCGTAGACGGCCCAGACCGAATCGCCGATTTTGCGGCCGACCAGCTTGCCGTCATGGCCGTCCCCGGTATCGCCGGAGCGCAGCGCCACGTCGGCCTCGCCGCCGACTACGTCGACGTACTTGTCGCTCATGACGAAGTGCACCTGCAGCGCCGGATAGCGCTCGTGGAAGCGCTTCAGCAGCGTCGACTGGGTGATGCGAAAGACGATGGGCTCCGGGCAGGTCACGCGGATGACGCCCGACACCTCGGCCGTGGCCGTGGCCAACTGCTGCTTGAACTGCGCTACTGCCGCCTCGACGCGCTCGGCATGCGGCAGCAAGGCCTGGCCGAATTCGGTCAGGTGGTAGCCGTTGGGTTGGCGCTGCACCAGGGGCAGGCCGAAGCGTCGCTCCAACTGGGTCAGGCGCCGCTGCACGGTCGACTGATCCAACCCCAGCGCGCGGCCCGCCGCCAGCGTGCTGCCATGGCGGGCCACGGCCAGCAGGTGCTTGAGATCGTCCCAGTCGAAGTCCTGGGGGGTATGCGCCATTGCGGCTCCTGTTTTGCAGATTTGCGGCTGATGCACAGGCCTGCCGCACCTTAGTCTGAAGGCATGGACGCATCAGAGACCGACTTCAAGGCGGCCGCGCGCAGCCACTGGGACGCGGCCGCCGTGGGCTGGGACCAGCATACGCCGGCCCTCCACGCATGGCTGCGTCAGACAACGCTGGCCATGATTGCGATGGCCGGCGTGCAGCCGGGTTCGCACGTGCTCGACGTGGCGGCCGGCGCGGGCGACCAGACCTTGGACCTGGCCGAGCGCGTCGGACCGGCGGGCAGCGTGGTGGCGGTCGACCTGGCGCCGGCACTGGTGGCACTGGGCGAGCAACGCGCACGGCGTGCCGGTGCCACCCGGGTGCGCTGGTGCGTGGGAGACGGCGAGAACCTGCCCGTCGAGCCCGCGTCTTTCGACGCCGCCGTCTGCCGGCTCGGGCTGATGCTGTTCCCCGCCCCGCTGCAAGGCCTGCGGGAGATGCACCGTGCGCTGCGCCCCGGTGGGCGCATCTGCACCGTCGTGTTCGCAGGGCCCGCGCGCAACCCTTGCGTCGCGGCGCTGATGGGCACTGCGCTGCGGCACGCCAGTCTGCCCGCACGCGACCCGGGCGCACCAGGCGGGCTGTTCAGCCTGTCCCGGCCCGGCCAGTTGGACGCGCTGTTCCATGAGGCCGGGTTCCGCGACGTCGCCACCACTGCGATGGATGCCGTCTTTCACATGCCCACGGTCGACGACTACCTCGGCTTCGTCCGCAGCTCCGCCAGCCCGGTGCTGCAGATCCTCGCGGGCCTGGGCGACGACGCGGCGCAGGCGGCGTGGGACGACATCCGCCAGCAGCTGTCGGCCTTCAGCACACCGGCCGGCTGGGCGGGCCCGAACGAGCTGCTGCTGACGGCGGCGCGCAAGCCAGGCCTCGCAGCTTGACCGAAGCCACCGACCCGTCCTCGCGCCGGTCGGCCCGTCCGCGGCACTGGGCTCGGCGTCCGGGCCGACTGGCGGCCACGCACCCTCACATCACTCGGAGACTCCCTATGCGCCTTTTCCCCTCGCTCGCGCCCCTCGTCCCCCTCGCGCTGTTCGGTGCCGCGCTGCTGCCCGGCGTCGCGTCTGCTGCGCCCCGGCTGGACGTGTACACGCTGACAGTCGGCGGCAACTCGCAGTTCGGCGCCAATGGCAACCCGTTCGGCTGCTCGACCTTCGCGCCGGATGGCGCGGCGGCAATGTTCAGTCGCACCTTCGAGCTGGCGCTGCCGACTGATGGGGCCATCTGCGGCGTCGGCGGCGTGGTGCGCAGCGCCAGCGCGGCGGGCGGTACGGTGCAGGTGGCGGCGCCGCTGGCCGTGGCCTGGGGCGGGTCGGCCGACCCGCGCACCTTCAGCGGAAATGCACAGGCACGCGCGGGCTACGGCAACCTGGGCGTGCGGGCCGTAGGCAGCTACACCGGTGCGTCCGACAACGGCACCGTCGCCGGTGCTCAGGCCGGGGCGCGGCAGGTCGACGCACTGACCTTCAACGGCGGCAGCGGCAACGGCATCTACCGGCAGACCTTCACCGTCGACGGCTCGATCTTCAACGTCGGCCGGGCCGAGAGCGAGATCGAGTTCGGCTACTCGGTCGGCACCGACCCCACGCGCATGGCCTTTCGCATCACGCTCCAGCAGGGCGGCATCGTGGCGCTGTATGCCAACGGCGCGTTCCAGCCAATGCTGCCGGGCATGGCCGTCACCGGCGACCTGGCCAGCGGCTTCGCGGTGGCGGGCACCACGACGTTCGCGTTCGACATCCCCATCGTCTTCGGCGTCGCGCAGGACATCGGCCTGTCGCTGTGGGCCGCCACGCTGCCGCGCTCCAACCTGGGCCTGCTGACGACCAGTGGCAGCGACGTCAGTTTCTTCAGCAGCGCCAGGCTCACCGGCATCCAGGTGTTCGACAGTGGCGGCCAGGCGGTGGACGGCTTCACGATCACGGCCGGCTCGGGCACGCGGTACGGCCCGGGCGGCGTGATTGCCGTGCCCGAGCCGAGTGCCGCGCTGCTGCTGAGTGCCGGCCTGCTCGGCCTGTTGGGCTTGCGGTGCTTGCAGGGCCTGGCTGGCCGGCGCCTTCGGCGTTGAACCCGCAGCAGCCAGCCGGCTAACGTGACAGGCAGCGCAGGCCGGCGTCCACCACGGCCTGCACCGTCATGCCGAAGTGCGCGGCCAGCGCCGCCGCCGGGGCGGACTCGCCAAAGCTGTCGATGCCGACGACGGCGCCCTCCAGGCCAACGTACTGGCGCCAGCCGGCGGTCACGCCGGCTTCCACGGCCACGCGCGGAACGCCCACGGGCAGCACCGCGCGGCGCCACCCGGCCTCCTGCTGCTCGAAGGTGAAGCACGACGGCATGGACACGACCCGGGCGTTGACGCCGATCGCGGTGAGCCTGGCGCGTGCCTGCACGGCCAGGTCCAGCTCCGAACCGGTGGCGATAAGCACCAGCTGCAGCGGCCTGTCCGCCGCCTCGCGCACTAGCACGTAGCCGCCGCGCGGTATTGCATCCAGGGTCTCCATGTCGCGCTCCTGGTGAGGCAGGTTCTGGCGCGACAGCACCAGGCAGGTGGGCGTGTGCAAGTGGCGGATGGCGGTCTGCCAGGCCACCAGCGTCTCCACTGCATCGCCTGGTCGCCAGACGTCCAGGTTGGGGACCAGGCGTAGCGTCGCGAGCTGCTCGACCGGCTGGTGCGTGGGGCCGTCCTCGCCCAGTCCGATGGAGTCGTGCGTGAAGACGTAGACGGGGTTGGTGCGCATCAGTGCGGCCATGCGGATGGCGTTGCGGGCGTACTCCGAGAACATCAGGAAGGTGCCCGCAAAGGGGCGCCAGCCGCCGTGCAGCGCGATGCCGGTCTGGATGGCCACCATCGCGAACTCGCGCACGCCGTAGTGCATGTAGTTGCCGCCGTCGGCGGCCTTCTTCACCGGGCGGCAGCCAGGCCACTGAGTCAGGTTGGATGGTGCGAGGTCGGCCGAGCCGCCCAGCAGCTCGGGCAGCAGCGAGGCCAGGGCGGTGATGCTGTTCTGCGAGGACTTGCGCGAGGCGACCGTCTCGGCGCGTGCGGCGGCTGTGGCCAGCAGCGCGTCGCAGCGCACGTCGAAGCCGGCCGGCAGTTCGCCACGCAGGCGGCGCTCGAACTCGGTCGCGCGGTGGGGCAGGGCAGCGCGGCAGCCGTCGAGCCGGGCCTGCCACCGGGCCTGGGCCGCGGCACCGCGCTCGCGGGCGTCCAGCGGCGCGCGGGCGGCGTCCGGCACGACGAAGGGTGGGTAGGGCCAGGCCAGCGCCGCGCGCACGGCCTGCACCTCGGGGGCACCCAGCGGTGCGCCATGCACGTCGTGACCGCCGGCCTTGTTGGGTGAGCCGTGGCCGATCTGTGTCCTGGCGCAGATCAGCGTGGGCTTGCCAACGTCCTCGGAGGCCGCTATCAGTGCGGCATCGATGGCGGCGACGTTGTGGCCGTCCACGCCGCGGATGACGCGCCAGCCATAGGCCTCGAAGCGGGCCGGTGTGTCGTCGTTGAACCAGCCGGCCACGTCGCCGTCGATGGAGATGCCGTTGTCGTCGTAGATGACGACCAACTTCCCCAGGCCCCAGCTGCCGGCCAGCGAGCAGGCCTCGTGCGAGATGCCTTCCATCAGGCAGCC
>JACPYV010000101.1 GCA_016195825.1 Burkholderiales bacterium | reverse complement strand
TTGGTGCTGGTGACGGTCGGGTTGCCGTTGGCGTCGTAGCCGAAGGACTCGTCGGGCTGGAAGCTGAAGTCAACGCCGGTCAGCTGTCCGCGGGCGTCGTAGCTGTACTGCGTGCTGCCGTCGCTGCTGGCAGTGGCCAGCAGGTGGCCGGCGGCGTCCCAGCTGTGCGTGATGTCGTTGATCGTGCCGCTGCCGTTGGCATGGCGGATCTCCAACACGCGGCCGGCAGCGTCCCAGCTATTGCGCGTGGTGACGGCGGCGACCGTGCTGGCGCCGACGTAGCGGTCCATGCCCAGTGTCTGGCCAATGGCGTCGTAGCTCAGGGTCACGCGGGCACCCGCGCCGGCGGCGCTGCCGGACTGGCTGACCTCGGTCGTGCGGCTCAGCGCGTCGTAGCCGGTCGTCGTGACGAGCACCGTCGCGCCATTGACCTGCTGGGTCGCACGGGTCCGGCGGCCCAGTTCGTCATAGGCGTAGTTCGTCACCTCGTGCGGCTGGCCGGTAGTGCCGGCGTTGTCCTGGCTGAGCACGCGGCCGTCGAGGTCGTAGCTGAAGGCGTAGCTCGCGTCGGGGTCGGTCACGCCAAGCAACTGGCCAGCGGCGTCGTAGCTGCGCAGCGTCGTGCGGGTCGTCTGGCCCTGCGGGTCCTGCCACTGCTCGCTGGTGCGGCGGTTCAGTTCGTCGTACGCATAGCTTGTCGTGCGGCCGAGGCGGTCCTTCTGCATCAGCAGGTTACCGACGGCATCGAAACTGCGCGTGGTCAATGCGCCGAACGCATCCATCTCGACGACGCGGCGCCCCAAGGCGTCGTAGGCGTAGTCGGTGCGGTAGTGGTCCGCGTCGATGAAGAACTTCAGGTTGCCCTGGGCGTCGTAGCCGTACTGGTTGACACCGTTCAGCGGGTCGGTCGTCGTCAGCAGACGGTTCAGCGCGTCGTAGGTGCGGGACGTGACCTTGCCCAGCGGGTCGGTGGAGGCGACCAGGTTGCCGTCCAGGTCGTAGCTCCAGTGGCTCACGGCCGCGGCCAACGGGCCGCCGCTGCCGTCGGGATCCGGCTCGCGGTGCTCGATGCGGCGGTTCAGGCCGTCGTAGACGTCAGTGCGCACGTTGCCCAGGGCGTCGGTCGACGTGACGAGGTTGCCGACCGCGTCGTAGCCCAGGCGCGTGACGCCGCTCATGGCATCCGTGATGGTGGTGTTGCGGTTCAGCGCGTCGTAGTCGTAGCGCGTGACCTGATTGAGCGCGTCCGTCGTCGACAGTAGGTTGCCCACGGCGTCGTAGGCGCTGCGGCTGACCCGGTCCATGGGGTCGGTCGTGCTGACGCGGCGGTCGAGGTTGTCGTAGCCGTAGCGCGTGATGCGGCCCAGGGCGTCCTTCACGGACGTGACGTTGCCGACGGCATCACGCTCGATGGTGGTAGCGCCATTGCGGGCGTCGGTCACGGTGCTGGCACGGTTCAGCGCGTCGTACTCGGTGCGCGTCGTGTGGCCCAGCGCATCGGTGACGCTGGTGACGTTGTCGTTGGCGTCGTAGCCGTAGCGCGTCACCGGCGCCGCCTGGGCGCCATTGCCGTCCGGGTCGGGCTGGGTCAGGCTGATGCGGCGGTAGAGCGCGTCGTAGCCATAGGTGGTCAGCTCGCCGGCCGTGTCGATGCTGCCCACCAGGTTGCCGACCTTGTCGTAGAGGCGGCGCGACACCTGGTTGAGCGCATCGGTCACGGTGGTGTTGCGGTCCAGCACGTCGTAGCCGTACTGCGTGGTGTGGCCCAGCGGGTCGGTCATGCTGGTCACGTTGCCCACGGCGTCGTAGGCAACGACAGTGGCCGGCGCGGTCTGCGGTCCGCTGCCGTCCGGGTCTGGCTGCAGCACGCCGATGCGGCGGTTCATGCCGTCGTAGGCGTAGTGAGTGGCGCGGCCAAGTGCGTCGGTGCTGGTGACGAGGTTGCCAACGGCGTCGTAGGCCAGCTGGGTCACGCCGTTGAGGGCGTCCGTGACGGCGACGGTGCGGCCAAGCTTGTCGTACTCGGTCGTGGTGCTGTGGTTCAGCGCGTCGGTGCGCTCGACCTGGCGGCCATTGGCGTCGTAGCGAAACTGTGTGACGGGCGCGTCCAGCGGGCCGGCGGCGCCGTCCGGGTCGGGGTCGGTCTGGCTGACGAGGCGGTCCAGCGCGTCGTAGCTACGAAACGTCGCGCGGCCGGCAGCATCGGTGCTGCGCAGCAGGTTGCCCATGGCGTCGTAGGCGACGCTGCTGGTCTGGTGCAGCGCGTCGGTCGTGGTCAAGCGGCGGTTCAGGTCGTCGTAGGTGAAGGACGTGACGCCGTCGAGCGCGTCGGTCACGGACAGCAGGTTGCCGACCGCGTCGTAGCCATAGCGGATAACCGGTGCGGCCTGGCCGCCCGTACCGTCGGGATCGGGTCGCGTCGTCGAAACCAACCGACCCAGGAGGTCGTAGGCGTAGTGGGTGGCGTTGCCCATCACGTCGGTGCTGCTCGTCAGACGGCCCACCTCGTCGTAGCCCATGGTGGCGGACTGGCCGGCTGCATCGATGACTTCCTTGCGGCGGTCGAGCGCGTCGTAGCCGTACTGGGTCACGTGGCCCAGCGCGTCCGTGCGGCGCACAAGGTTGCCGGCGGCGTCGTAGGCGAAGCGGGTCACCGCGGCGGCCTGGGCGCCGCTGCCGTCAGGGTCGGGCGCCGTGATGCTGGTGACGCGACCGAGCTTGTCGTAGGTTGTCGTCGTGACGCGGCCGAGGGCGTCGGTCACGGACGCGACGCGGCCCGCTGCGTCGTAGCCAGTGCGCATGACGCCGTTGAGCGCGTCAATCATCTTCACCGCGCGGTTGCGGTCGTCGTAGACATAGGTCGTCACGGCGCCGATGGCGTCGGTCATGGTCAGCAGGTTGCCGACCGCGTCGTAACTGAGGTAGCTGACCGGAGCAGCCTGGCTTCCGGCGCCGTCCGGGTCGGGCTGGCGGACCTCGATGGCCCGGTCCAGCGCGTCGTAGACGCTGACGGTGTGGCGCCCCAGTGCATCAGTGGACGAGACGATGTTGCCGACCTTGTCGTAGGCCAGCGTGAAGACGCCGTTGAGGGCGTCTGTCGTCTTGACCTTGCGGCCGAGCTTGTCGTACTCGTGGCGGGTGACGTGGTTGAGTGCGTCCGTGACGGTGAGCACGTTGCCCATCGCGTCGTAGGTGTAGCGCGTGACGGGGGCGGCCTGCGCGCCGGCCTGGCCGTCGGGGTCCGCGTCTGTGATCTTGAGCGTGCGGCCCTGGGCGTCGACCTCGTAGGCCGTGCGGCGGCCGGTCTCGTCGATGCTCTCAATGACGTGGCCAACCTTGTCGTAGTGCAGCGTCGAGACCTGGTTCAGCGCGTCGATGCGGTCGACTCGGCGGTTCAACGCGTCGTAGGTGAACTTGGTGACGTTGCCGCGCGGGTCGGTGCTTTGGACCAAGTTGCCCTCACCGTCGTAGGCCAACAAGGTGACGGGTGCGGCCAGCGGACCGCTGCCGTCCGGGTCGGCTTCGGTGATGCGGATGACGCGGCCCAGCGCGTCGTAGGTGTGCGTCGTCGTGGCGCCGGTCTCGTCCGTGGTACGGACGATGTGGCCGACCGCGTCATAGGCCTGCGACGTGAAGCTGCCGTCGGCGTAGGTGGTCTTGGTCTGCCGGTTGAGCTCGTCGTAGGCGTACTCGGTTTTGTGGTCGAGGGCGTCGGTGAGGGCGATCAGGTTGCCGCCCGCGTCGTACGTGTAGCGGGTGACCGGGCCCTGGCTGCTACCGCCGGCCGGGTTGGGCTGGATGGCCAGCACACGGCGGTCCTGGTCGTCGTAAACGAAGCGGGTCGTGCGGCCTTCCTCGTCCGTCGCGGCGACGAGGTTTCCCACCTTGTCGTAGGCCAGAGTTGCCACACCATTCAGCGCGTCGGTACGGGTGATCTGGCGGTTCAGCGCGTCGTAGGTGTAGGCGGTGGCATAGCCGCGCGCGTCGACGATCTCGCGCACATTGCCGACCGCGTCATAGGCGGTCAGTGTCTGCGAGGCCGGCGAGCCGCCGGAACCCGGGAGCGTCTCGCTGACGCGTCGGTTCAGCGCGTCGTAAGCGTACTCGGTGCGGTGGGCCAGCGGGTCGACGATGGCCAGCAGGTTGCCGACATGGTCGTACTCAAAGCCCGTCACGCCGGCAGCGGCGTCGGTCATGCTGACCTGGCGCCCCACGGCGTCGTAGCCGTAGATCGTCGCGTGATGGAGGGCGTCGGTGGCCTTGACGAGGTTGCCGACCTCGTCGTACTCGAACGTACGTTCCGGCGACACCAGCGGGCCGTTGAGGCCGTCCGGATCGGGCAGCGTGGTCTTGGTGAGGCGGTTGAGCGCGTCGTACTCGTTGAGCGTGATCGCACCCAGCGCGTCGACCAGCTTCACGACATTGCCGTTCTCGTCGTAAGTCTTGGTCGTCGCCTTGCCCAGCGCGTCGATGGTCTGCGCCAAGCGGCCCATCGCGTCGTAGGCGAACTGCGTGGCGTGGCCGAGGGCATCCGTCAGCGCGATCATGCGGCCAGCGTCGTCGTAGGCCATGGTCGTCACGGATTCGACCAGCGGCCCACTGCTGCCGTCGGGGTCGGGCAGCGTGATGCTGATGCGGCGGTTCAGATTGTCATAGCCGTACCGGGTCTCGCGGCCGAGGGCATCGGTCGACTTGATGAGGTTGCCGGCGGCGTCGTAGGCCCAGGTCTTGACGCCGTTCAGCGGGTCGGTCTGACGCACCGGGCGATCGCGCAAGTCGAACTCGGTGACAGTCTTGCGGAGCAGAGCGTCCAGCGTGGCGACGATGTTGCCGACCGGGTCGTAGACCACGGTGCTCGTGCCGTGCAGCGCGTCCGTCGTCTCGAGCAGACGATTCATCGCGTCGTAGACGAAGGTGGTGGCGTGGTTGTTGGCGTCGGTGACGCTGGTGCGGTTGTTGGCACCGTCGTAGGTGTAGACCGTCTCGTCGTTGTTCGCATCCACCTGGCGGGTCAGCCGACCACGATCGTCGTACTCGAACTGCGTGGTGTGGTTGGCCTCGTCGGTGATGCTACTGGCCTGGTGGCTGTCGCCGTCGTAGGTGTAGGTCTTTTCGCCCAGCAGCGCATTGGTCTCCTTGGTGACGCGGTTGCGCAGGTCGTACTCGTAGGTCGTCTGGTTGTTCCGGCCGTCGGTCAGCGTCTTCAAGTTGCCGCCGACGTCGTAGTCGCGGGTGGTCTTGGCGCCGGTTCGGTCGATGGTGCTCGTCAGCCGGCCGAGCTGGTCGTAGGTCATCGTCGTGACGGCGCCCAGCTCGTCGGTCTGCGTCAGCATGTTGCCGGCCGCGTCGTAGGTGCTGCTGCGCTTGCTCGGCGTCTGCGGGCCGGCGCCGTCCGGGTCGGCCGTGATGGTGCGCACCAGGCGGTTCATCGCGTCGTAGACGTACTGGGTGCGATGGCCGTTCTCGTCGACCATGGCCGAGGCATTGCCCGCCAGGTCGTATTCGTAGGTCTTGAACGAGGTGTCCGGGTAGCGGACCTTGGCCAGGCGGCCGTTGTTGTCGTAGAAGTAGGCGGTCTGGCGCCCCATCGCATCGGTCGACGTGCTCAGCATGCCTTGCGGCAGGTAGGTGTAGAGCGTCTGCGTGCCGTCGGCGTTGGTCGTGCCGATGTTGTCGCCCTTGGCGTCGATCTGGTAGTGCGTCGCGTGACCCAGGCTGTCGGTCGTGCTGGTGACACGGTTGTACTTGCCGTCGTAGGTGAAGCTGGTCGTGCCGTAGTCGTCGGTCAGCGTCAGGCGGTTGCCACGTGCGTCGTAGGTGGACTCGGTGAAGGCGCCATCGGCCTCGATGGTCTTGGTGACGTTGCCAGCGGCGTCGCGGACGAAGGTCTCCAGGGCGCCCATGGAGTCCTTCTCGGACAGCACGCGGCCATGCTCGTCCATGGTCTGGACGCGCACGTTGCCGTTGGCCATCTTCAGCGTGGCGGTGAAGCTCTCGATGGTCTTGGTCGAGGCCAGCGCGGGGTTGGCCTTGTCGGTCGTCAGGGCCGGGTCAGTCAGGCCGTTGAGCTGCCAGGGCGTGACCTTGGTGACCGACCCGTCGGCACGGTCCACCTCGACCAGGCGCCCGCTGACGCTGTCGTAGATGTGGGTGTCGGTCGCCTGCAGCTTGCTGCTGGACGTGGTCAGGTGGCCGAGGCTGTCGTAGCCGTAGCTGTTGAAGGACTGGTCGGGGTCGATGACCTTGACCAGGTCGTCGCCGCTGTAGACCAGCCGCGTGATGCGACCGGCCGGGTCGGTGATGCTGGTGACGTGCTTGCCGCTGTAGCCGAACTCGGTCTTAAGGCCGACCGGATCGGTGATGCGCGTGAGGTTGCCCTTGGCGTCGTAGTCATAGCGGGTGACGTTGTTGTAGCGGTCGGCCACCTTGATCAGGTGACCAGCCAGCGTCTTGCCGGTGGCCGGGTCCTTGGTCGGCGCGGAGTAGGTGTAGACGCTGCCGTCCTCGAGCGTGCGCTCGTACTCGCCGGCGGCGTTCTTCTTCAGCGTGACCTGGTTGTCGTCGGCGCCGCGGTAGATGTCCTGCGTGCCGGTCACACAGGTCGAGCTCTGGATCGGTGGCGTTTCCTCGTGGTTGTAATGCTGGGCATTGCCGTTGCCGTCGGCGATGGTGACGCCGCCGTCGACGTCTACGGTCAGCTGCTGCACGCCAGCCAAGCTCCAGCCGCGGCCGAAGGCGCTGTCCTGGCCGTTGGTGTTCAGCCGCGTGCCGTTGCTGATGCGGTCCTTGCCGGCCAGCTTGGCCGTCACCGTGTAGTAGACGTTGCCGCTGGGCAGCGAGCTGAAGTCCACCAGCATGGCAGCCGTGATGGTGTCCTGACCGGGCGCGATCTTCCAGTACTGCGTGGCCGTCGTAACGCTCTTGCCGTCCTCGCCGGTCGCGGTGATCTGCACCGCCATCAGCAGCTTGCCGTCGTCGCTCAGCTCCTCGGGCTTGGCGTGGGGGAGGTAGGCCGTCAGTTCGGCGCCCAGGTGCTCGAAGCTGAAGTTGATGATCTGGCGCGGGTCGGCGGCCAGGGAATCGTAGTTCAGCACCAACTGCTGGGTCTGGCCCAGCGACTGGTAGCTCGCCAGCGCATGCGTCTCGTTGACGACGCCGGTGTCCATCTGCACCGTGGAGCCGACCTGGTCCGGCGGGCAGTTCTGCGGGTCGCCCAGGACCTTGTCGAGCAAGTCCTTGACGCCCATGTCGTTGCGGTCGTTCAGTGCGCTGCTGCGGCCGAAGTCGAACTGGTTGACGATGCGCGGCCCTGGCGCCACCTGGGTGGGGTGGGAAGACAGGCCCTGGGCCGAGCCGCCCGTCGCGAAGGGTGCGTTGGGTGACAGCTGCAGGCCGGGCGGCACGCCCTGGGTGTAGGGCACGCGGGCAATGATGTTGTTGTTGGCATCCCAGCTGACGAGGTACCAGTTGCCCTTGGCGTCGCGCCAGTAGGGCAGCACGTTGTTCTGCGCGTCGATGTAGTGGCCGAAGCCGTCCATCACATAGGGCACGCCGAAGCTGTACTCGCCGCGGGCGAAGTTGGCGCCGATGACGCGATAGTCGGCCTTGATGTCGATGGGCACGTTGACGCCCTGCAGGTCCTCCTGCAGCGGCAGCAGTTCGGCGTTGTCGGTGAGCTGCTCAATGGGGAAGCGCGACATGCGCGCCTTTTGGGCCGGCGTGAGGGCGTTGTTGTTGTAGATGGCCTCGACCTGGCCAATCATGTTGACCAGGTTGTAGGCCATGACGGCGCCGGTGCTGCGGCGCACGCCGCCAGGCACGCTGGGGTCGGCGATGGCCACGTCCACGCCGCGGAAGGCCGCAAACAGGTAGTTGTAGCCTGAGGCCAGCGCCAGGTTGTCCAGCACACCAATGGGGATGGGCGTGGTCGCGGCGATCAGCAGGCCGTCGCGCACGATGCCGATGTTGCTGCCACTGGGCTGGCCGCTGCCGGGCGAGGTCAGCGCGTAGTCGGGATCTGACGAAGGGATGCCCTGCTGGTAGCGGTTGTAGCCAGCCACCAGCATGTACTCGGGGTGAGAGTGGCCCAGCACGCTCTTGAAGGCGTCGGCCGGGATGACGACAACGTCGCCGGCGTTGTTGACGTCGAAGCTGTTGTTGCTGCCGCCAAGGGTCAGGCCGCCGTTCAGGCCATCCACCGGGTTGGGGTTGTCCTTCAGCAACGCATGCGCCGTGCCCAGCGGCGTGTCGGTCAGGTCCTTGACGTCGATGTAGCTGACGGCGTCAGTGTTGTCGAAGTAGCGGTTGGTGAACAGGATGCGGTCCGGGTCTCCGGAGTTGCGCAGCGCATAGGTCTCGTCGCCCGTGGGGACGGCGCCCAGCACCTCCCAGTAATGCTTGGGGTTGTGGTTGGGCTGTTCCGGGCGGTCGGCCGAGTCCACGTTGATGACGTAGATGGCGCTCTTCTCGAAGCTAGGCAACGGTTTGTCGTAGCCGGTGCGGTTGGGCGCGGCGACGTAGAGCTTCTTGCCGTCCTCGCTGACGACCAGCTCGCGCAGGCCGAAAGGCGCCGGACCGACATCGATGGTCTTGACGTACTGGTTGAAGGTGGGCGAGTTGGGATCGATGTCAACCACGTAGACGAGGCCATGGCGGATCACGCCGCCACCCTGCGGGTCCTCCTCGGTCACATAGGCGTAGTGGTTTCCCGGGTCAAGTGCGACCCAGAAGGGGCGCGAGCCGCTGGGCAGCTTGATGATGGTGCTGGCCGGGTCGGTGGCGTCCTTGATCTTGACCTGCTGCATCGCCACCAGGTCCACCAGGGCCAGGCCGTTGCGGCCGTCCGGGTTGCCGGAGACGGTGACGTAAGCGCGCGTGTGGTCGGTGGTCAGCGCCGTGTCGCACGGGTAATAGCCCACGGGGATGGTGGCGACCAGCTGCAGCGCGGCCGTCTGGCCAGCCAGGCTGCCCGCGGCCGGGTTGCCCTGGGTGTAGATGCCCACCTGGCCCAGCGTGCGCAGGGCCGACACGACGTAACTGCCCGGCGCCGGCAACTGCTCGGGCAGGCTGAGGTAGGCCTGCTCCAGCGGCTTGACGGTGTGGGTGCACTCGTCCCACTGCGGCACCTGATCGATGCGCGCGACGGTGACCTTGGCCAGACCCAGGATGATGGACTGCGGCACCCGGACGGCCAGATGCTGCAGGCCGTTGGCGTCGGTGGTAACGCTGCCCACCAGCACACCGCTCTCGGTGTGGCCGTTCTCGCTGAACTGGACCTCGACGCGAGAGCCCAGGCTGGCCGCGGAAGTGCTGGTGAAGCCGACGCCCGACAGCGTCATGACCGGCGTGACCTGGCCGTTGACATTGCGGAACTCGAATCCCTTGGACAGGATGATGGGCGACTGCGGCGTGGCCGCCGCGGGCTGGTCGATGCTGACGTCGAAGGCGGTCGTCACACCCGGGTTCAGGTGCACGCCCACGGGCGTGACGATGGGCAACCCTTGCACCGGGATGGCGATGACGTGCAGCTGGCTGACGTTGAAACTGACCGCCAGCGTGGGCGCGTAGGTGGCCACGCCGCCGATGCCCGGTGCCGCGATGAAGGGAATCATGCCGATGGGCACGTTCACCGTCAGCGTGCCCTTAGCCAGGCTGATGTTGGCACCGGCCATGCCCAGCATCCAGGTGCCGGAGTTCAGCACGCCCGGCCAGGGTGGCGAGCTGGTGCGAGCGATGTGGTCGGCGCCGACGACGGCGACCTCGTCCTCGAACCACTTGCCTTCCAGCTGGCCTTGCTCGTTGGGCAACTCGGCGGCGCGGAACAGGTACAGGCGCGTGCCCACCGGCACGCTGTCGGGCACCGGAATGGCCAGTTGCGCCGGCGTGGCGATGGTGGCGCCCATGTCGATCTTGAAGCCACCCAGGAAACTGAAGTCCTGCGGCACGTTCATCGGCAACGACGCCTGATCGACGCGCGTGATGGCCACGGTCGTCGGCTGGGCCAGCGCGTTGGGAGCGATGGCGAGGATGACGCCGTCCGGCGTGGCCACGGCCCCGCCCAGCGTTCCCAGGGTGGTGCTGCCCACTTCGGGCGCTCGCACGCGCACCGGCACACGGAACTCCGCGCCGTTGTAGACCACGGTGACCTCGGTGTCGCCCACGGCCAGGCCGTGCACGACGCCTGCGGCATCGACACTGACGACCTGGTCGTTGCCCGCCACGTAGGCAGTGGCTGCCGTCACGTTGCTGCCGCCGGGCACGTTGACCGTCAGCGGCTTGAAGCCGGTGCCCGGCACCAGCGTCACAGCGTGCGGGTAAATGTCCAGGCCGCTGAAGAGCTGCAGGTTCTCGAAGCGGTTGGGCTCGCCGAGTACCAGTGCCGTAGCGGCGGCGATGCCGCCGCGCTGAGCCGTCAGCATGGAGAAGCCCTGGGCCGTGGCGATGACGGACTGGTTGGCCACCAGCCGGGTCGTCGTCGGGTTGCTGACGGACAGCGTCACGTAGCTGCTGTCCAGCACCACGCCCAGTTGGTCGGCGAAGTCGCCGGTGACGGTGGGCAGGTAGCGGCCACCCAGCGCAACGGTCGGGTTGCGCTGGGTGAAGTCCATGCGCAGCAGCGGCGCATCGCTGACGTGCACGGTGATGTCGCCGGCGGCGGACTGCGTGAATCCGTCGTCAGCAATGACTGTGAAGGTCGCGTCGCCGGCAAATCCGGCCTCGGGGCGGAACAGCACGCGAGTGCCGTCGCCCGACAGCGTCGCCACGCCGTGCGTGGACGAGACGATGCGGAAGCTTAAGGGGTCGCCCTCAGGGTCGCTCAGGAAGGACGCGACGGGCACTTGCGTCAGCAGGTCGACGTGAGTCAGGCCCGAACCGGCGCCCACGGTGGGGCCCTGGTTGGGCGCGAAGCCGAGGTTGGCGAACAGCAGTTGCGCGTCGGTCGCATTAACCTGGCCGTCGCGGTTGATGTCTGCGCTGCGGAGGAAACCGGCCTCGCCGGCACGGGTACCGCGCGCGGCCATCAGGGCCGCAGCATCGCTGCCATCGACGCGGCTGTCGCCGTTGACGTCACCGGCGGCGAACAGGCTGAGCCTGAAGTCGCCCGCGCCGCTGCCGGCGATGCGCAGCGTCTTCAGGCCGTCGGCTGTGATGCGGAAGATGGCGAAGGCGCCGTCGGCGTCGCTGCCGGACACGACCGGGATGGCCCCGTCGATGACCGGCATGGCCGGTGCCAGCGCGCCGCTGGTGGCCTGCACGCGCACACCGAGCAGGAAGGCGCCGCCCTGGGGCAGCTGCACCTCACTGGCGCGCACGGCCAGCGAGTACAAGGCCTCGCCGCCCGCGGCCAGCGTGCCCTGGGTGTCGTGGCTGAGGTAGCTCAGCGCTGCACCGAGGTCGCCATCGACGGCGCGCACGGACACGGTGTCACCGTAAGCGATGGCCTGGCCGCTGCTGCCCGGCGCGGTCGCCAGCGTCAGCAGATGGGCGGCTGGGTTGGCGTAACCGTAGCGCTGCGAGGTGCCGGCGGACAGGTCGCGCGCCGAGACCAGGTTGCCGGCGCTGTCGTAGCCGTAGTCGAAGACGCGACCATCCGGCGCGGTGACGCGACTCAAGCGCCCCTGAGAGTCGTTGGTGAAGACGATGGCCTCGCCGCCGGCCGCACTGGCCACGGTGACACCGCTGCCGTTGACGTCGAGGCGCACACCGTCCGCATAGGTGATGCCGGTGAGGCCCTGGCCCGACTGGATGTCCCAGCGCGTGCCGGCCGTGTCGACCAGTGTGTACTGCGCGCGCTGGCCGGCCAGCGCCGCCGGGTTGTAGGCGCTGCCGTCGTCCAGCGAATAGAACTTGCCCGAGGCCTGCTGCAGGGGCAGCTTGGCCGACTGCAGTTGCCAGGTCACGCCCGCGTCCGGCACCCAACGCGGCTCGTAGTAGGTGAAGCCCTGGCCGGTCACGGCGACCGGCTGGAAGGTAAAGCCGGCACGACCGCCGTCGGGGGTGTCGACGAAGACGCGCGTGCCCCAGCGCAGCGGGTTGTAGACGCCGCTGGCCTCGGAGCCTGTCGTCGGAACGTCGGCGGTGACGCCGAGGTCGCGCCAGGCCAAGCGCCAGCCGTTGCCGAAGCTGCCGGCCTGGTCGGCCGTGAAGGAGTCGTAGCGGCGCGTGAAGTCCAGCGTGTGGCCAGCCAGCGTGGCGCTGAAGTCCACGTTGCTTCGGGTGTAGCCGCCCGCCACGTTGGTGGCATCCAGCTCGAAAGCGGTCGCTGTCTCGGCGCTGCGGCCGGCGACATCGGTGGCGGTCAGGCGCAGCTGGTAGAAGCCTGGCGCGTAGCGGGCCGGGTCCAGCGTCGCCAGCGTGCCGGCGATGGGACCGGCACCACTGGCAATGGTCGTGAAGCCGTCGCTGCCGGTGCGGGCGATGGCCAGCGTCCAGCGCTCCAGGTTGCTGTCCGCCACGCTGCCGGTGATGGCCAGCGGTGACACGACATGGGCGCCGCCCAGGCCTGTGTCAAGGGCCACGACGGGGGCGCTGTGGTCCAGCGGGTCGCGCACGCGCAGCAGCATCGTGCTGCTGGCGGCGTAGCCGTCCAGGTCCGTGGCTGTCGCGGTCAGCTGGTAGATGCCGCTGGCCGGTGCAGTGAAGACGGCATGGCCCGAGGCATCCAGCGCCAGCGGCGCGCCATTGACGCTCAGCGTGCGCGAGGCCAGGGCCGAGAAGGCATCGGCCAGCACGTTGATGGCGACGGGCTGCCCGGGCACGGCCGGGAAGCTGGGCGTCAGCACGATGGTGGGTACCGGGCCGGCAGGCTGGGCCGTCACGCGCAGCTGCAGGCCGCGCTCGACGGTGGTGATGCCGTCGGTAACGCCGACGACCGCGAGGTAGTCGCCCACCTGGCCGGCTGTGGGCGTCCAGCTGAACTGGCCAGTGGCGGCGTTGAACGTGGCGCCCTCGGGCAGGCCGCGGGCGCTGAAGGCCAGCGTCGTGCCGGTGTCAGGGTCACTGCCGACCAGTTTGAACTGCAGCGTGTCGCCCAGGGCGACCTGATGGTTGGTGAAGGAGAGCACCGGCGTGCGGTTAACATCGGCCACATCGACGTGGACCGTCATCGCGTCCTGCAGGCCCAGCGGGTCGCGCACAGCGAACTGCAGGTCGTAGCCGCCAGCCTGGTCATAGCCCGGCTGCCAGGTGAAGACGCCCGTGGCACGGTCGAATTCCGCGCCCTGCGGCAGCGGTGCCAGCGGCACGTAGGTCAGCACGTCGCCGTCCGGGTCGGCCCCGGTGAGCGTGAAGGTCAGCAGGCGCTGCTCCTGCGTGCCCAGTGGCGGAATGCGGACGATGACCGGTGCCTGGTTGGTGGGCGTGACGGTGATGTCGAACTTCTCGCTGCTGCTGGTGGCGCCGTCGGACACGGTGACCAGCACGTCGCGGTAGATGCCGGCGGCGAAGTAGTCGGTGGCCCAGCGCAGGCGGCCTGCCAC
>JACPYV010000100.1 GCA_016195825.1 Burkholderiales bacterium | reverse complement strand
CCTCCCGGGAATTTGCATGCTGCCGGCCCGGTAATCGGGCCCGCAGCACCCTGATGTGCGCTCAATTGGGGCGAACCCGCAAAGCGCCTCAGCAAACTTTCCTCACACTTCGCGCGCTCACCCGGCACTACGGCCGGGTAGGACCGTGCTTGTCGACCCATCAGGTCGGCAAACTGCCTTTATCTAGGAGTTCATCGATGTTCAAACGTCACGCCGTCGGCGCCGCCGCGCTGGCCTGTCTTGCCGCTGCCACCCAGCCGGCTTTCGCTCAGCAAACGCTGGAGCGAGTCGAAATCACCGGCTCGGCTATCCGCCGCTCGATCAACGACGAAGGCGCCCTGCCGATCACGGTCATCAAGGTCGATGATCTGCGTCAGTCG
The DNA here is from genome assembly GCA_016195825.1 of Burkholderiales bacterium. Lineage (GTDB taxonomy): Bacteria > Pseudomonadota > Gammaproteobacteria > Burkholderiales > Burkholderiaceae_C > Pelomonas. The sequence goes on along the minus strand of JACPYV010000100.1, from coordinate 22,515 downwards.
GGCGTCTCCAGCGTCGAAGGCATCATTGAGCTGCTGTCGTCCAGCCAGTCCAGCGCGCCTGCCAGCAACTCCATCGGCTCCGGCACGGGCGGCGCGACCTACGCGAACCTGCGCGCCCTGGGCGCCAACAAGACGCTGATCCTGCTGAATGGCCGCCGCATGACGGCATTCGCATTCGGCGCCAACGCCGTCGACATGAACAGCATTCCCTTCGCTGTCATCGAGCGCGTGGAAGTGCTGCGCGACGGCGCCTCGGCCGTTTACGGCACCGACGCCATCGGCGGCGTGATCAACTTCATCACGAAGTCCAACTACCGCGGCGGCCAGATCGTGGCCGAGGTCACCAAGCCCCACAAGGACGGCGGCCAGAAGGAAGGCGGCTCGGTCACCTTCGGCTTCGGCGACCTGGAAACCGACAGCTTCAACTTCTGGGGCTCGTTCGACACACGCCGCCAGCAGCGCATCCGCGCGCTGGATCGTGAGTTCTCGAAGACCGGCATCATTCCGTCACGCGGCGTGAACGGCAATTCCGGCACCACGTTCCCGGGCAACTTCGCCCAGAACAGCACCATTGGCACGGCCAACATCACGGCCCCGAACTGCGCACCTCCGCTGTCCCTGGTGAACCCGTCGAACAACAAGGCGTGCGTGTTCGACTTCAGCTCCACGATCGACATCGTGCCTGACATCAAGCAGAACACCATCACCGGGCGCGCTGCGCTCAAGCTTGCAGGCAATCACATCCTGACGTTTGAAGGCCTGGCGACCGAGAACAAGAACACCTCGCGTGTTGCTCCGGACCCTGTCACCGGCATCACCATCCAGCCGACCAACCCCTTCTACCCCTCGACCTACCCCGGCCTGAACACCGCACTGCCGGTCAGCGCAGGCTGGCGCATGGTGCCTGCCGGCAACCGCACCAACGAGTCCAACACGACAGCCAAGCGCGCCGTGATCGACCTCAGCGGCACGGTGATGGACTGGGACTACAAGATCGGCGCCATCTACTCGCGCAGCACGGCCAATGACGGCGCCGTGGACGGCTACGTCAACGCTCCGTTCATCCGCACGCAGGTGGGCCTGGGCAACCTGAATCCGTTTGCCGACGCCACGGCGGCTCAGCTGGCCATCATCCAGCAGGCCAAGCGCAAGGGCATCTTTGCCTATGCCGTGGGCGAGACCAAGGGCTTCGACGCCCGCGTGTCGCGCGATCTGTTCGACCTGCCGGGCGGCGCCGCAGCCATCGCGGTGGCAGCGGAAGCGCGCAAGGAAACCTACCGCAACGACAGCAATGACGACGTGGTGCTCGCCATCCCGTCGGCGGGCCGCTCGCCCAACCACGTGGGCGGCGACCGCACGGTGAAGGCCCTCGGCGTCGAAATGCTGCTGCCGGTGCTCAAGTCGGTCGAGATCCAGCTCGCGCTGCGTTCGGACGACTACTCCGACGCTGGCCGCACGACGAACCCCAAGATCGGCATTCGGTTCCAGCCCATCAAGGAAGTGCTGCTGCGCGGCTCGTACAACAAGGGCTTCCACGCCCCGGGCCTGGATGACCTGTACGCCCCGCAGACCGTCACCTTCACGGCCGGTGCCAAGAACGACCCGCTGTTGTGCGACGCCAGCGGCAAGGCCATCGCCTCGCTGGGTGGCGTGCAAGGTCGCGATTGCGGTCAGCAGCCACAGGTGCAGAACGGCGGCAGCCCGACGCTGAAGCCCGAAAAGTCCAAGACCTGGACCGTGGGGGCCGCCTTCGAGCCGATCAAGGACCTGACGTTCTCCATCGACTACTGGCAAGTCAAGATGAACGACCAGATCGGCACGCTGCCAATCGACACCCTGATCGCGAACTTCGACCGCTACAAGTCGAACTTCGTCCGCTGCAACACGCTGCCGACCGCGACGCAGGACAACCTGAGCCGCTGCCAGGGCCTGGACCGCGGCAGCAACGCGATCGGCTACATCGTCACGACGAACGACAACATCGGCGCCGTGAACATCAAGGGCTTCGACCTGAACGCTGGTTTCAACACCAAGCTCGGCGGCTGGGGCCAGGTTGCGTTCACCTACGACGGCACCTACATCAAGAGCTACAAGTACCAGACCAACCCGAGTGACCCGTTCAAGGAAAACGTCGGCGTCTACATCGACGGCAGCCCGGTCTTCAAGTGGAAGCACAACCTGAGCGCCTCCTGGGGCATGGATGCTTTCGGCGTGCGCGCCAGCATGCGTCACCAGAGCGGCTACGTCGACCAGAACGATCCGACCACCGTGGTGGGCGGCCCGTCGTATTACGGCAATGTCGGCTCTTACACGCTGGTCGATCTGTCGGGCACGTACAAGTTCAGCAAGGTGACGTCGCTGACGTTGGGCGTGAAGAACCTGTTCGACAAGGACCCGCCGTTCTCGAACCAGTCCAGCCGCTCGCAGCGTGGCTATGACCCGCGCTACACGGACCCGATGGGCCGTGCGTTGTTCGTGCGCGCTGCCTACGGCTTCTAAGCGCTCGGCTCGCACGCTCCAAGGCCCGCTTCGGCGGGCCTTTTTTGTGGCCGCGCTGGTCGACAATCGCGACCCGTCTGCTTTCTCGTTTGCTGCCTCGATGCTTGCTGAAGTCCTCATCATCGGCGCCGGCCCTGCCGGCAGCGCTTGCGCGCGCGTGCTGGCCCGTGCCGGCATGGACGTGCTGCTGGTCGACCAGCACCCGCCCGGCCGCGACAAGACCTGCGGTGACGGGCTGATCCCCGATGCGCACCAGGCACTGGCGCGGCTGGGCTTGCTCGACGACGTGATGCGCCGCGCCGAGCCGGTCGCCCACGTCGGTTGCATCGGGCCGCGCGGCGGGCGCATCGATGTGCCGGGATCGCTGGCCGTGCTGCCGCGGCGCGAGCTAGACGCGTTGCTGCTGCAGGCGGCGCGGGACGCCGGCGCGCGCTTCGAGCAGGCGCGCTTCGAGGCGCCGCTGGAAGCGGACGGCCGCGTCACCGGTGCTCGCCTCAAACGCGGGGACGAGATCGTCGAGGTCGCGGCACGCTGGGTCGTGCTGGCCACCGGCGCGGTGCCCAAGGCCCTGACCGCGGCCGGCATGTGCGAGCGCCACACACCCAGCGGCGTGGCCTTGCGCGGCTACGTGAAGGCCCCCCAAATGGTGGGCAAGATCACCGCGCTGGAGGTCGTCTGGGACAAGGCCGTGCGGCCGGGCTACGGCTGGATCTTCCCGGCGCCAGACGGCCACTTCAACATCGGCGTCGGCGTGACCGACTCCCACAAGGACCTGGGCGGCGGCAAGGGCCGCAAGAAGGACGTCAACCTGCGCGCCATCTTCGACGCCTTCGTCGAGAAGTACGCCCCGGCGGCCGAGCTGATGCGCGTGGGCGAACTGGTCGGTGACTTGAAAGGCGCCCCGCTGCGCTGCACGCTGGCGGGTGCCAAGTGGAGCCGGCCCGGCCTGCTCGTCACCGGCGAGGCGGCGGGCTCCACCTACTCCTTCACCGGCGAGGGCATCGGCAAGGCGATGGAGACCGGCATGCTGGCGGCCGACGCCATCCTGGCCCATGCCGACGACACCGCCACCCGCGCCGCCTACGAGGCCGGCCTGACGGCGCTCAAACCCAAGTTCGACCTCTACGAGCGCGCCAACCGCGTCAACGCCCACCCCTGGCTGGCCGACCTGCTGATCTGGCGCGCCAAAAAGAGCCCGCGGCTGCTCAAGCGCATGAGCGGCGTGCTCAACGAGACCAGCAACCCGGGCAACCTGTTCAGCTTCAAGGGCATCTCACGGCTGTTCTTCGAATAGCAGCTAGACCCGCTCGACGACGAGCGCGATGCCCTGGCCCACCCCGATGCACATGGTGCACAGCGCGTAGCGGCCGCCGGTCACTTCCAGTTGGTTGACCGCCGTCGTCACCAGCCGCGCGCAGCTGGCGCCCAGCGGGTGGCCCAGCGCGATGGCGCCGCCGTTCGGGTTCACACGCGCGTCGTCGTCCGCGAGGCCCAGGTCGCGCAGCACGGCCAGGCCTTGCGCCGCGAAGGCCTCGTTCAGCTCGATGACATCCATCTGCGCAAGCGTCAGGCCGGTCAGCGCCAGCACCTTGCGTGTGGCCGGCGCGGGGCCGATGCCCATGATGCGCGGCGCCACGCCGGCCGTGGCCATGCCCACAACGCGGGCTCGGGGCTTCAGGCCGTGGCGGGCGGCGTCGGCCTCGCTGGCCAACAGCAGCGCGCAGGCACCATCGTTGACGCCGCTGGCGTTGCCCGCGGTCACGCTGCCGTCGGGCTTGACGACCCCCTTGAGCCTGGCCAGCGCCTCCAGACTGGTCTCACGCGGATGCTCGTCCAGCAGCACGCGCACGGGGTCGCCCTTCTTCTGCGGCACGTCCACGGGCACGATCTCGCGGTCGAAGAAACCCCGCTGCTGAGCGGCGATCGCCTTGGTCTGCGAGGCCAGCGCCATGCGGTCCTGCGCCTCGCGCTCGATGCGGTAGTCCGTCGCGACGTTCTCGGCCGTCTCGGGCATGGCGTCCACGCCGTACAGCGCCTTCATCGCCTTGTTGACGAAGCGCCAGCCGATGGTCGTGTCGTAGACCGCATTCGCGCGGCTGAAGGCGGATTCGGCCTTGGGCATGACGAAGGGCGCGCGGCTCATGCTCTCCACGCCGCCGGCAATCATCAGCCCGGCCTCGCCGGCGCGGATGGCGCGCGCCGCGGTGCCGACGGCATCCAGGCCCGAGCCGCACAGGCGGTTCACGGTGCTGCCTGGCACGTCCACCGGCAGGCCGGCGAGCAGCGCGGCCATGCGGGCGACGTTGCGGTTGTCCTCGCCGGCCTGGTTGGCGCAGCCGTAGATGACGTCGGCCACCTGGGCCCAGTCCACGCCAGCATTGCGCGCCATCAAGGCCTTGATGGGCAGCGCGGCGAGATCGTCGGTGCGGATGGAGGACAGCGCGCCGCCGTAGCGGCCGAAGGGCGTGCGGATGGCATCGCAGATGAAGGCGTGGTTCATAGGGCGGAGCTTCTCAGGTAGGGGCTGACGCGATAGCGCTCGCCGCGGTAAAAGGTGTCGAGACGGTCCAGCAAGGCCGCGATGGGCTCGGCGCCCCACAGCGCCAGCCATTCGAACGGCCCGGCCGGGTAGTTGACGCCCAGCTTCATCGCCGCGTCGGCGCCTTCTTCTGAGCAGACGCCCTGCTGCACCGCGTCGTGCGCCTCGTTGACCAGCATGGCGATGGTGCGCGCGACGATCAGCCCGGGCACGTCGACCATCTCGCGCGGCACGAAGCCCAAGGCCCTCAGCCAGGCCACCGGGTCGGAGAAGTTACCCGACGTGGCATAGGCCAGATCCTTGGCTTCACCCAGCGGCAGATCGAACACCACGACCGGTGCCTGGACATCCCTCTCGGCGGCAATCTCACGCGCCGTGCGGCCATCTGTCATCCGGATCTGCGTGTTGTCCGCCTCCAGGCCGATCCAGTCGCTGGCGTCGTCGCGCTGCGCCTCGGGCAGGGCGGCGTGCAGTCGATCCGCCACTGGACCGCGGCCATGCACGACCAGCCGTTTCGCGCTGGGCTTGTCAAAGCCGGGCGTCGCCGGCAAAGCCGGGGCACCCTCCGGGTAGCGGTAGAAGCCGCGCCCGCTCTTGCGGCCAAAGAACCCGGCGTCCACCAGCTCCTGCTGCACCAGCGAGGGCGTAAAGCGGCGGTCGTAGAAGTTGGCGGCGAACACCGAGTTCGTCACCGCGAAGTTGGTGTCGTGGCCGATCAGGTCCATCAGCTCGCACGGCCCCATGCGGAAGCCCGCGGCGCGCAGGACCGCATCGATGAGTTCCGGCGCGGCGGCCCGCTCCTGCAGCAGCATCAGCGCCTCGGCGTAGTAGGGCCGGGCGATGCGGTTGACGATGAAGCCGGGCGTGGAGCGCGTGTGCACCGCCGTCTTGCCCCAGCGGCCGGCCAGGTCGAACACGGCCTGCGCGACCTCGGGCGCCGTGCCCAGGCCCGACACGACCTCCACCAGCTTCATCAGCGGCACCGGGTTGAAGAAGTGCATGCCCACCAGCCGCTCGGGCGCCTTCATGCCACGCGCCAGCGCCGTGACCGAGATGGACGAGGTGTTGGTCGCCATGACGGCCGTGGCCGGCAGCACGGCCTCCAGCTCGGCGAACAACGCGCGCTTCACGTCGAGGTTCTCGACGATGGCCTCAATGGCGAGGTCGGCCGGCGTGAGCGCGCCCACCGGCGTGATGCGCGCGAGCGTCGCCTGCGCGGCGTCCGCCGTCAGCTTGCCCTTGGCCACCAGGCCGTCCAGCGTCTGCGCGAGCTTGGCCTTGGCAGCCTCGGCCGCGCCGGCGCGGGTGTCGAAGATGTCGACCGCGTGGCCGGCCTGGGCAGCCACCTGGGCGATGCCGGCGCCCATCAGGCCGGCACCGACGACGAGGATGCGAGCGTCTTGCAAATTCATTCGGAAACGTTCCAGTTCGGCTTGCGTTTGCCCAGGAAGGCGGCAAAGCCTTCGCGGGCCTCGGGGGTGGTGCGCACGCGTGCGATCGTGTGCGCGGTCAGTTCGCGCACGTCGGCCGTCACCGGGCCGGGTGCGAGGCGGGCGTAGAGCTGCTTGATCTCGCCTTGCGCCTGCGGGCCGCAGCCCAGCAGGTCGGCCACCAGCGCATCGACAGCCGTGTCCAGGCCTTCGGCTGGCACGACGCGCTGCACCAGACCCAGTCGCAGCGCTTCATCGGCGCCGATGCGGGCCGCCGTCAGCGCCAGCCGCCGCGCCTCGCGCAGGCCCACGGCGTTGACGAGATGGGGGCCGATGACGGCGGGCAGGATGCCCATGCGGGCCTCGCTGACCGAGAAGCTGGCGGCATCGGAAGCCACGGCCATGTCGCAGGCGCACACCAGCCCCACGCCGCCCCCCAGCGCCGCGCCCTGCACGCGGGCGAGGGTGGGCTTGGGCGCGTCAGCGATGCGCGCCAGCATGGCCGAGAAGCGGCGCGCGTCGGCGAGGTTGTCGTCCTGCGACGCCGCGGCCGCGCGCTGCATCCACTGCAGGTCCGCGCCGGCACTGAAGTGCTTGCCGCTGCCGGCCAGCACGATGACACGCACGCCGTCGTCGGCAGCCAGCAACGCGAAGGCCGCGTCCAGCTCGGCGATCAAGGTCTCGTCAAAGGCATTGAACACGGCGGGCCGGTTCATCGTCAGCAAGGCCACGCCGTCGGCGCGGCGCTGCAGGTCGAGGGAGGTCCAGGAGGGCATCCCAACATTCTGCATTTTCCCGACCGAACGGTCGACAAAACCATTCATGCGGCTCGGAATGCCGTTCGCCGCTTGGCGGACCCTGCCGCCAACGCCGCCCCTAGACTCGCCCGCCATGCCTTCCCTGCTCAGCACCCTGAACTGCCGCCAATGGTTCTACCCCGGGCCGCTGCGCGTGTTCACGCCCGCGGAAATGGCGCGTGCCGGCATGCAGCCCTGGCCGCTGGCGGTGGACAGCTATGTCGCCATCAACCTGTTGCTGCTGTTGCCGGCCATGCTGTGGAGCCGGCACGACACGGGCTGGGTCGCCCAGGCCTTGCTGTGGCTGCTGCTGTGCGCGCTGGCCGTCGCCACGCTGCTGGTCGCGCGCTCGCTTTGGCGGCAACCCACGAGGGCCCGGCTCAACTTGTATTGCTACGGCACGGCGTTCGTTCTGGTCGGTGTCTTCATCGGCCTGGCCAAGAGCGGACAGCGCGACTGGGTGCTGACCCAAAACGCCCTCATCGTGGCCAGCATGACGGGCGTGCTCAGTGCCTGGTGGATGCTGACCCTCTTTCGCGTGCAGCAGATCGAGGCCCGGTTGCGCGAGCTGGCCGAACAGGAGGCCTTGCTGCGCTTGTCCACGCGCCTGGCCGCCGCGCAGATCCAGCCGCATTTCCTGTTCAACACGCTGGCCTCGCTGCAGCATTGGGTGGACACGGGCGACGCCCGCGCCGCGCCGCTGCTGCGCGACTTCACGGCTTACCTGCGCGCCACGCTGCCGATGTTCGAGCGCGAGCTGCAGCCGCTGGCCGACGAGGTCGAGATGGTGCGGCGCTACCTGGCCATCATGCAGGCCCGGCTGGGTACGCGGCTCGGTTTCACCATCGCCGTGCCCGCCCACGCCGGCACCCAGTTGCCCCCCGGCCTGGTGCTGACGCTGGTGGAGAACGCCATCGCCCACGGCATCGAGCCGCAACTGCGTGGTGGCCACATCGCAGTCCTGGGCCGCCTCGACGGCGAACACCTGGTGCTGAGCGTCAGCGACGACGGCCCCGGCCTCAGACCCGGCTGGGCCGAAGGCGTGGGCCTGTCCAACACACGCCGCCGGCTCGCCCAGGCCTGCCCCGGCGCCACACTGACCCTGGCCGACACCCCACCCGGCTGTACCGCCACGCTGACCCTGACCGCATGAACACCCTCACCGCCCTGATCGCCGACGACGAGGAAGCCCCCCGCGAGCAACTGCGCGCCGCACTCGCGCGCCTGTGGCCCGAGCTGGCCATCGTCGCCGCCAGCACCAATGGCGCCGAGGCCTGGGACGACTGCCTGGCGCACGAGCCCGCGATCGCCTTCCTCGACATCCGCATGCCCGGCCTGACTGGTCTGGAGGTGGCGCGCCGCCTGTCGGCGCTGGCCACACCGCCGCTGATCGTGTTCGTCACCGCCTTCGACGACCATGCGCTGGCCGCCTTCGACGCCGGCGCCATCGACTACGTGCTCAAGCCCGTCGACGACGGGCGGCTGGCGCAGACGCTGGCCCGCCTGCGCGCACGGCTCGCCCAGCCCGCGCCCGACACCACGGCGCTGCAGCGGCTGCTGGCCGGCATGGTGCAGCCGCGTCCGCTGAACCGCCCCATCCAGGCGAGCGTGGGCCGCGAGGTGCAGCTGATCCCGCCGGAGGAGGTCCTCTACTTCGAGGCCGACGCGCGCTACACCCGCGTCGTGCACCAGGGCGGCGACGCGCTGATCCGCACGCCGCTGCGCGAGCTGCTGACCCAGTTGGACCCCGAGCAGTTCTGGCAGATCCACCGCAGCGTGCTGGTCAACAGCCGCTGCATCGCGCGCGCCATCCGCGTGGACGAAGGGACGATGGTGGTCACGCTGCGCGGCCGCGACGAGAAGCTGCCGGTGTCGCGCCAGTTCCAGGCGCTGTTCAAAGGTCAATAAGCCGTCAGCCAAGGGCAAACCCTGGCCGCCTGGACCGGGCGAGTTCCGACAATCCGCGCCACCAAAGATGCCCCTAGTTCTTGGGAGTCTCCCAGAACTTCACGCCATGCCCGCAGCCCTGCCCAGCCCCCGTTTCGACCACTTCTACCGCTACGAGGAGCTGACGGCGCTGCTGTTCGCCTACGCGGAGGCGCGGCCCAACCTTGTGTCGGTGCGCTCCATCGGCAAGAGCTACGAAGGCCGCGACATCTGGGTGGTGGCGCTGACCAACCTGGCCAGCGGCATGGACATCGACAAGCCGGCGCTCTGGGTGGACGGCAACATCCATGCGGCCGAGCTGACCGCGTCCACCACCTGCCTGTACTACCTGAACCAGTTGCTCAACCTGCACGGCGGCACCTCGGCCGAAAGCCAGCAGGTCAACCGCCTGCTGGACACGCGCACCCTCTACATCGTGCCGCGCCTGAACCCCGACGGCGCCGAGCTGGCGCTGGCCGACCGGCCGCGCCACATCCGCAGCTCCACCCGCCCCTACCCCTACACCGAGGAGGCTGTCGACGGCCTGACGATGGAGGACATCGACGGCGACGGCCGCATGCTGACCATGCGCGTGCCCGACCCCCACGGCGGCTACAAGAAGCACGCCACCGAGCCGCGCCTGATGGTGGCACGCGAGCCGGGCGAGTTCGGCGGCGAGTACTACCGCCTGATTCCCGAGGGCTTCATCAAGAACCACGATGGCCTGACCGTCAAGGTCAACCCCGACCGCGAAGGGCTGGACCTGAACCGCAACTTCCCCGGCGAATGGCGCCAGGAGTTTCAGCAGATGGGCGCCGGCCCCTACCCGACCAGCGAGCCCGAGGTGCGCGCGATGGTCGAGTTCATCACCAGCCACCCCAACATCGGCGCGGCCATCAGCTATCACACGCACAGCGGCGTCATCCTGCGCCCTTGCGGCACGCGCTCGGACAAGGACATGACGCCCGAGGACCTGTGGCTGTTCCAGCAGTTCTCGGCGCTGGGCGAGAAGCACACCGGCTACCCAGCCGTGAGCATCTACGAGGACTTCCGCTACCACCCCAAAGACGTCATCACCGGCACCCAGGACTGGGTCTACGAGCACCTGGGCGCGCTGTTCTGGGTGGTGGAGCTGTGGTCGCCCAAGAAGGAGGCCGGCCTGGCCGACGGCAAGTGGATCGACTGGTACCGCGAGCACCCGGTCGAGGACGACCTGAAGCTGCTGAAGTGGAGCGACGAGCAGTGCGGCGGCCAGGCCCATGTGGACTGGACGCCCTTCCAGCACCCGCAGCTTGGCGCCGTGGAGATCGGCGGCTGGGACAAGATGAACTACTGGCGCAACCCGCCGCCCGCGCTGCGCGAGCGCGAGGCTGCGCGCTTCCCGGCTTGGATGACGCAGATCGCGATGAGCCTGCCCAAGCTGGAGCTGATCCGCACCGAGGTGCGGGCGCTGGGCCCCGACATGTGGCGCGTGCGCCTGGCCGTGGCCAACGCCGGCTACCTGCCGGCTTACGTGACGCAGCGGGCGCTGGAGCGCAAGACCGTGCGCGGCGTGATGTTCGAGATCCACATGCCCTCGGGCGACCCGACGATCAGCCTGGTCAGCGGCAAGGAGCGCATGGAGGGCCCGCAGCTGGAAGGCCATGCGCCCAAGCAGAGCCAGATCGCCTTCCTAGCCAACAAGCAGGTCACCGGCGACCGCGCCGTGGCCGAATGGGTGGTGCGTGCGCCGGTCGGAACGCGACTGGCGCTGTCGGCCAGCGCGGAGCGGGCAGGCGTGGTGCGCACGGAAGTCGTGCTGGACTGAGCGCGGACCGCGCCAGGCCGGCCTGCGGGACTCAGTCCGCAGCCCGTTCACTCTCCTGAGCGGCCACGACCGCCTCGCGCCACAACCGCGCCGGGATGAAGGTGCGCAGCTGCTCCATGGCCTTGGCGATCAACGCCGGGTGCAGGCCATGGTCGAGGTGAGGCAGCAGGTCGGCCGTCACGTCGGCCCCCAGGTCGACGAGGGACTGGGCCGCGTCGACCACATGCCGGTACGGGAAGCGCTGGTCCGCCAGGCCGTGCAGCAGGTGCACGCAGACCTCCTGCGGCGCATGCTCGGGCCGCGACAGGTAGCCGCCGGCGAACGCCAGCACGCGGCCGGCGAGCTGGGCCTCGGCCTGCACCACCTCCAGCGCCAGCAAGGCGCCGTCGCCCACGCCGGCCAGCGCCACGCGCTGCCAGGGCAGGTCCAGCTTGCGGGCCTCCAGGCGCAGCCGCTCGACCAGGTGCGGCAGCGCCGCGTTCAGGCCGTCCAGGCTGGGCGCGTCTTCCAGCCACCACCGGCAGCGGCCCTCGGCATCGCGCAGCGGCGGGTGCAGGTTGAGCGTGACGGCGCTGGGGTATTGCGCATGCAGGGCGGCGGCCAGCGGCGCAAGGGTGTCGGGGCCGTCGGGGGCGATGCCGCTGTCGGTCAGCAGCAGGAACAGCAGGTCGGGCGCTGTTGCAACTTGGGGGTCACTCATGCCGGTATTTTCGGTCTTGCCCGCTATCCTGACGCGCTGTTTCCGCCACCTGGGCCCGCCACGATGGAACTGAAAGTGAACGGCCAGGCCGTCACCCTGCCCGAGATCGCCAGCGACCCCGCCATGCCCTTGCTGTGGGTGCTGCGCGACGGGCTGAACCTGACCGGCACCAAGTACGGCTGCGGCATCGGTGCCTGCGGCGCATGCACGGTTCACGTCGACGGCCAGCCTGTTCGCTCCTGCGTGACGCCGTCGGGCGCCGTGGCGGGCAAGTCCGTCACCACCATCGAAGGGCTGGCGGTCAAAGACCAGCCGCATGCCGTTCAGCTGGCCTGGCTGGCCGAGCAGGTGCCGCAGTGCGGCTATTGCCAGAGCGGCATGCTGATGGCGGCCGCGGCGCTGCTGGCGAAGAACAGCAAACCGAGCGACGCCGACATCGACGCGGCCATCACCAACCTGTGCCGCTGCGGCACCTACCCGCGCGTGCGCGCGGCCATCAGGCAGGTGGCGAAGGGGCTGAAGAAGTGAAGCGCCGCACGCTGCTGCTCGCCGGGGCCGGTGCCGCCGGCACGCTGATCGTTGGCTGGGGCGTCATGCCGCCGCGCTCGCGCCTGGGCAGCAAGACCCTGCTGCCGGCCGTCGACGGCGAGGTGGCGCTGAACGGCTGGATCAAGATCGCCACCGACGGCACGGTGCTGCTGGCCATGAACCGCAGCGAGATGGGCCAGGGCGTGCACACGGCATTGGCCCAGTTGGTGGCCGAGGAGCTGGACGTGCCGCTGCGCGCGGTGCGCCTGACGGAGGCCGGCCACGACGCGATCTACGGCAACGTCGCCACGGCGCTGGGCAACATCCCCTTCGGCCCGCGCGACCGCGAGGCCGCGACCCTGCCGCTGCGGCTGTCGTCCTGGATCACGGCCAAGGTAGCGCGCGAGCTGGGGCTGAACCTGACCGGCGGCTCCTCGTCCACGGCCGACGCCTGGGACACGCTGCGTGTGGCCGCCGCCACCGCCCGCGCCCAGTTACTGGGCGCCGCGGCGCTGAAGCACAAGCTGCCTGTGGCCGAGCTGACGGTGAAGGCCGGCGTCATCCAGCACGCCAGCGGCGCGCTCAGCCACTACGGCGAGCTGGCCGCGCAGGCCGCGCTGACGCCGCCCGGCGACGTCACGCTGAAGACCCCCGGCCAGTGGACGCAGATCGGCCAGGCGCTGCCGCGCATCGACCTCGCCGCCAAAGTGGACGGCAGCGCGCGCTACGGGCTGGACGTGCGCGAGCACGGCCAGGTATTCGCCGCCATCCGCCACTGCCCCATGCTGGGCGGCGGGCTGGGGCCTGCCAACGTCGACGCGGTCCGCGCCCGGCCGGGTGTGCTGCGCGTCGTGGCGCTGGGGCCGGTGGCCGGCTCGACGGCCGCCTACGCCGTCGTCGCGCGCACCACCTGGCATGCGCGCGAGGCAGCCAAGGCGCTGGACGTGCAGTGGCAGCCGCCGCCCAACGGCCGGCTCGACTCAACGGCCATCCTGGCCTCGCTCGAACAGCAGGCGCGTGCCGCCCACGCGGCGGGCGACGGTTTCGCCTTCCTGGCCCAGGGCGACAGCCGGCGTGCGCTGGCCGATGCAGCGACCACACTGCAAGCCGTCTACAGCGCGCCCTACCTGGCCCACGCCACGATGGAGCCGATGAACTGCACGGCCCAGGTGCTGGATGGCCGCGTCACCGTCTGGGCGCCGACCCAGGTACCGGGCTTCGCCCGGGACGTGGCCGCCCGGGTGGCCGGCGTGCCGCCCGAGGACGTGACGGTCCATGTGACCTATCTGGGCGGCGGTTTTGGCCGACGGCTGGAGGTGGACTTCGTCGGCCAGGCCGTGCGCGTCGCGCTGGAGATGGCCGGCCTGCCGGTGCAGCTCGTCTGGTCCCGCGAGGAGGACATGACGCACGACTTCTACCGCCCGGCGGAAGTCGCCGTGCTGCAGGGCGGGCTGGACGCCGCAGGCCAGCCGGTGGCACTGGCCATCACGAACGCGGCGGACGCCATGCTGCCCAGGTGGGCAGGGCGCGTCATGCCCAGCCGCGCGCCGGTGCTGGACCTGCTCAACCGCAACGCCTTCCCCGACGCCCGCGCGCCGGCCGCCCTGCTGATGCGCGGCGACGCGCCGGACAAGACGGCGTCCGAGGGCCTGTTTGACCTGGCCTACGCGATCCCGAACGTGCGCATCGCCCACCAGCCCGCGCACAGCGGCCTGCCGGTCGGCATGTGGCGCTCGGTCGGCCACTCCCATCACGCCTTCTTCAAGGAAGGCTTCATCGACGAGCTGGCCCACGCGGCCAAATCCGACCCGGTGGCGTTTCGCCTGGCCCTGCTCGCCGGTCTGCCACGCCACCAGGCGGTACTGCGGCGCGCGGCCGAGGCGGCGGGCTGGGGCCAGCCGCTGCCGGCCGGCACGGCACGCGGCGTGGCAGTGCACGAGAGCTTCGGCAGCATCGTGGCCCAGGTGGTGGAAGTGGTGAAGCGAAGCGGCCAGCCGCGTGTCAACCGCGTCGTCTGCGCCATCGACTGCGGCACGGTAGTCAACCCGGGCATCGTCGTGCGTCAGGTGGAAAGCGGCGTCGTCTTTGGCCTGACGGCGGCGCTGTGGGGCCGCATCGACATCGTCGCCAGCCAGGTGCAGCAGCAGAACTTCCCGGACCAGCCGCTGCTGACGCTGGCTCAGTGCCCCGTCATCGAGACCTACTTCGTGCCCAGCGACGGCCCGCCCACCGGCGTCGGCGAACCCGCCACGCCGCTGGTGGCCCCGGCGCTGGCCAACGCCTGGTTCGCGCTGACCGGCGAACGTCTGCGCCGGCTGCCGCTGAGCGGCTGAGCGGCTGACGCCCCCCCGGCGACGGGCGTTCACCCGGTATGCCGGCGCGGCCGGTGAATTCTCCAAACTAGTAAAAAATCACCTCGGTGAATTTCTTCTATTCCGTAATAAATCAGTAACAGGCGTTTTCCACCGACGTCCGAATATGCCTGCTTTCGCCGCGCTCATTCATCGAGTTGACGGTATGCGAAGGTTTCCAAGGATTGCTGCGGGGTTGCACCGATGTTCGAACGCCCCAGCGTCCACCGCGCGGTGGACCGGCCGACATCTGTTGGTTGCCTGCAACGATGCGGCAACGCAACAGGGTCCAAGGCCTCCGGAATGACCCTAGATCGCTGCCTTGCTCCGTTTTTGGGCCGTTCCGCCCCCCTACCCTGAAGTCACGTTGATGAGCCGCACGGCCGCGCCGACGCGATTTGGTGGCGGATTGCTCACCAGCCCCCCTTTGATGGACCCCTTTATGCCCACCCAATTTTCCGGATTCAAACCTGTTCACAAACCCATCGCCCTGGCGGTTTTCGGTCTGATCCTGGCGCAGCATGCTGCGGCGCAACAAACTCAGGCCGACAATAACAAGCCGGCCACCGCTGCAGAAACTCCTGCGGCGAAAACCGAAACCCCGCAAAAGCTGGATACGGTCTTCGTGACGACGTCCGGCTCGCGCATCAAGCGCGACAACTACAGCACGCCGGCACCGGTGCTGATCATCAAGTCGGAAGACGCAGCCCTGGCCGGCTTCACTTCTACGGCCCAGATCCTGCAAGGCACGGCCGTGACCGGCGGCCAAGGCCAGGTCAACAACGCCTTTGGCGGCTACGTCACCGACGGCGGCCCGGGCGCCAACACCATCGGCCTGCGCGGCTTCGCACCGACGCGCTCGCTGGTGCTGCTGAACGGCCGCCGCATGGCACCGTCGGGCACCCGTGGCTCGGTCGGCGCAGCCGACCTGAACACGCTGCCCAACTCCATCGTCGACCGCATCGAAGTGCTCAAGGATGGCGCCTCGTCCATCTACGGCTCGGACGCCATTGCCGGTGTGATCAACATCATCACCAAGAAGGACCTGACGTCCATCACGATCGACGGTGGCATCTCCCAGACGGAGCACGGTGGCGGCAATGCCCACAACTTCTCCATCGCCGGTGGCCTGGTCACGGATCACGCGCGCTTCCTGGCGTCGTACAACTTCAACGAGATCACCAGCCTGAGCCTGGCTCAGCGCGACTGGACCCGTTGCAACACCACCTACCAGCGCACCTCCGCCAACGGCGTCGTCGGTGACTGGGGCAGTGCAGACTATGTCGACCCCCTGACGGGCAAGGCCAAGTGCTATCCCACCGGCCTGACCGGTGAAAACGGCGTGACCATCAACACCATCGGTACGGGCGACCCAAGCGTACTGAATGGCAGAACTACGGGCGTCCCTGCGAAGGGCGCGGTCGGTACTACCTTTAATCGTTGGCGTCCCAACTCGGCAGTCACGACTGGACTGGTTGGCTTTGAAGGCGTGGGCGGCGGTGCGAACAGCCTCTACGTCCGCGACACCTTCGACCCGCGCACGCTGAACAGCTCGCTGATGTCGCCGGTGCGCAACCACAACGCCTACGCGCAGGGCGCGTTCGACGTGGAAGCCCTGGGTGACGCCGAGGCGTACTGGGAAGTGCTTTACAACCGCCGCGAGTCCTCGCAGGTGGGCTACCGCCAGCTGTCGCTGGACTACGCCAAGGGCAGCCCGCTGATCCCGGCCAACCTGGCCTTCAGCCAGGTTCAGGCAGCGCCGACCCTGATCACCAACGGTGCCGCACTGGGCGTGCGCGCCTTCATCGGCTTCGGCAACAGCTACTCCAGCCAGTCGGTGGACTTCACCCGTGCCGTGGCCGGCCTGCGTGGCTCGTTCGCCAAGATCAACTGGGACTACGACGTCTCGGTCACCCACAGCGAGAGCTCGGGCTCCTACACCTTCGACGGCTTCCTGACCGACCGCCTGGCGCAGAGCCTGAAGGTCGTGGCCAACGGCAGCGGCTTCGCCTGCGCCGACACCTCCAACGGTTGCGTGGCTGCACCGGCACTGAGCTCGGCTGTCATCGGCGGCCAGCTGCCGACCGCCTGGCTGGGCTATGTCTTCTCGAACGCCATCACCGGCAAGACGAAGTACAAGGAAGACGTCGTGACGGCGTCGACGACGGGCAAGCTGTTCGCGCTGCCCTACGGTGACGTCAAGGGTGCGTTCGGTGCGGAATTCCGCCGCAACTCCATCGACGACACGCCGTCGATGGACCAGCAGACCGGCAACATCTACAACTTCACCTCCTCCACCCCCACGCGCGGCAGCGACCAGGCCACCGACGTGTTCGCCGAGGTGGAAGTGCCGGTGCTGAAGAACCTGCCGCTGGCCAAGGAGCTGGTGCTCAATGGCTCGGCCCGGATGGCGGACTACAAGTCCTACGGCACGGGCTCGACCCACAAGATCGGCGCCCTGTGGACGCCGGTCAGCTGGATCTCGCTGCGCGGTACCAACGGCACGTCCTACCGCGCCCCGGCGCTGTTCGAACAGTACGTCGGCGCGACGACGGGCTTCCTGAGCCAATCTGGCGACCCCTGCAACGACTACACCAAGAAGGGCGCTGTGCGCTCGGCCAACTGCGCAAGCGAAAACCTGCCGACCGACTTCTCGCAGAAGAACAGCATCACGTCGATCACCAAGGGTGGCCGTGACTCGGGCCTGCAGGCAGAAACCTCGAAGAACGCTTCGTGGGGCATCGTCCTGCAGCCGACCATGCCGACCGGCTGGGGTGACCTGTCGCTCGCGCTGGACCGCTTCGACATCACGGTGGACAACGGCGTCTCGCGCGTCGGCACGGGCACCATCCTGACGAAGTGCTACGACGATCCGCAGTTCCGCGCCGGTGGCAGCTTCTGCCGACTGGTGACGCGTGACCCGGGCAACGGCGCGCTGACGGTGAACAACAGCTACGTCAACCTGTCGACCGACATCGTGCGTGGCTATGAATACACCATGCGCTACACGAACGAAGTGGGCATCGGCAAGCTGCGCGTCAACGCCACGGCCACGCAGTACAAGCAGCAAGCCAGCAAGCTGTTCGCGGACGACCCGCTGGACGATACCAACGGCACCGTCGGCACGCCGAAGTGGTCCGGCGCTCTGGACGTGAACTACACGATCAAGGGCTGGAACATCTATTACGGCATGGAGTGGGTCGGCAAGACGTCGAGCTACGAGTACCAGGGTGAGGACCAAGCCACCAGCATCTACAAGATGGACACGCCGAACTACCTGCTGCACTCCCTGTCGCTGTCGTACAACGACACAGTGAGCAAGTGGAAGGCCACCGTGGGTGTGCGCAACCTGGCTGACAAGAAGCCGCCGATCATCTCCGCCGGCTTTGCGAACCGCGTGGGCAATGCGCCCCTGTACAGCGGCTACGACTACGGCGGCCGTCGCTTCTTCATGAACGTCTCCAAGACCTTCTGATCACCTAGCGGTGCAATGCCCTGGCAACTTCGGTTGCCAGGGCTTTTTTAATGGGGTTCCTATGAAAACCTATGTGAACAACCTGGGCCGGATGCTCGCCCTTGCAGGTGCCGCACTGGCGGCCGGCCAGGCCCTGCCCGCGCTGGCGGCAGACGCGCCGGTCCGCGCGCCCACCATCGAGACGCTGGCGCAGTTCCCGGGCATGACCGGCTTCCGGATCTCGCCGGACGGCAAGCACATGATCGCCCTCCAGAGCCAGGGCGACAGCCGCAGCATCCTGGTCTGGAAGCTGGCCGACCTGGCCGCCAAGCCGACCGTGATCGGCTCCAAGGCCATGCAGATCCGCAGTGCCTCGTTCCTGAAGAACGACATGCTGCAAGTCAACATGACGCAGCCCTACGACCTGCGTGCTGACCAAGTCACCAAGACCTTCATCAACAAGCTGCTGTTCACCGACCTGGAGGGCAAGAACTGGATCGAGCCGATGGCGGCCTCCGACATCGCCCGCTCCGAAGGCGCCAAGCTACAGGCCGCGCTCGCCAACCCCACTGTGCTGAGCCGCATGCTGTCCGACCCCGACAACATCGTCGTGGAAAGTGACTCGCGGGGTGAAAGCCGTGACATCTACCGCTACAACCTGCGCAGCGGCAAGACCACGCGCGTCATGCGCCTGGGCGAGTCGGATGCCAACGTGTGGGTTAACGCGGCGGGCCAGCCCTGGGCCAAATCGCGCTCGGGCAGCGACGACAAGGGCGTCTTCATCGCCATCGACTTCCGCGCCAAGGGTGGCGAGTGGGCCGAGCACTTCCGCAGCTACGTGAAGGACCGCGATGTCGTCGACGTCGTCGCCCTGGGCACGAAGCCCGACACGGCCATCATCCGCAGCAACGTCGGCCGCGAGTTCACCGGCCTGTACGAATACGACATCGCCAACCGCAAGGTCGGGACCACGCTGTTCGAGCACAAGTACTTCGACGCGACTGGCGTGCGCTCCTTCCGCGGCGACGACGGCGCCGGCGAAGACGGCTATGACGGCTACACCTTCGACGGCCAGCTGGGCGGCGATGAGCACTGGGCCAATCCGAAGATGGATGCCGTCGTGCGAGGCGTCGCGCAGGCGCTGGGCATCAAGCAGATCACCCAGCAGCTCGTTGGCGTCGCCAACGGCGAAAAGGCTGAGATCCAGGCGTTCGATGGCGTGTCTGTGCGCCTGCTGCAGTACGTGGCGGGCGAGACGCCCACCTACCTGATGCGTGTCAGCGGCCTGTCCTACCCGACCGAGTTCTACCTGCTGCGCGGCCAGAGCATCCAGCTGCTGGCCAAGGAGTACCCGGACATCGACAAGCGTGCCCTCGGCACCTCGCGCTTCGTCTACTACAAGGCGCGCGACGGCCTCAACATCCCGGCCTACCTGACCGTACCCAACCCGCAGCTATGCGGTCCGGGGCCCTATGCCGCGGTCGTCCATCCGCACGGCGGCCCATGGGCACGCGACACGATGGAGTACGACGGGTCCGGCTGGGTGCCGATGCTGGTCTCTCAGTGCCGCGTCGTGCTGCGCCCGCAGTTCCGCGGCTCGGCCGGCTGGGGCCGCACGCTCTGGTACGCGGGCGACCGCGAATGGGGCCAGAAGATGCAGGACGACAAGGACGATGGCGCCAAGTGGCTGGTCAGCGAGAAGCTGGCCGACCCCCAGCGCATCGCCATGTTCGGCTTCTCCTACGGTGGCTACTCGGCGTTCGCCGCGGCGGTGCGGCCCAACGGCCTGTACAAGTGCGCGATCGCCGGCGCCGGCGTGTCCGATATCGAGCGCATCGGGGCGCGGCTGTTCACCAACCCCTTCTTCAAGCAGGCCCAGGAGCCCACCATGCGCGGCCTGAGCCCGGCGAGCAAGGCGGACAAGATCGAGATCCCGATCATGGTCTACCACGGCGACCGGGACCAGACCGTGCCGTTGATGCAGTCTGAGCTCTTCGTGGACAAGGCCAAGGCCGCCGGCAAGCCGGTGGAGTACCACGTGCTGAAGGACTACGCCCACGGCCAGGCCTGGACACGCCAGACCAACGCGGACCAGCTGAACATCATCAGCACCTACCTGGCATCGGGCTGCGGCAAGGGCGGTCTGTAAGCCAGCCGGCCAGCCATGACCAAGGGCACCGCGGTGCCCTTTTTTGTGGTCAGGCCTTGCGGGCCGAGCGACGGGCCACCCCAAGCCGGCCCGCCTCGGGTGCTGCTGGCGGCCAAATTCCGCCAGCAGCACCGCCCCGTGGGGGACCGACCAGGCACGCCCGCGTTCAGCGTAGCGAGCCTGGACGAGGGGCTCACACCTTGATCGAGAACGGGTTGAAGTTGGTGCCGCGGTCGTAGAAGTCCACGCCCTCGACGCGCTTCAGGAAGCCCACGACCTGGGCGGTAGCCGGGTACATGACGGCTTCCCAGATGGTCTTGAAGAGGTACTGGGTGACGATGACGGCGAACAGCTGGTCGTTGGGCCAGATGCCGTAGAAGGCGATCAGGAAGAACACGCCGGTGTCGACCAACTGGCCCACCACCGTGGAGCCGACGATGCGCGCCCACAGGAAGCGGCCCTGCGTGGCGATCTTCATCTTGGCCAGCACGAAGCTGTTGGCGAAGCTGCCGCACGCGAACGCGATCATGGAGCCGGCCACGATGCGCCAGGTGTTGCCGAACACGGCATCCAGGTGCGGCTGATAGGCGGCCATGAAGTCGTTCTGTGCCGGCGGCAGGTGCACCACGACGTAGGCCATGAAGGCCGAGAACACCAGGGCGCCAAAGCCCGCCCACACGACGCGGCGGTCGCGGCCGTAGCCGTAGACCTCGGTCAGGATGTCGCCAAAGATGTAGCTGATCGGGAAGAAGAACAGGTCGGCGCCGAAGGTGACCGTGCCGATGACCGGCAGCGTCAGCTGCGCCGCCTTGGCCGCCCCGATCAGGTTGGAGCACAGCAGCACGCAGACGAATGCGGCCATGATCAGGTCGTAGTACTTGTAGCTGCGGGTGTGCGAAGTCATCTGGGGCCCCGGGTCGCGAAGCGCGCAGATTAACGGCTCGGGCAGGCCCTGTGCAGAGGAGTGCCGAGAAGGCCCGGCAAGGCCCGGTACTGGCTGCGGCTCAGCGCGACCGGCTGCTGAGCTTGAAGGCGCTGACCACCTGCACCATGCGACCGGCCTGCTGGTTCAGGCTGTCGGCAGCGGCGGCGGCCTCCTCCACCAGGGCGGCGTTCTGCTGCGTGACCTGGTCCAGGTGCGTGACCGCCTGGTTGATCTGACCGATGCCGCTGGTCTGCTCCTGGGCTGCCGTGCTGATCTCGCCAAGCAGCGTCGCGACCGACTTGACCTGCTCGACGATGCCATGCATCGAGCTGCCGGCGTTGGCCACCAAGCGGCTGCCTGCCTCGACGCGCTCGACACTCGCGCCGATCAGGCTCTTGATCTCCTTGGCTGCATCGGCCGAGCGGCCGGCCAGGCTGCGCACCTCGCTGGCCACGACGGCGAAGCCCCGGCCCTGCTCGCCGGCCCGCGCGGCCTCCACCGCGGCGTTCAGGGCCAGGATGTTGGTCTGGAAGGCGATGCCGTCGATGACGCCGATGATGTCCGCGATCTTGCGCGAGGCCTCGCTGATGCCCTGCATGGTGGTGACCACGTCACCCACCACCTGGCCGCCCGCGGTGGCGGCCTGACAAGCCGACTCGGCCTGCCGGCTGGCCTCGCGGGCTGTGTCGGCGTTGCTGCGTACGGTGGCGCTGAGCTGCTCCACGGCTGCCGCCGTCTGCTCCAGGCTGCTGGCCTGGCTCTCGGTGCGCTGCGACAGATCGGCATTGCCCGAGGCGATCTCGCCTGCGCCGGTGGAGATGCTTTCGGCCCCCTGGCGCACCTCGCTGACCATGCCGGACAAGCCCTGGCGCATGTCCTGCAGGCCCTGCAGCAGCTGGCCGGCTTCGTCCGTGCCGCTGACCTCGATCTCGCTGACCAGGTCGCCACCGGCCACGCGGCGGGCAGCCTCCAGGGCCACCTGCAGCGGTCGGGTGATGCTGGCCGTGAGCATCCACGCCATGCCGACAGCAAAGGCCAGCACGGCCAGCCCGGCCACCGCGATGGCCGTCACCGTGCGGCCATGGCTGGCGTTGGCGGCCTCCGTCGCAGCCGCCGTGCGCTGCTTCTGCAGGTTGATGAACGCGACCAGCTCGGCCACGGCCTTGGTCAGGAGCGGGTCGATCTTGTCGGTGATGACCTTGCCGGCCTGCTCGGTGTTGAACTGCGCCGCCAGATCGACCGCCTCCTTGAAGCGTGCGTCCATCTGCGTGTCGATGTCCGCCAGGCGGCCGAAGAGGGCCTTCTCCTCGGCGGTCAGGTCATCGGACTGGAGGCGGGACTTGATGTCCAGGTAGGCGGCCCGCTGCTTCTTGGCTTCGGCCTCGTCCTTCTGCACCCCGGCCACCTCGG
>JACPYV010000103.1 GCA_016195825.1 Burkholderiales bacterium | reverse complement strand
GTTGCTGGACCAGCTCGCCATGCTGGCCGCGGCGCGAGGGCGCCACGAAGAGGCCGCGCTGGCGCTCGGCCGCGCGGACGTGCATCACTGCCATCGCCACGGGCGCCGCGAACGCTATCTGCGCGGACCCAACGCTCGCGCCATGGCGGCGGCGGCCATCGCGCTTGATGCTGACCGCCTGGCGCGGACTCTGGCCCGAGGCGCTGCGATGGGGGATCACGAGGTGGCGCTGCGGCTGGTGAGCGAGCCGCCCGCCGACGGGCCCTCCCCTTGAATGTGGGGGATGCGCGCGCCTTGGCGCCCGCGATTCAGCTTGCTTCAGGTTAATTGGGACACGTGGCGCGCCGGGGCGCCATCATCCGCGGCCATCAGGTGTTCCGAACACAGGCCAGAAGCGGAGAAATCGCCATGAAGCAGCTGAAGAGGGAATCGGGCGGCGCCAAGGGATGGGGCCGGCGCTGGTGGGCGGCCGTCGCGGCGCTGCCAGCGCTGCTCGCGGCGGGGCCTGCCTGCGCGGCGGTCGTGCTCACGGTCGGCGCGAGCGGGCGGCTAGTCGGCGCCGCGGGCGTGGATGTGGGCGGCGTGCTCTATGAGGTCGCGTTCGTCGATGGCACGTGCAATGCCGTGTTCAGCGACTGCCAGGCCGGCGCGCCCAACGCCTTTGCCTTCCAGACCCAGGCCAGCGCCCATGTCGCCTCCCAGGCCCTGATCGATCAGGTCTTCCTGGACGGCCCGCAAGGCAACTTCGATTCGGACCTCGGCCTGATGTCCGGTTGCACCAGCACCCGGATCTGCGACGCGATCACGCCCTATGGCACGTTCACCTTCCAGGGCACGACCTACGTGCGGGACAACGGTGCACGCAACATGGCGGCTGCGGGCGACGGTGTGATCGACGCCGAGATCAACGTCGAGACCTACTTCGACCTTGCCGGCGACCTGGGCGTCGGCCCCAACTTCGTCTGGGCGGTCTGGACGCCGGCGACCGTCACGGTTGACCCACCGCCGGCCACCGGCGGGCAGTTGCCCCTGCCCGGTACGCTCGCGCTGGTCAGCCTGGGGCTTGCCGCCCTGCGGCTGACGCAGCGCCGCGCGCCACGCTGAAGGCAGCCCTCCTCGAGCTCGGCGGACTCAGCGGGCTCAGCGGGTGACGATGTCGCGGTGGAAGTACGCCATGCGCGCGAGCAGCTGGTTCTGTGTCGCGAAGGGCACGTTGGCGGCGTCCATGGCCAGCTGCAGATTCTCGACCAGCGCGTTGAAGTCACTTTTGGTCAGCCCCAGGTGCGCATGCGCGTTGGTCATGCTGACACCCTCGTAGGTGCAGGGGCCGCCCGCGACGACACAGAAGTAGTCGGCCAGCACCGCCTTCAGGTACTTCATGTTGATGCCGTCGAAGTGGTGCGCGATGCGCGGGTCCTTCAACATGCGGTCGTAGAAGTCGTTCGTGAAGCTCTGAATGGCCTCGCGTCCGCCCAGCTGCTGGTACAGCAGATCGTCGGCCGCCACCGGGGCCGTGCCCGGCTGCGTGGTGCGGGCCTGGGAGGCCTGGGGAACCTGGGCCTGCGCCAGCGGGATCGCCAGCACGAGGACCAGGGCGGCGGCGGGCAATGGGCGGCACTTCATCGGGCCAGTCTAACGGCGCGCACCCGGCAACGGCGCTGCAGGGGCGGCGGTTTTCGTGCGCTGGTCACGCTGGTAGGCCGGGAGAGAGCCCCCGTCCGGGCCTCGGCCCGCGCCGTCACGGCATGATGCCAGCCCATGAAGAGGGGTTGGGGTCATTGGGCGCTGGGCATGCTGGGTGGGTTGGCCACGCTGCTGCTATGCCCGCTCGTCTGCGCCGAGCCGGACCGGCCGCTGGTGCTGCTGGTCGAGACCAGCGCGCTGATGCCGCAGGCCCGCGTCGAGGGGGACCGCGTCGTCGAAGGCCTCCACCTGGACCTGGGCCAGGCCCTGGGGCGCCGGCTGGGCCGCGAAGTGGTGGCCCGCCCGGTTCCGCGCAAGCGCCTGGCCGAGGCGCTGCAGCGCGGCGAGGGCGACCTCCTGTGCGACTACCAGAGCGACTGGCTGCCCGGCACCTTTGCCTGGAGCCGGCCTTTCATCCCCGACCAGGCGCTGCTCATCAGTGCCGCCTCGGTGCCGGCTCCGTCCGGGCTGACGGCCCTCGCCGGCCAGCCGGTGGGCACGGTGCGTGGCTATGTCTACCCCGAGATGGCCGATGCGCTGCGCGCCGGCTTCGTGCGCGACGACGCGCCGGACGCAGTCGTCAACCTGCAGAAGCTGGAGCTGGGCCGGGTCAAGCATGCGCTGACCGGCCGCCGCGTGCTGGACTATCAGCAGCGCATAGGCCGCTTCCGCCTGGCCTTGCACCCGCCGCTGGTCGTCTCCGAGGTGCTGGCGCAATGCGCGCTGTCTCCCAGCAGCCCGGTCGGGCTGGCTGCGCTGAACGCCGCCATCCAGGGCCTGGTGGCCGAGGGCGAGCTGAACCGCCTGCTCGGCCGGTACCGTTAGCCCTGCGGGTCGCCCAACGGGCGACCCATGTTCGGGCTCAGCCTTCCGTGATTCGCTTGGCCAGGTGGGCCAGGGCTTCCTCGACCTGGTCCACCAGTACCAGGCACAGGTCGCCCGGCTGCAGGCGCGCCAGCGCGCGGTCGATGGCCGTGAACTCGCCAACGATCTCCTCGATGTGCCGGGTGCGCGAGGCGCCCTCCAGCCCGGCGCGCAGCAGCGCCACCACCTCGCCGGCCTGGCGGCCGCGCTGGCAGGCGTCTTCGTAGAGGATGACCTCGTCGAAGGCGGCGCCCAGGATCTCGGTCTGCACGCGGATGTCCTCGTCGCGGCGGTCGCCAGCGCCACTGATGACCACGCTGCGCTTGTTGGCCGGCAGCGCGGCCACGGCGCCCACCAGCGCCTTCATCGCGTCGCCGTTGTGGCCGTAGTCGGCAATGACGGTGGCGCCGCGGTAGTCCATGACGTTGAAGCGGCCGGGCGCGTTGTCGGCGTCGTTGGCGAAGCTGCCCACGCCGCGGCGGATGGTGTCCCAGTCCAGCCCCACCGCCCAGGCGGCGGCCACGGCAGCCATCGCGTTCTCGACCTGGAAGCCGATGAGGCCACCGCGCGTGATCGGGATGT
This sequence comes from Burkholderiales bacterium, assembly GCA_016195825.1. Taxonomy (GTDB): domain Bacteria; phylum Pseudomonadota; class Gammaproteobacteria; order Burkholderiales; family Burkholderiaceae_C; genus Pelomonas. The sequence goes on along the minus strand of JACPYV010000103.1, from coordinate 9,963 downwards.
CGCGCAGCGGGATGCTCTCGCGCCACACGCCTTGCGCGGCGACGAGCTGGTCGCCGTCCACGTAGACGCAGCGCTTGCCCTGCGCGCGGTGCGTGGCCATCAGCGGGTGGTGGCGGTCGGCGGCGAAGTAGATGACCTGGCCCGGGCAGATGGACGCCATCTGCGCGGTCAGCGGGTCGGTCGCGTTCAGCACCGCGTAGCCGGTGGGCGCCACGTTCTGCACGATGACGCGCTTGACCAGCACCAGGTCTTCGGCCGTGTGCAGGAAGTTCATGCCCAGGTGGTCGCCCGCACCGACATTGGTGACGACCGCGACCTGGCAGCGGTCGAAGCCCAGGCCTTCGCGCAGGATGCCGCCGCGGGCGGTCTCCAGCACGGCGGCTTCCACGTCCGGGTGCATCAGCACATTGCGCGCGCTCTTGGGGCCGGAGCAGTCGCCGCTGTCGATCTGGCGGCCGTCCACGTAGACGCCGTCGGTATTGGTCATGCCGACCTTCAGGCCGCAGCTGGCGAACAGGTGGGCGATCAGGCGCGTGACCGTGGTCTTGCCGTTGGTGCCGGTGACGGCCACGACCGGGATGCGGCCGTCCTCGGCCTTCGGACCCGTGCCGAACAGGTGGCCGATGATGCCCTCGCCCACGTTGCGGCCCTTGCCGAAGCTGGGCGACAGGTGCATGCGCAGACCCGGTGCAGCATTGACCTCGACGATGCCGCCGCTGATCTCCTCCAGCGGCCGCAGCACGCTTTCGGCCACCACGTCCACGCCGCAGACATGCAGGCCCACGACCTGGGCGGCTGCGATGGCGCGCGCAGCCACCTCGGGGTGGACGTCATCCGTCACATCGGTGGCCGTGCCGCCGGTAGACAGGTTGGCGTTGTTGCGCAGGATGACGCGCTGGCCCTTCTCGGGCACGGACTCGGGTGCCAGGCCTTGCTGGGTCAGGCGCGCGACGGCGATGTCGTCGAAGCGGATCTTGGTCAGCGACGTGGCGTGCCCGTCGCCGCGGCGCGGGTCGGCGTTGACCTTGTCGACCAGCTCCTTGACCGTGTGCTGCCCGTCGCCGATGACGTGGGGCGGGTCGCGGCGGGCGGCGGCGATCAGCTTGTCGCCGATCACCAGCAGCCGGTAGTCCGAGCCGGGCAGGAACTTCTCGACCATCACTGGGCCGATCTCGTCGGCCGCCTTGTAGGCCGCCTCGATGCCCTCGCGCGTCGTCACGTTGACGGTCACGCCCTTGCCCTGGTTGCCGTCCTGCGGTTTCACGACGACCGGCAGGCCGATCTCCTGCGCGGCGGTCCAGGCGTCATCGACCGAGTCCACCGGCCGGCCCGTGGGCACCGGCACGCCGGCGGCCTGCAGCAGGCGCTTGCAGAGGTCCTTGTCCTGGGCGATGGACTCGCTGACGGCGCTGGTCGCATCCACCTCGGCGGCCCAGATGCGGCGCTGCTTGGCACCCCAGCCGAACTGCACCAGACTGCCTTGCGTCAGGCGTCGGAACGGGATGCCGCGCGCCAGCGCCGCGTTGACGATGGAGCCGGTGGAGGGGCCGAGGCGGATGTCCTCGTCCAGCTCGCGCAGCTGCGCGATGACGGCGTCGGCGTCGAACTCACCGCCGTTCAGCGCGGCCAGCACGAGCTTGAGCGCCTGCTCGAAGGCCAGGCGGCCGACGTCTTCCTCGCTGTACTCGATGACCAGCTGGTAGGTGCCGGACTCGGGCGTCACGTGGGTTTGGCTGAAGGTGACCGGGCAGCCGGCCTGGGCCTGCAGCGCGAGCGTCGCCTGTTCCAGCACCTGGGCCAGCGACGCGTCCGCGCGCAGCTCGCCGATGGTGGGGAAGAGCTGGCGCAGCCGGGGCTCGAAGCCGGGCAGGCGCTCGAGCGAGCGCTCGGCGTCCAGGCAATGCACGACGGCTTCGATCGCCGTGTGGCGGCTCCACATGTTCGGGCCGCGCAGCGCGCGGGTGCGGGAAACGTCCATGAGTCGTGGTCTGTTTTAAGCGAGGTGCAGATGGGGCACGAAGGTGTCGAGGCCGGCGGCGATCAGCTCGGGCGAGATGCCCAGCGCCCATGCCGCGGCCACGGCGGCCAGCAGCGTGGAGGCGTCGATGGCCTCGGCGCCGAAGCGGCGCAGCAGCGCCTCGATGTTGGCGCCAGGCGTTTCGGCCGGACCTTGCGCCAGCACGGCGGCACCGCCGCGCAGGAACACGGCGCGGCCGCCGCGGTCACGGTGGTGTTGTAGGGCTTCGAGGCTGCCGTCCTCGGCGTAGAAGACGACTTCGCCGTCGCTCAGTTCGGCCATGTCCACCAGGCGCGGGTGGGCCGCGTGCAGCACGCTGGCGCCGTCGCTGAGCACCACGTCGATCTGCGTACGCAGCACCTTGTAGAGCTGGTCGGTGTCCTGCACGTCGAACTCGGCGAGGTCGGCGATGCCGTCCAGGTCGGTGACGACGCCGACGGTCGCGCGGTCATAGGCCAGGCCGTCGCGCAGGATGGAGGCCGCGTCGTTTTCCACGACGACCGCATTGACGCCGCGGTTCATCAGCAGGCGGTGGGCGGCGTCCCAGCGGGCACTGTCCTTCTTCTCGACGCGGCGCGTGCCCAGGAACAGGCCGTCGCGGCAGGCCAGGCCCACATGGCGGCCGTTCAGGTGCAGCAGCCAGGCGACCAGGCGGGTGATCTGGCGCCCGCCGCGTGAGCCGGCCACGCCCACGATCGGGATGCGGCCGCTCTCGTCCTCGGCGAACAGGTGGTCGATGATGGCCTGGCCGACTGGCTGCGGCGCGCCGCCGGCGGGCTTCAGGTGCATCAGCAGGCCCGGGCCGGCGTTGACCTCGACGATGGCGCCGCCGGTCTCTTCCAGCGGTTTGGAGATGTCCTCGGTGACCAGGTCCACGCCGGCGATGTCCAGGCCCACCGTGCGCGCGGCCAGCGATACGGCATGCGCCACCTCGGGGTGGACGTCCGGCGTGCAGTCGATGGCGACGTTGCCGTTGCGCTGAATCAGGACCGACTTGCCGGCGGGGGGCACGGCCTCGGGCACGAAGCCCTGGCGCTGCAGGTCCAGCAGCACGACGGCGTCCTCGCCGAGCTGGATGCGGTTGAGCGGGAAATCTTCCGTCAGGCCACGGCGCGGGTCGGTGTTGATCTGCAGGTCGACTAGCTCGGTGATGGTGTGCTGGCCGTCGCCATGCACCCAGGCCGCCTCGCCGCGCGCGGCTGCCACGACCTGGCCGCCAACAACCAGCACGCGGTGTTCGTTGCCGCGGATGTAGCTTTCCACCAGCACCGACGAGCCCTCGGCGTCGGCCAGCTTGAAGGCGGCTTCGCAGTCAGCCTGGTTGGCGATGTCCAGCGTCACGCCGCGGCCGTGGTTGCCGTCACTGGGCTTGATGACCACGGGCAGGCCCAGGTCCTGCGCGGCGGCCCAGGCCTCGGCGGCGGTCTTGACCTCTTGGCCGCTGGGCACCGGCACGCCGACGGCCTTGAGCAGCGTCTTGGTCAGATCCTTATCGCCGGCGATGCCTTCGGCGATCGCGCTGGTCATGTCGGTCTCGGCCGTCCAGATGCGGCGCTGGCGGGCGCCATGGCCCAGCTGCACGAGGTTGCCGTCGTTCAGGCGGATGTGCGGGATGCGCCGGTCCGTGGCCGCCGCGACGATGGCAGCGGTGGACGGGCCCAGGTAGCAGTCGTCCAGCTTGTCGCGCACGCGGGCCACGGCGGCCGGTACGTCGAAGGGCTGGTCGTTGATGGCCGCCATGATGAGGGCGTGGCCCTCGGCCAGCGCCGCCCGGGCCACCTGCTCGTCGCGCGCCCGGAACACCATGCGGTAGACGCCGCGCTGGCTGGTGGAGCGTGTCTGGCCGAAACCGGTGGGCATGCCGGCCAGGTTGAGCAGCTCGATGACGATGTGCTCCAGCACGTGGCCGCACCAGGTGCCCTCGCGCAGCCGCTCGATGAAGCCGCCGCGCTCGCCGACGCCACAGTGGTGCTCGATCAACGCGGGCAGTGCCGCCGTCAGGCGGTCGTTGAAGCCGGGCAGCAGGTTGCTGGGGAAGTCCTCCAGCTCGCCCAGGTCCAGCCAGACCTCCAGCACCGGCCGGTAGGTCCACATGTTGGGCCCACGCAGATAGTTGATGCGCAGCAGGCGGATGTCTTCTTTCTTGCTCATGGGATCAGGGTTTGGGCGCTGGGAAGCGCTGGAGATTGTGCGCTGAAGTCATGGCGGAGAATCCGCGCCAGCGCGTCGAACTGAAGAACCAGCCCAGAACAATATGCAAGAACATCCTCCCGCCGCAGCGCCCCATCCGCAAATGGCCGCCCTGCCTGGGCGACTCCATGCCGGTGAGAACGTGGTGGCCACGCTGGAGGTTGACCTGGACGCCGACGGCCGTTTTGCCCAGGGGCTGATTGCGCTGACGAATTCACGCTTGCTGGCTTTCGAACCGGGCAGCGACGCCTGGAGCGAGCAGGCGCTTTCGCCCGAGCAGAGCCTCAAGCTCAGCGACCACGGCGGACTGGCCTTCATGGAGCTGTTCAACACCCACAAGCGCCTGGCGCGCTGGCGCTTCACGCTGGCCTGTAACCCGCTGGCGGTGCGCTTCGTCGATGCCTTCGAGCGCGAGCTGCAGCGCCTGGCCGGCCAGGCGCCGTGTGCAGTGGAGACCGAAGCCGAAGAAGAGGCCTTCGACTTCGGCGAATCCAGCAAGCCGCCCAGCACCTGGGTGCTGCTGCGCCTGTGGCGCTTTGCGCGGCCTTACCAGGGGCAACTGCTGCTGGGCTTCGCGCTCATGCTCGGCTCCATCGGTGCCACGCTGGTGTCACCCTACCTGACCATGCCGCTGATGGACCGGGTACTGATCCCGTTCCAGAACGGCCAGTCCATTGACACCCGGCTGGTGACGATGCTGCTCAGCGGGTTGCTGGGGGCGGCGCTGTTCTCGTGGTTGCTGGGCTGGGCCAAGACCTATCTGCTGGCGCTGGTGTCGGAGCGCATCGCGGCAGACCTGCGCACGGCCACCTTCGACCACCTGCTGGGCTTGTCGCTGGAGTACTTCGGCAACAAGCGCACCGGCGACCTGATGTCGCGCATCGGCTCCGAAACAGATCGCATCAGCGTTTTCCTGTCGTTGCATGCGCTGGACTTCATCACCGACGTGCTGATGCTGGCGATGATCTCGACCATCCTGTTCAACATCCATCCCGGCCTGGCCCTGGCCACGCTGGTGCCGTTGCCGTTCATTGCCTGGATGATCCATCTCGTGCGCGACCGGCTGCGCACTGGCTTCGAGAAGATCGACCGGGTGTGGGGCGAGGTCACCAACATCCTCGCCGACACCATCCCCGGCATCCGCGTGGTCAAGGCATTTGCCCAGGAGCGTCGCGAGGCGCAGCGCTTCCGCGAGGCCAACGCCAAGAACCTGGAGGTCAATGACCGGCTGAACAAGACCTGGAGCCTGTTCACGCCCACCGTCGCGCTGTTGACCGAGATGGGGCTGCTGGTGGTCTGGGGCGTGGGCATCTGGTTGATCTCGCACCAGAGCATCACGGTCGGCACGCTGACCGCCTTCCTGGCCTACATCGGGCGTTTCTACGGCCGGCTGGATTCGATGAGCCGCATCGTGTCGGTGACGCAGAAGGCCGCGGCCGGTGCCAAGCGCATCTTCGACATCCTGGACCACGTCTCCAACGTGCCCGACCCGGTGAACCCGCTGCCGTTCGAGAACGTCACCGGCGCGATCTCCATGCAGGGACTGAACTTCCGCTACGGCTCGCGTTCGGTCGTGCGCAACCTCAACCTCGACATCCGCCCCGGCGAGATGGTGGGCCTGGTGGGCCACAGCGGCTCGGGCAAGAGCACGCTGGTGAACCTGATCTGCCGCTTCTACGACGTGACCGAGGGCGCCATCAAGGTCGACGGCGTGGACCTGCGCCGCATCCGCGTGTCCGACTACCGCCGCCACATCGGCCTGGTGCTGCAGGAGCCCTTCCTGTTCTTCGGCACCATCGCCGAGAACATCGCTTACGGAAAGCCGGATGCGAGTCGCGACGAGATCGTCGCCGCCGCCCGCGCGGCCCATGCGCACGAGTTCATCCTGCGCCTGCCTCACGGCTACGACAGCCTGGTGGGTGAGCGCGGGCAAGGCTTGTCCGGCGGCGAGCGCCAGCGCATCTCCATCGCCCGCGCGTTGCTGATCGACCCGGCCATCCTCATCCTCGACGAAGCGACCAGTGCGGTCGACACCGAGACCGAGAAGGAAATCCAGCGCGCGCTGGACAACCTGGTTAAGGGCCGCACCACCATCGCTATCGCCCACCGGCTGTCCACGCTGCGCAAGGCCGACCGCCTGGTGGTGATGGACCGCGGCGAGATCGTCGAGCTGGGCCCGCATGACGAGCTGATCGCCCAGCAGGGCCACTACTGGCGGTTGTGGGAGGCGCAGGCCCGCCGCGTCGACGCCGAGGCCGCGGAGGACGCCGGCCTGATGGTGGTCGCGCCCAACCCGAATGCACACACGGTGAACGCATGAGCACGACCTCGCTGCCCTTCCGCGACCTGCAGCTGGACGCCTTCGGAAAGCTCGTGCTGACCGACCTGAACGGCGTCGCCCACACCGGCGTCTCGCCCGTGCGCGCCCATCCGATCTCGGCGCCCGACGACGGGGTGTCGCTGGTCGGCGTGCACGGCCATGAGCTGGCCTGGGTGGAGCGCCTGTCCGGCCTGCCGGACGGCCCACGCGCGCTGTTGCAGGCCGAACTGGCCGCGCGCGAGTTCCACCCGACGTTGCAGCGGCTGATCTCGGTCAACACCTTCGCCACGCCCAGCACCTGGCGCATCGCCACCGACCGCGGCGAGGTCGACTTCGTGCTGAAGAGCGAGGAAGACATCCGCCGCCTGGAGGAAGGGCGGCTGCTGATCACGTCCAGCCACGGCGTGCAGCTGCAGGTGCCGGACCGCTGGGCGCTGGACAAGCATTCCAAGCGGCTGCTGGAACGCTTCCTCTGACGCATGAAAAAGCCGCCTGCGAGAGGCGGCTGGGAGTAGGAGCCGCAGCGGCTCAGCTGGCCTCGGCCATTTGCGACTGCAGGTAGTTCTGCTCGCCGACGGTGGTGACCAGCTCCAGCTGGGTTTCCAAATGGTCAATGTGCTCCTCGGTGTCGTCGAGGATCTGCACGAAGATCTCGCGGGACACGTAGTCGCGCACGCTCTCGCAGTAGGCGACGGCCTCCTTCAAGTGCGCGTGCGAGGCCTTCTCGACGATGAGGTCGCAGCTCATCGTCTCGACGGCGTTCTCGCCGATGTAGAGCTTGCCGAGGTCCTGCAGGTTGGGCAGGCCGTCCAGCGTCAGCACGCGCTCGATGAGCTTGTCGGCGTGCTTCATCTCCTCGATGGACTCCTCGTATTCGTGCTTGGCCATCTTCAGCAGCCCCCAGTTCTTCAGCATGCGGGCGTGCAGGAAGTACTGGTTGATGGCCGTCAGCTCCAGCTTGAGCTGGGCGTTCAGGTGGACGAGGACTTGGGCATCGCCTTTCATGGGGGGCTCCGGAAACGTGAAATCGGTCCGCAGTATCCCCAGCGCAAGCCCCTGCGCAAAACCGGTCTTTTTGCAAATGAGACCGATTCGCATTAGACTTCGCTTCCATGATTGTTTGTGTCTGCCACCGCGTCTCCGACCGTGACATCGCCATCGCGGCGTCGTCCGGCTGCCCGAATTTCGAGGCTTTGCAGGACGATCTGCGCGTGGCCACGGCCTGCGGCGCCTGCCGGGACTGTGCCTGCGCAGTCTTCGAGGAGAGCCGTGTGGCCGGCGGCGGGCGGGTTCGCGGTGTGGCTGTCGTGTCTCAGGCGATGCTGGCCGCCTGAGCCTTTACAATCTGAGATTCCGCCGGCATTCCGCCGACGGCGCCCGTTCCGTCTGATCTTGAGTGTTGTGTTTTGCCGCAGCCGCTCGGGCTGCGGGCAAATTGTTCAAAACACCAAGGAAATCTCTCATGAGCACCATGCAAACCGGCACCGTCAAGTGGTTTGATGACGGCAAGGGCTTCGGCTTTATCACGCCGGCCGACGGCAGCAAGGATCTGTTCGCTCACCATAGCGAAATCAAGAACAACGGCGGCTTCCGCACGCTGGCCGAAGGCGCGCAAGTCGAGTTCGAAGTGAAGCAAGGCCCCAAGGGCCTGCAAGCCGCGAACATCCGCGCGCTGTAATTCATCACGGCTTCGGCCGTTGAGTCAAAGCCCGCGCCCCGCGCGGGCTTTGTGCTTTATGGGTCCGTCCCGCGACAATCCACGCTTATGTCCGCATTGCCTGTCCCGCCTAAGGCGCTGACCGCTTACCGCCCGTTCTGGGCCAAGCGCTTCGGCCCCGCACCCTTCCTGCCTATGACCCGGGCGGAGATGGAGCAGCTCGGCTGGGATTCCTGCGACATCATCATCGTCACCGGCGATGCCTACGTCGACCACGCCAGCTTTGGCATGGCCGTCATCGGCCGCACGCTGGAGGCCCAGGGCTTCCGCGTCGGCATCATTGCCCAGCCCGACTGGCAGAGCGCCGACGCGTTCAAGGCGCTGGGCAAGCCCAACCTGTTCTTCGGCGTCGCAGCCGGCAACATGGATTCGATGATCAACCGCTACACGGCGGATCGGAAAATCCGCAGCGACGACGCCTACACGCCCGGTGGTGAGGGTGGCAAGCGCCCCGACCGGGCCACGCTCGTTTACACGCAGCGCTGCCAGGAAGCCTTCAAGGATGTGCCCGTCGTCATCGGCGGCATTGAGGCCTCGCTGCGCCGCATTGCCCACTACGACTACTGGCAGGACAAGGTCCGCCGCTCCATCCTGGTGGACGCCAAGGCCGACCTGCTGGTCTACGGCAACGCCGAGCGCGCCATCATCGAGATCGCGCACCGCCTGGCGCGCCGCGAACCGATCGAGAGCCTGACTGACGTGCGTGGTACCGCTTTCATGCGGCGCACCGACGACCCGACGGCCGAGGGCTGGTTCGAGCTGGACTCCACCGAAGTGGACCGCCCTGGCCGCATCGACGCGCAGATCAGCCCCTACCAGATCGTCGACGACAAGGTCTGCGAGACATCGGAACCCGACGCGCCCAAGCCCATCACCATCCACAAGATCGGCCGCATCCAGATGCCGCCGCGCGACCACACCGTCGTGCGCCTGCCCGCCTACGAGACGGTCAAGAGCGACCCGGTGCTTTACGCCCACGCCAACCGCGTGCTGCACCTGGAGACCAACCCCGGCAACGCCCGCGCGCTGGTGCAGCGCCACGGCGAGCGCGACCTGTGGATCAACCCGCCGCCCATCCCGCTGACGACGGCGGAGATGGACCACGTCTTCGACTTGCCCTACGCCCGCGCGCCTCACCCGAGCTATGCGGACGAGGCCGGCAGCCACGACGGCGCGACCAAGATCCCGGCCTGGGAAATGATCCGCTTCAGCGTGAACATCATGCGTGGCTGCTTCGGCGGCTGCACCTTCTGCTCCATCACGGAGCACGAGGGCCGCATCATCCAGAGCCGCTCGGAAGACTCCGTGATCCGCGAGATCGAGGAGATGCGCGACAAGGTCAAGGGCTTCACCGGCATCGTCTCGGACCTGGGCGGGCCCACGGCCAACATGTACCGCATCGGCTGCAAGAGCCCCGAGATCGAGGCCGCCTGCCGCAAGCCCAGCTGTGTGTACCCGGGCATCTGCCCCAACCTGAACACCAGCCACGACCCGCTGATCAAGATGTACCGCCGCGCGCGTGCGCTGCCGGGCGTCAAGAAGATCCTGATCGGCTCGGGCCTGCGCTACGACCTGGCCGTGCAGTCGCCCGAGTACGTGAAGGAGCTGGTCACGCACCACGTCGGCGGCTACCTGAAGATCGCGCCCGAGCACACCGAGGGCGGCCCGCTGTCCAAGATGATGAAGCCGGGCATCGGCACCTACGATCGCTTCAAGCAG
>JACPYV010000088.1 GCA_016195825.1 Burkholderiales bacterium | reverse complement strand
GAAGGGGAAGCCCGACTGCTGGTCCAGCCCGGCCGTGGCAGCCAGCACCGTCGAGTGCACGGCGCCCCAGTCGGACATGACATAGCCTTTGTAGCCCCAGTCGCGCTTGAGCAGCTGGTTCTGCAGCCAGTCGTTCTGGCAGGCGTAGACATCGTTGATGCGGTTGTAGGAGCACATCACCGAGCCCGGGCTGGACTTCTCGATGGCGAGCTCGAAGGCCAGCGCGTCGCTCATGCGCAGCGCGGCCTGCGACACCTGCGCGCTGACGATGTTGCGGCCGGTCTCCTGCGCGTTGATCAGGTAGTGCTTGATCGTCGAGACGATGTGGTTGGCCTGCACGCCGCGGATCAGCCCGGCAGCCATCTCGGCGGCGAGCAGCGGGTCTTCGCCGGTGTATTCGAAATTGCGGCCGTTCTGCGGCTCGCGCGCCAGGTTGACGCCGCCGGCCAGCATGATGTTGAAGCCGGACTGCCGTGCTTCGAGGCCGATCATCCTGCCGCCGGCCTCGGTCACGCGCGGGTCCCAACTGGCCGCTGTGGCCAGCGACGAGGGCAGGGAGGTGCGCTCCAGGTTGGGGTTGCGCACGCCGATGGAGGCGTCTGCCTGGTGCTGGGCCGGGATGCCGAGGCGCGCGATGCCCGGGATGTAGCCGGCCGAGCCGGGGATCACCGTGGCGATGACCTCCTGGGTGTTGACGCCGGGGATCACGCTGCTGTCCACCTGCGCCAGTTGGTCGCCCGATGCATAGCCGAACACCAGCAGCAGCTTCTCGTCCTGCGTCATCGCCTGGAGCAGCAGCTCGGTGCGCTGCGCGGAGGTCTTGGCGCGGTCCGCCCAGGGCTGGGCCGAGGCGGTGGCGGCATGCCCCGCCGGGGCCGTAGCGCAAAGCATCAACGCCACAGCCGTGGCTACCAGGGAAGCGTGCAGATTTTTCATGGCGAGTGGCGCTTCCCAGCGTGGTGTGGGAGCGCTTTCAGGATCATGGAGGGCGGGCGGACTCTACCTGGGATAGCGGTATCCTGCACGCCGACGATGGCCGCCGGCCCCCGGTTTTTGCCGCCGCGGCGGGCGACTCGGGGGCTACTGCGCCACCAGCTCCACGCGCCGGTTCTTCGCCCGCCCGGCGTCGTCACCGTTGCCCGCCACCGGTGCCAGGCTGGCCAGCCCCTTGGGCACGAGGCGCTTGGCGTCCAGCTTGTACGGCGCTGCCGTCAGTGCCGTGACCACGGCCTGGGCGCGCGCCAGGCTCAGCGCCTGGTTGGCGTCGAAGCCGCCGACGTTGTCCGTGTGCCCCACGATCCAGGCCTTCAGCGCGGGCTGGCTTTTCAGCAGCTCGGCCATCGCGTCCAGCTGCGTCTTGGACTCGGGCTTCAACTCGGTCTTGCCGGTGTCGAAGAACAGGCCCGTCAGCGTGACGCGGCCTTCCGCGGCGAGGCCAGCCTGCAGCGCCGCCGGGTCGACGCTGACTTGGCCGGTGGCCATGGCCTTGGGTTCGACGATCTGCAGATAGGTGGCGACCAGCCCGGTCGTCGCGTTGGCAGCCAGCGAGTTGTAGAGCAGCACGGTGGCCTCCTGGCCCGGCTTGCCCAGCGTGCCGACCAGCATGCGGCCGTCGTCGTGAGCCAGCGCCGAGGTCAGGCCGTAGCGGCTGCCGGAGGGCGTGTCGACATCTCCCTTGGCCCAGACGAAGCCCTTGGTGGGCTGGAGCTGGCGGATCCAGGCGAAGTAGAGGTTGCTGCAGTCGCGCTCGCAGACGAAGCGCGGCTTGAAGCCTGCGGCGTTGAGCGCCTGCTGGTAGTTGCGCCAGACCTCCAGCGCCGCCTTGCCGCGCGGCGCGATGTAGAGGGTCTGCGTGACCTTGCCTTCCAGCTCGACCAGTTCCTCGAACTTGTAGTTGTCGGCCTTCTGGAACTTGGGCGCGGCGGGCACGGCGGCGGCGTCCCATTCGGCCACGCGCTGGCCGGCGAGCCAGGAGCCGGCAAAGCGCTTGATCAGCGGGTGGTCGGCGGCGCCGGGCACGTCGGACCCGCGGCTGTCGGCGTGGGCGGTGATGGCGGTGGCGGCCAGCAGGGCGATGGGGAACAGGGCACGGTGAAGCATGGCATTCCTCGGGGCTGACGGGCTCATAGCAAGACCATCTCGACGCGGCGGTTCCTGGCGCGGCCGTCTTCGGCTGCGTTGCTGGCCACGGGCGCGAAGTTGGCAATGCCGCGCGCCTGCAGCCGGCCGGCGGCGATGCCGCGCTGCGTCAGTGCCGCCACCACGGCCTGCGCGCGGCCCTGGCTGAGCGCGAGGTTGGCGTCGACGGCGCCCACGTTGTCGGTGTGGCCCACGATGAGCACCTTCAGTGCCGGCTGGGCCTTGAGCACGGCGGCCATCTGGTCCAGCTGCGCGGCGCTCTCTGTCTTGATGTCGGTCTTGCCGGTATCGAAGAACAGGCCGTACAGCGCCACCTTGCCCTCGGCCTGCAGGCCCTGGCCAATGGTCTTGGCGTCGACCGTGACCTGGCCAGTGGGCATGGCCTTGGGCTCGACGATCTCGATGTAGGTGGCGGCGCGGTGGGTGTACTCGTTCTCGGCCATGGACGTGAACAGCAGCAGATTCAGCGTGCGGCCGCCGCTGGCCAGCGTGCCCACCAGCATGCGGCCTTGGTCATGGGTGATGGCGGCGGCCAGGGGCCAGGCGGCGCCCTGGTGGTCGCCGTCCATGGCGGGCAGGTCGCCCTCGGCCCAGCGCATGCCCTTCATGCGCTCGTACTTGTCGAGCGCGAAGTGGGCCTTGGTGCAGCCCTGGGCCTCGCTCTCGCACTGCCAGGTCGTCTTGAAGCCGGCGGCGGTCAGCGCCTGTTGGTGGTTGCGGTAGACCTCCAGCGGGCTCTTGCCCAGCGGCGCCAGGTAGAACAGCCGCGTGACTTTGCCTTCGAGCGTCACGGGCCGGGCGAACTGGTCCTCGGTCCTGGACACGCCGCTGGCGTCGGGGAAGCTGCGTTGCTCCCAGTCCTGCTGCGCGTAGCCGGCGAGCACGCTGCCGGCAAAGCGCTTGAGCACCGGGTGGTCGGCGCTCTTGGCGACGTCCGCCTTGGGCGCATCGGCGTACGCGGTGGCGAGTGCCAGGCAGGAGAGGAGGGCGAGCGTGGCGCGAAGCAGCGACATGGCGAGGCGGGGGTGAAGGGAGTGGGGATGTTGCCGCAGTCAACGCACGAGCCTGTCAGGCCGGTGGCCTGCAAACTGGGGACATGGCCGGGCCGGCCGCGGCTGATTTGTGCCGGGCCGTAACGGCCGACTGCAAGCCCTGACGTGGGACGAATCAGCCCGGGCGCCGGGCCAGCTCGTAGCGCCGCTCGACACAGGGCTCGCCGCGGAACTCGGTGGCGATACGCTCGATCAGCCGCGCGTTCAGGCGCTCCAGCAGCCGGATGCAGGCGGCGTTGCGGTCATCGGTCTGGGCGTGGATGCGCTGGACAGCAGTCTGGTCGAACACCAGGGCGACGGCCTCGCACACCGCCGCGCCGGCGATACCCCGGCCTTGGGCGGCGCGGGCCAGCGTGAACCCGAACTCGGCCTCGTGACCGTCGCTGCTGATGTAGACACCGAGGTCGCCGAGCAGTTGCCCCGTCAGCTCGTCGGCAATGCCGAGCTGTGTCCATTGGCCAGGCCTGAACAGGGACACGGCGGCCATGTCGTTCAGGAAGGCCAGTGCCTGGGCGTCGGGCTGGGCCGTCCACCCTTGCCAGCGGCCGAGCTCGGGGTCATTGCGGTAGGCCTGGAAGGCGGCCAGGTCGGAGGCATCGAGGCGGCGCAGCCTCATGCCAGTTGCTGCTCGGGGCTGCGGTAGTGGTAGCGATAGGCAAACACGAAACCCATGCGCGTGTAGAGCCGCTTGGCAACCTCGTTGTCGCTGCCCACCTGCAGGTAGGCCTGGCGCGCACCTTGTTCGTGGGCCTGGGTCAGCAGCGCGCGGCACAGGCGCTCGCCGTGGCCCTGGCGCGGGGCAGCGGAGGCGATGTCGTAGAGGCCCACGATGTCGCCGTCGACGACCATCTGGCCGCAGGCCAACAGCATGCCGGCCGCGTCGTTGAGCGCGAAGCCCTGGTAGGTCACCGGCGCGTTAGCGATGCGTTCAGCGTGGGCTGCGATGGCCGCGCTGGAGGAGCCGCGCAGCGTGCCGACGAGCGCGGCGTAGGCGGTGGCGTCGAGGGCCTGGAGGGCCTGGAGGGCCTGTAGGGTGATCGGCGCGGGCGCCGGCGCGAGGGCATCCAGCACCATCACGTCGGCCGCGTCGAACACGCCCCAGCCCTTGGCGGCCAGATGGGCATCCAGGTCGGCCGGCTGGCTCCAAGGCGTCACGCGCACGGCCAGCGGCAGGCCGGCGGCGTCATAGGCCTGCTGGCAGCGGGCCAGCAAGTCGTCCAGCGGCAGCGTGCCCTGGCGCAGCGCATTGATGCAGCGCGAGCGCTTGGCCTTGCCCGGCGACAGGCGGATCAGCCAGCCGTCGATGTCAGCCTGCTGGGGCGGGGCGCTGGCGTCGAGGCCGGCGAGTTCGGCGCGCAGGGCGAGGGACTGGAGGTGCAGGTCAGGCATGGTCCAGCAACACGGCGGGGTCGCGCCAGATGCACCGCCACTCAGGAAGGCAGACGCCACCAAAGGGCGGTGTGGTGCCCGGGTCGATGAACTCGGCGCCCAGGCGGGCGTAGAAGCGCTTGGCGGGTTCGTTCTGGTCCAGCACCCACAGGTGCAGCGGCTGGGCATGCGTGGGCCCCAGCTCGCGGACAACGGCCTGCAGCAGCTGGCGGCCGATGCCGCCGCCCTTGAGGTCGGGGTGGACGTGCAGGTTGTCGACCAAGGTGCCGCAGACCGGGTCATGGCCTGGGAGCACGTAGGCGAACCCGGTCATGCGACCGGCGGCGTCCTCGGCCACGATGCCGAAAGCGGTTGCGGCGGCCTCGCCCTGTAGGCGTTCGCGCCAGACGGCCTGGCGTTCGGCGAAGACGTCGTGGTCCAGGAAGCTGTCGGGCACGATGCCGCGGTAGGCGCTGCGCCAGCTGGTGGCGTGCAGTAGAGCGACGGCGTCGGCGTCAGCCGCGACCATGGCGCGCAGCGGGGCCATCGTCACCGCATCGTCTCGATCCGCCGCACCATCTCCTTGGCGAACTCGACGAAGGCCTGCGCGCCCTTGGAGCTGGGATCGAACACCACGCCTGGCAGCCCGTAGCTGGGCGCCTCGGCCAGGCGTACGTTGCGCGGGATGACGGTGTCGAAGACCTTGTTGCCGAAGTGAGCCTTGAGCTGGTCGCTGACCTGTTGCTGCAGCGTGATGCGCGGGTCGAACATGACGCGCAGCAGGCCGATGATTTCCAGGTCGGGATTGAGGTTGGCGTGGATTTGCTTGATGGTGTTGACCAGGTCGGTCAGGCCTTCCAGCGCGAAGTACTCGCACTGCATGGGCACGATGACACCGTGGGCGCTGCACAGGCCATTGAGCGTCAGCATGGACAGCGACGGCGGGCAGTCGATCAGGATGAAGTCGTAGTCGGCCGTGACCTCGGCGATGGCTGTCTTGATGCGCCTTTCGCGGCGCTCCAGGGCCACCAGGTCGACCTCGGCGCCGGCCAGCTCGCGGTTGGCGCCCAGCACGTCGTAGCCGGCCTTGTCCGCCTTGACGCGGGCCTCGGCGATGGAGGCGGACTCCAGCAGCACGTCGTAGACGGTCAGTTCCAGCTTGCGCTTGTCGATGCCGGAACCCATGGTGGCATTGCCCTGGGGGTCCAGGTCGACGACCAGCACGCGCTGGCCGATTTGCGCCAGGCCGGCGGCGAGGTTGACGGTGGTGGTGGTCTTGCCGACGCCGCCCTTCTGGTTGGCGATGCAGAAAATCTTGGCCATGGGTTCCAGTTCTCGACTGCCGGCATCGTACCGGGGAGAGGGCGGGTCAGCCTCAGGCGCGACCCGTGAAATCAGCTCAACGAGGCCGCATCCAGATGATGCAGCGCTGGGCGTCCAGGCCTGGGACGGTCAGTTGTTCCACGTGAAACACGTCCACGTCGGCCGGCAGCGCGGCGATCTCGTCGGCCGGGTGCTGGCCCTTCATGGCCATCCAGACGGCGCCCTCCGCCAAATGCTGGCGGGTGAGGGAAGTGAAGTCGACCAGCGACGCGAAGGCGCGCGAAGTGATGACACCGAACGGTTCGGTCGTCAGCGCCTCGACGCGGCTGTGTACGCCATGCAGATTGGACAGCTTCAACTCGGCGGCCACCTGCTGGATGAACGTCGCCTTCTTGGCGACGGCATCGACGCAGTTGACGTCCGTGCCAGGGCAGCAGATGGCGATGACGACACCGGGCAGCCCACCGCCAGCGCCGACGTCCATCAATCGGGCCGGGGCGCCGTGCCTTCGCAGCGGCGCGATGACCGACAGGCTGTCGATCAGGTGGTGGCTCAGCATTTGCGCCGGGTCACGCACGGCGGTCAGGTTGTAGACCTTGTTCCACTTCTGCAGCAGGGCCAGGTAGGCCATCAGCTGGTCAAGTTGCGTGTCGCTGAGGTCCAGGCCGAGGTCGCGTGCTGCTGCTTCGAGCTGGTCCTTCATGCCGCCACCACAGCATCAGCCGCCTCGGTCGTGAAGCCCTTGAACTTGCCCTTCTTCAGGTGCACCAGCAGCAGCGAGATCGCGGCGGGTGTGATGCCGGAGATGCGCGAGGCCTGGCCCAGCGTCTCGGGGCGGTGGGTGTTCAGCTTCTGGCGCGCCTCGAAGGAGAGGGCGTGAACGAGGGCGTAGTCCAGGTCGTCAGGCAGCTTCAGGTGTTCGAAGTGGGCGGCGCGGGCGACATCGTCGACCTGCTTGTTGATGTAGCCGGCGTACTTGGTGCTGATCTCGACCTGCTCGGTGACGAGGGCGGCCAGTTCGGCGCCCAGCTCGTTGTTCAACGTTTCACGTGAAACACCGGCCTCGGGTCGTGCAATCGACGCCACCTCGGCCACGGTGTCGAACACCACGCCCGGCCGACGCAGCAGGTCGGCGAGGCTGTACTCACGCTCCAGCGCCTTACCCACCAGCCGCTCCGCGTCTGCCGCCGGAAGGATGCCCGGGTGCACCCAGGTGCTCTTCAGCTTCTCTGTTTCACGTGAAACAGCGTCGCGCTTGCGGTTGAAGGCGGCCCAGCGCGCGTCATCCACCAGGCCCAGCTGGCGGCCGGTCTCGGTTAGGCGGGCATCGGCGTTGTCCTCGCGCAGCTGCAGCCGGAACTCGGCGCGGCTGGTGAACATGCGGTAAGGCTCGGTCACACCCTTGGTGATGAGGTCGTCCACCAGCACGCCCAGGTAGGCCTGGTCGCGCGCCGGCGTCCATGGGCCGTCCCCGCGAACCTGCAGCGCGGCGTTCAAGCCGGCGAACAGACCTTGGGCCGCCGCCTCCTCGTAGCCGGTCGTGCCGTTGATCTGGCCGGCGAAGAACAGGCCTTGGATGACCTTGGTCTCGAACGAGGCCTTCAGGCCGCGCGGGTCGAAGTAGTCGTACTCGATGGCGTAGCCGGGGCGCAGGATGTCGGCGTTCTCCAGGCCCGGGATGCTGCGCACGGCGGCGAGCTGGATGTCGAAGGGCAGGGAGGTCGAGATGCCGTTCGGGTAGAACTCGTGCGTCGTCAGGCCCTCGGGCTCCAGGAAGATCTGGTGCGAGTCCTTGTCGGCGAATCGATTGACCTTGTCTTCGATGCTCGGGCAGTAGCGCGGGCCCACGCCCTCGATGACGCCGGTGAACATCGGGCTGCGGTCGAAGCCGCTGCGGATGATCTCGTGCGTGCGCAGGTTGGTATGGGTGATCCAGCAGGGCACCTGCTGCGGATGCATCGCGGCGTTGCCCATGAAACTGAACACCGGCGCCGGATCCAGGTCGCCGGGCTGCGCCTCGCACTTGCTGAAGTCGATGGTGCGGCCATCCAGGCGCGGAGGCGTGCCGGTCTTCAGGCGACCCTGGGGCAGCTTCAGCTCCTTGAGCCGAGCCGACAGGGATACCGCCGGCGGGTCACCCGCGCGGCCGGCGCTGTAGTTCTCCAGGCCCACGTGGATGCGGCCGTCCAGGAACGTGCCGGCCGTCAGCACGACAGCGCGGCCGCGGAAAGCGATGCCGGCTTGCGTGACCGCGCCGACGACGCGGTCGCCCTCCACCATCAGGTCGTCTACCGCCTGCTGGAACAGCTGCAGGTTCGGCTGGTTCTCCAGCATGCGGCGGATGGCGGCCTTGTAGAGGATGCGGTCGGCCTGGGCACGGGTGGCGCGCACGGCCGGGCCCTTGCTGCCATTCAGGATGCGGAACTGAATGCCGCCTTCGTCGGTGGCCAGCGCCATCGCACCGCCCAGCGCATCGACCTCCTTCACGAGATGGCCCTTGCCGATGCCACCGATGCTGGGGTTGCAGCTCATCTGGCCCAGGGTCTCGATGTTGTGGGTCAGCAGCAGCGTCTGCGCGCCCATGCGGGCGGCGGCGAGGGCCGCCTCGGTGCCGGCATGGCCGCCGCCGACGACGATGACATCGAATTCCTTGGGGTAAAGCATCTCGGTCCTGGAAAGAACAGTGCCCGCGCGAGCGCTTGGGCAAACCGCGAATTTTAAAGAGTGGCTGTGGATAAGTCATCCCATACGGCCTTGGCGCGCGGCCGCCCATGCCGTCATGGAGCGCAATCCGAACGCTTGAAGCCCGGGGATGTGCCGTTGGTCGCACCGCGCGGGCGGCGCGGGGCGCCGCTGCCCACAATGCGGCGCTGTCTTGAAAGGACTCCCAATGCTCAGTCGCTCCGTGTTCTTGTCGGTCTGCCTGGCTGCATCCAGCAGCCTGCCCGCCTGGTCGCAAACCCTGTCGGTGCGCTTCTATCCGGCGCAGGGGGTTCATGCCTACGCCATCGATTCAGTGCGTGGGGTCCAAGGCGTGCTGGTGCAGAACATCGCCATCACCAACGATGGCAGCACGCCCGTCACGTTGGATTCGGTGACGCTGGCCGTGAAGGGCCCCGGCACGCCGACCGACTCCCGGCGGCTGGAACCGGCGGACCTGGCCAAGAGCGCTGCCCGCGGCAAGCAGATGAACGATGCCGGAATGATCGAGCTGCTCGACTTCCAGTTTGGTGGCGCCGAGCTGCTCGGGCCGAAGCCGGTGTTCGCGTCTTCGGCGACGCTGGCCCCCGGTGAAATGCTCATGCTGGTCCAGCAGTTCCTGAGCTACCGCGGCAAGCGGCCGGCTGTCTCGGTGCAGGTCTCGGGCCATGACGCCGGCCAGCAGGCGGTCAGCGCCGACGCCTCGCTGCCCATCCTGGGCGGCGCCAAGAACAAGTACCGCTTCCCGCTGGCGGGTACCTGGTTCATCGGCGCCGGCCCGTCTGCGCACTCCCATCACCGCTGGGTGGTGCCGCAGGAATTCGCGCTCGACATCGCACGCATCGGCGCGGGTGGGCTGAGCTATCGAGGACAGGGCGGCCGGCTGTCGGACCACTTCGCCTATGGCGCCCCGGTGCTGGCGGCGGCCGACGGCGTCGTGCGGGTCGCGCGCCAGGATGTGCCTGAGTCCGTGGGCGACCTGCGGCGCCCGGGTGAAGACCAGGCCGCCTACCTCAAGCGGGTCGGCGAGCTGCAGGACAAGCGCATGGCCCAGGGGGGCGATGCCCTCATCGGCAACTACGTGCTGATCGAGCATGCCCAGGGCGAGTCCACGGTGTATGCCCACCTCAAGACGGCCAGCGTGCGTGTGAAGGTTGGCGACCAGGTCCGTGCCGGGCAGGTTATCGGTCAGCTGGGCAGCAGCGGCAACTCCACCGAGCCCCATCTGCACTTCCACATCTGCGACCGGCCCCAGGCGCTGCGCTGCGCGGGTGTGCCCGCGAGCTTCGAGAACATCGAGCTGCCTTATGTGGACCAGTTGCGTGATCTGCAGACCGGCGACATCGTCGTCGCGAAGTGAACCAGGGCTTGGGCGGCAAAATCCTTGCTGTCCATGGAATGCCGCCCCCACTGCGCCGCCTGCTGCATCGCCCCGTCGATCAGCTCGCCCATCCCCGGCCACCCGCATGG
Organism: Burkholderiales bacterium; assembly: GCA_016195825.1. Lineage (GTDB taxonomy): Bacteria > Pseudomonadota > Gammaproteobacteria > Burkholderiales > Burkholderiaceae_C > Pelomonas. Next base: position 10,722 of record JACPYV010000088.1, on the reverse strand, counting down.
CAAGCCGGCAGGGGTGCGCTGCGTGCAGCTGGATGACGAGCTGCGCTGCCGGATCTTCGGCCAGCCCGAGCGCCCGGCCGTCTGCGGTTCGCTGCCGCCGCACGAGGAGATGTGTGGCGACAGCCGCGAGCAGGCGATGCGCTGGCTGGGCTGGATGGAGCGGGAGACGGCTCCCGCTCAGGCCTCCGGCACCAGCTGAGCCGTACGCCCGCGGCTGAAGCGGGCCCGCCAGGCCTCGGCACGTGGGTGGTCCCAGTACTTGTCGAAGAAGTAGTGCAGCACCGTGTTGGCGATCGGCTCGATGAACGTGACCGCGCCGGCCACACTGAGGCTGCCGGTCAGCGCATAGGTCACACTGAACGAGGTGCCGAGGTGCAGGATGCCGAAGCTGACGGTCTTGGCCATGATGTCTATGGGGCGCGAGATTTCAATAGACAAATGATATTGATTCTCATTTCCGCAGGCCAATCGCTTGCGGCTATGACGGTGATGGGCGTTTACGCTACGCCGGCCACCCAAAAAGCCGCATGACACCCCTGGACACCCCACCACCACCGGGCAGCCTGCTGACCCGGCTTGCCCGTGAGCGACGCGCCTTTGCCGACGCCTACACGCTGCAGGTCCCGCGCCAGGTCTCGCTGGCCGAGTTCGTCGAGGCGTTCTACACGACGCGGCTGTTCAAGCTGGAGCGTGGCGTGCTCGCGCTGTTTGGCAAGCCTGGCAGCGACGCGATGGCGCGCGCGCTGGCCCATGGTGAAGGCGAGCGCCTGGCGGTCTGGACCGTCGAGGCGCGCCGCGGTGACGAGCTGCTGATGCACGAGGACAGCGGCGCCACGCGTTCTTGGTTCAAGGCCGAGGCAGGTACAGCCGGTACAGCGGGCACGACGCTGTGGTTCGGCTCGGCCGTCGTGCTGCGCCGCCATGGGCCGGGCGCAGAGGCGCGCTTCGGCAAGGTCTTCCACGCGCTGCTGGGCTTTCACCGCTGGTACTCGCGGGCCTTGCTGGCTGCCGCCGCCCGCAAGCTGGGTCGCTAGGACCCCGTACCCTTGCCGCCGACCTTTTCGGTCACCGGCTGCTGCGTCGCCAGGTCCTCGATCCACACCTCGCAGGCCTCGGCCGCGATGCGGCCTGCCACGCGGTAGGCCTTGCCGGCCTCGGGCGTGAAGGCCACGTCGCCCTGCACCTGGCAGGTGGGCCGCGTCAGCGCCAGGATGGGCGCGGCGTACTGCGTGGCCACCTGCAGGCGCACGCGGGCCGGGCGCGGTGGCAGCTCGTTGGTCAGCGCCACCGGGGATACGGCAAAGCCGCGGCCCTGGTTGGCCCGCAGCGTGGCGATGCTGGTGCTGGACAGGCGCCGGCCGTCCACCTGCGTCATCTCGAACACGTGCAGCAGTTGGCCGCTCACCTGCCGGGCCTGGTCGGCGACGTTGACAGTGGGGCCGGTGTAGTCCGGCGGCGTGGCGGGCTCGAAGCCGCTGAAGCTGGCGCAGCCGGCGAGCAGCAGCGCAAAAGCGAGGGGTGTGATTTTCATGGCGCGATGCAATGTAGCGCGCCGCCCGGGGCCTGTCCGTTCAGGATTGCTCGGGCGAGTAGTACAGCGTCTTGCCGCACTGCGTGCAGAAGTGTTCGCGGTGGAAGGTGCGGTTCATCAGCGCGCGGGCCTGGATGCGGGAATTGCCGCAGGCAAAGCATGACAGGCGGTTGCCCTGGACCTGGGCCGGGTGGGTGGCCTTGTACCAGTCGTAGGTCTGGGTGCTGAACAGCGAGATCTGGCGCAGCCGACCGCGCATGACGAGCAGCGGAATGAAGAAGAACCCGGCGCCCCAGACGATGCCGAAGAGGCTGAATTGCGGCAGTGAAACCAGCATCGCCACGGCGCCGATGACCATGAAGATCGAGCAGAACGCGAGGATGAAAACTTTCTGGGCCTTGTAGTTCATGGGTCGGGGCGCGCGGCGTTGACGAAGCCGGATCAGTGGCGGGCACGGCCAGCCTAAGACCGCCGCCCCGGGCCCCGGCCGTGCCCGGCACCACGGGCGTGAAATATCCCCGCCGGCGCGCGGGCACCGCGCTATCGCGCCACCGCCGCGCGCATCGAACGCGCCACATAGGCCAGCGCCACCACCGCCAGCGCGAAGCCCACGACCACGCCCGGCATCACTTGGCTCCAGCGCAGCGCCTCGCCCTTGAGCACGGCCATCATCAGCGTGTTCTGCGCCAGGCCCGGCACCCAGTAGTACCAGGCCGCCTCACCGCCCGGGTTCAGCAGGCTGACCATGGGCATCAGCGTGACGGCGGTGATGACCAGCGTGCTGCCGGCTTGCGCTTCCTTGAAGGTCTTGGAGCGGATGGCCAGCGCCATCAGCAGCGCCGACAGGCCAGCCGCCAGCGGGATCTGCAGCAGCCAGAAGGCCAGCACCTCGGCACCACCGAAGCTGAACTGGGCTTGCAACACGTCGCTCTTCAGCAGCCACTGCGCGGGCACGAAGCTCAAGGACGACAGCAGCGCTACCGCCATGCCCAGCAGCGCCACGGCGCCCCATTTGCCGGCCACGATGGCGCCGTGCGGCGCCGGGTTCATCAGCAGCGGCTCCAGCGAGCCACGCTCGCGCTCGCCGGCGGTGCTGTCCAGCGCCGCGGTCAGCGCGCCGTAGAGCACGGCCATGATGATGAACATCGGGATGATGCCGGTCAGCCGCGCGGCGCGGGCCTGGGCGCTGGCGAGGTCGCGCTCCTGCACGTCCACCGGCTCCAGCAGCTCGGTGGACACGCCGCGCATCGCCATGTTGAGCATGGCGCGCTCGCGGTTGAAGCCCGACAGCAGCCGTGCGACCGGCCCCACGCCGGCGCCGGCGCGCTGGTTGGCGCTGTCGCTGACGATCTCCACCGTGGGTGGCTCGCCGGCCAGCAGCCGCGCCTCGAAGTCCTTGGGCACCACCAGCACCGGCTCCAGCAGCGTCGTCGCGCGCAGCCGGGCTTCATAGTCGGCGGGCGCGGCCTTCAGCGTGTAGGTCTGGCGCTCGATGTAGTTCTTCAGCGTGGGCGCGGCGTCCATGCCCACGGCCAGCACCTCGCGCTTGTCTGCGCGTTCCTCCAACGACGCGATCAGGCCCGACAGCGCCATCAACAGCAGCGGCCCCATCAGCACGGCGGGCACAGCCAGGCGCAGCAGCGTGCGGCGGTCGCGCAGCGCGTCGCTCAGTTCCTTGACGAAAACGATCAGGGCTTGCTTCACGCGGCCACCTCTTCAGGGAAAGCGAGCTTCACGAAGGCGTCCTCGAAACGGGATTCGCCGGCCTTTTGCAGCAGCTCGGGCACGCTGCCGCGCGCGACGCTGCGGCCCTTGGAGACGACGACGACCTCGTCGCAGAGCTGCTCCACCTCCTGCATGATGTGCGTGGAGAAGATGATGCATTTGCTGCCGCCCTCGGGGCTGCGCAGCCAACGCAAGGCCTCGCGCAGCGCGCGCGTGGCCAGCACGTCCAGCCCGTTGGTGGGCTCGTCCAGCACGATGTTGGCGGGGTCGTGCACCAGCGCGCGGGCCAGTGCGGTCTTCATGCGCTCGCCCTGGCTGAAGCCGTCGGCGCGGCGGTCCAGGATGGACTGCATCTCCAGCAGCCGGGCCAGCTCCTCGGCGCGCGCGTTGGCGGCCTCTGGTGCCATGCCTTGCAGGCGGCCGAAGTAGACGATGTTTTCGCGCGCCGACAGCCGGGGGTACAGGCCGTGGGCATCGCCCAGGATGCCCATGCGCGACAAGGCTTTCAGAGGCGCGTCCTTCACGGCGATGCCGTCGACGGCGATATGGCCCGCGTCGGGCAGGAAGAGCCCGGCGAGCATGCGCAGCGTGGTGGTCTTGCCGGCGCCGTTGGCACCCAGCAGCCCGGTGATGCGGCCGTTGGCCGCCGTCACGCTGACACCTTGCACCGCATGGACGATGCGCTTGCTGTCCTTGGCGCTTTTGCGCTTGAACAGGCTGCTGCCGCCCTGCGCGACGAACTGCTTGTGGACGTCTTGGATCTCGATCATTTCGTGGCCTCTCCCTGCACGGGCTGGAACGCCGGCGGGCGCGGGATGCGGGTGGCGCAAGCGGCGTCCTGGGGCAGGGCGGCCGCGTTGGTCTTGGCGTCGATGAAGCGGAACAGCAGGTCGCGTGCGCAGCCCACGGCCATCACGCCGTGGCCGGCTTCGGGCACGACCAGGTGTTGCACGCGCTCCGAGTGGCCCACAGCCAGCGCCTGGGCGACGCGCGTGCCGTGGCGCGGCGGCGTGGCGGGGTCGGCGCCGCCGCTCATGACCAGCACGGGGCTGGGCGCGGGCGGGATCTTGTAGAAGTCCGCCGGCACGTCGCCGCGCGGCCAGGTCTTGCAGACCCGGGCGTACATGTCGGCGTCGATGCTGCGGAAGTCCGCGCCGGGGGCGTCCGCGGACTGGGCCATGCGCGGTGCGTCCTCGGCACAGACGACCGAGAAATGCATGCCCATCGCGAGCCGCATGCCCGGGCTGGAACCAAACACGGTGGTCAGCCCGAACAGGCCCTCGAAGCGGCCCTCGGTGGCCGCCGCGTGAATGGCCGCCGGCAGTGCGGACGCGAGGGCCGGCTGGTACAGCGGCGGGCGCACCGCGCGCAGCACCAGCTCGCGGTCGACCGTGAAGTGCTCGGTGACGCCGGTCAGCGGGTTGGCAAGGCTGACCGGGCGCGGCAGCGACGCGAGCAGCCTCTGCCAGTCGGTGCGCAGCCCGGGGTGGGTCTTGGCGTGCGCGTCGAAGAGCTTGTCCAGCGCGGCCTGGCCGTCGGTGGAGAAGCTGGCTGGCAACGCCATGTCCGGCGGCGCCACGCCGTCGATGACCGTGCGGCGCACCTGGGCCGGGAACTGGCGCAGGTACTCCAGCGCGGCGCGCGTGCCGTAGCTGCCGCCGATCAGGTTCCACTGCGGCACGCCCAGCGCCTCGCGCACGGCGTCCATGTCCTGCATCGCGATGGGGGTCGTGAAGAAGCGCAGGCCGGCGTCCCGTCCTACGGCAGCTTTTCCAGCGCCACACGGCACTCGTCGATGCGGCGTGCCTGCGCGGCTGGCTCCAGCTGCTCGGCGATGGGCAGCTTGCTGTCGTCCGGGCAGTCCAGCGGTGCCGACTGGCCGGTGCCGCGCTGGTCGATGAAGACCAGGTCGCGGCGGTTGTTCAGCCGCGAGAGGCGCGGCAGCACGCGCGAGGCCACCCTGATCGCGCTCTGGCCAGGGCCGCCCGCCAGCATCAGCACCGCGTCCGGCTGCTTGTTGCGCGCCAGCGCGGGCACCACAAGGTAGTGGATGTCGACCTTCACGCCGTCCGGCCGGGCCGGGTCCAGCGGGCGTTGCAGGCTGCCGCAGAGCAGCTCGTTGGGGATGCCGTCGATGCGACAGGGCTTCAGCGGCGTGGCCGCGAAGGCCAGTGGTGCGCTGAGCAGCAAGGCAGCGGCGAGCGCACAGGCGCGCCGGGCGGGAAGGGGCATGACACGGGCTCCAGGGATGGAATGGCCGCGAGTATCCGGGCCGCTGCATGCACCGCCAGCCCGGCTGTGCTGGCCGGCAGCCCGGCGCGGCGAATGGCGCCTGACGCGGGATGAGTGGCGGCTATGCCTTTCGGCCAGGCCGGATGCCGGGCGCCAGCCGGCCAAGCGGCACACGCCGCGGCGGCCGAGGCTGCCTAGCCTTGTGATGAGCGGGTCTTCCGCTCGTCCTGGGGAGATGGCGATGAAGTTCGAGATCCACTCGCTGCAAGCCGGTGTGCAGCGCCACCGTGTCGTGCTGCTGGTCTTCGCGCTGGTGGCCTTGCTGCAACTTGCGTTGAGTGGCGTGCTGCTGCTGCTGCCGCGCGCGCCGGTCCAGCCGGTGGCCGTCACGCAGGCAGCACCTGCCGTGCCCCCTGCGGCGCCTGCCGCAGACGAGGACACCGCCGCGCTGCCGACGGTGTATCCGGGCGGTTGAGCCTTCCGCGCGTCGGTCTGGCCGCGGCGCCGGCCCTCGCGGCTTTCAAGGGAGAGATGTCATGGAAACAATGGTCCTGATCGGCTGCGGCCTGCTGTCGGGCTTTCTTGCCGGCCTGCTCGGCATCGGCGGCGGCTTCGTCGTTGTGCCGGCCATGCTGGCCCTGCTGCCGGCCCATCTGGCCGCCGGCGCGCCGCTGCCGCAGGTGGCCGTCGCCACCTCGCTGGCGGCCATGGTGCCTACGACGCTGAGCGCGCTCGTCACGCAGTGGCGGCGTGGCGCCGTCGATGCCGAGGCGCTCCGTCGCCTGTCGCCCGGCATCGTGCTGGGCGCCTGGCTGGGTGCCGTGCTGCTGCCGCACCTGCGGCCGGCCTGGGTGGCCCTGGTGTTCGCCGGCTATGCCGGCTACTTCGCTTGGCGGCAGTTCCAGGCCCGGCCGTGGCGCTGGGGCGAGACCTGGCCCGTGGGCCTGGCGGCGACGGCCATCGGCAGCATCAGCGTGTTGGCCGGCGTCGGTGGCGCGGTCTTCACCGTGCCCTATCTGGAGCAGCGCGCCCTGCCCATGCACCGCGCCGTGGCCACGTCCAGCGGCGTGGCCCTGCTGCTGTCCCTGGTCGCGCTGGGCAGCCTGGCCGGCCAGGCCGCGCCGGTATGGTGGGCGGCCGCGGCCTGGGTGGGGGGCTGTGCCGCGCTGGCCGCGCCGCTGGGCGTGCGCTGCGCCCATGGCCTGCCCGTGCGGCGGCTCAAGCAGGCCTTTGCGCTGCTGCTGCTGGTCGTGGCCGTCACCGCGCTGCGCAAGGCACTCACCCTGTGAGGCCCTTGCCGCCGGGCCTGCCGCCGCGGGATGATCGCGGCGCGGCGGAGGCTGGCACATGGCGGTGAAGGCGGCAGCGGGAGCGGCATGGCGCCGGGGCTGGTTGGCCCTGGGCCTGGCCGCGTGGCTGCTGCTGGCCGGCGCCGCGGAGCCGCTGCGCGTCGTCACCACCGCCGAGTGGCAGGACGCCGCCGGCCGCTGGCAGCCGGTGAGCCTGCCCGACGGGGGCAACGGCGTGCCTGGCCGCGCTGCCGAGCGCCGCTACCGCTGGACCCTGGCCTTCGACGCGCCAGCCCAGGGGCGGGCGCTGTACTTCCCTGGCATGCAGGCCCAGGCGCGGCTGGTGCTCAACGGCCAGTTGCTGCACGACAGCCTGTCCGCCGGCGTCGAGCTGCCGCGGGCGCCCGACTGGCCCCTGCTCGTGGCCGTTCCCGACGCACTGTGGCGCACGGGAGCCAACGAGATCGAGCTCCTGGCGCGCGGTGCGCCCTTCATCGAGATTTCGCGCCTGGAGGTCGGCCCGCTGCGCGAGCTGCAGGCCCGCCAGCGCGCCAAGCTCGGCGGCACCGTGGTCGGGCCGCTGGTGTCGGGGGCCGTCATCGGCGTGCTGGGCATCGTCATGCTGGCGCTGTGGGTGCGGCGGCACGAGGTCATCGTCGGCAGTTTCGGCCTGGCGGCTCTGGGCTGGGGGCTGCACAACGCCTGGTCGGCCTGGCCGACGCTGCTGTTGCCCCAGCCTCACCAGATGATCTGGTGGCATGTGCTGCTGGGTTTCTGGATCAGCATGGTCGTCATCTTCTGCCTGCGCTATGCGGATTGGGTGCTGCCGCACGTCGAGCGTGCGCTCTGGGCGCTGGCGCCGGCCAGCGTGCCCCTGCTCTATGCCGGCGCGGCGGCCAACCGGCTGGTCACGACGACGCATTGGTGGCGCCTGGGCCTGATCGTCGTCGTGGCCGGTGGCGTGGTGGCGATGCTCAGCGCCATCTGGCGCCGGCGCGACCTCGACGCCTGGCTGATCGGCGGCTCGGCCGTCGTGTCGCTGGGCCTGGGCATCCACGACTGGCGGGGCGACCCGACCGACAACAACTTCGTGCGCCTGGTGCCCTACACCGGCCTGGTGTTCGTTTTCGTCGTCGTGCGGCTGCTGGTGGACCGTTTCATCGCCACGCAGCGTTCGCTGGAGGGGCTCAACGCCGAGCTGGAGCAGCGCGTGGCGGCCCAGAACGCCGAGCTGCGCCGCGCGCTGGACGAGATGAGCCACGCGCGCGATGCGGCCGAGGCCGCGGGTCAGGCCAAGGCCCGCTTCCTGGCCGCGGCCAGCCACGACCTGCGCCAGCCCGCCCATGCTCTGGGCCTGTACCTCGCCGCGCTGCGTCAGCAGCCGCTGGCGGGCGAGCCCGCCGAGCTGGCCGAGCGCATGGCGCGCTCGCTGGCGGCACTGGACAGCTTGTTCAACAGCCTGTTGGACGTGTCGCGGATCGATGCCGGCGCCGTCGTGCCGCGGCCCGCGCCGACGGCGCTGGCGCCGCTGCTGCAGCGCCTGGCCGACGAGGCAGCGCCGCAGGCCGAGGCGCGCGGCCTGCGGCTGGCCCTGCGCCTGGGGCGGGGTGCCGAGGCGGCGCTGGTCCGGACCGACGCGCTGCTGCTGGAGCGCATCCTGCGCAACTTGCTCGGCAATGCGCTGCGCTACACGGTGCATGGCGGCGTGTTGCTGGCGCTGCGCCGGCGCGGGCCGGCCTGGCGCATCGAGGTCTGGGACACGGGCATCGGCATCGCGGCCGAGCACCGCGAACGCGTCTTCGAGGAGTTTTTCCAGGTCGGCAACGCCGAGCGCGACCGCAATTCCGGCCTGGGCCTGGGCTTGGCCATCGTGCAGCGGCTGGCCACGTTGCTGGGCTTGCCGCTAGCCCTGCATTCGCGGCCCGGGCATGGCACCGTCTTCGGGTTGGCGCTACCGGCGCTGCAGGCGCCGCCACCCTTCGCGACACCGGCCGCGCCGGCGGCCGCGGCCGTCCCGCTGGTCGGCCTGCGCATCGGCGTGCTGGAGGATGACGCCGATGTGCGCGATGCGCTCACCCGCCTGCTGCGCGGCTGGGGCTGCGAGGTGCAGGCAGCCGGCCTGGCCGAGGCCGGCTTCGCCGCGGGCACCCAGGCCCTCGTCGTGGATCAGCGCCTGCCCGGCGGGCGCAGTGGCATCGAGGCCGTGCAGCGCCTGCGTGCGACGCTGGGTGCGGCGCTGCCGGCACTGGTCGTCACCGGCGAGTCCGACCCGGCGGTGCTGCGCGAGCTGGCTGCCGCGGGCCTGCCCACCCTGGCCAAACCCGTGCCGGCCGAGCGCCTGCGCGAGTGGCTGGAGGGCGTCGTGGCGGGGAGGGCGCGGTGAGGGTGCTGGTGGCCGACGACCATCCCCTGGTGCGCGATGCCCTCGCCCGCGCCGTGCGCGGCCTGCGCTCGCGCGATGGCGAGGCCGGCGACGTGCAGGTCTGCGAGGCTGGTGACTTGGCCGCCGCCCTGGCCGGCCTTGCCCAGCCCGTGGACCTGGCGCTGGTGGACCTGCAGATGCCAGGCATGGACGGGCTCGGCGGCCTGGCAGCGCTGCGTGCGGCCCTGGCCAGCCAGCCGCTGGTGGTCACCTCGGGCCTTGACGACGCGGCGACCATCCGCGCTGTGCTGGCGGCCGGCGCGGCCGGCTTCATTCCCAAGACGGCGGGCGCGGAACTGCTGCTGCAGGCGCTGCGCCTCGTGCTCGGCGGCGGCGTCTACGTGCCGGCCGAAGCCCTGTCGGGGCTGGCTCCGACCACCCCGCCGGCCTCCCCGCCCGCGGGGCTGACGCCGCGCCAGGCCGAGGTGCTGCAGGCCCTGGCCCGCGGCGAGCCCAACAAGCAGATCGCCCGCGAACTGGGCCTGAGCGAGGGTACGGTCAAGCTGCACCTGGCTGCCATCCTGCGCGTGCTGCAGGCGCGCAACCGCACAGAGGCCGTCGTGCGTGCACGGGCGCTGGGCTGGTTGGACTGAAGCCGGCAGCACCGGGCGCCGAATGGCGCCTGACGCGGGACGAGTGGCGGCGTATGCTCGCCGCCATTCTTTCCACAGGACGCCGGCCATGACCCTCTGCCCCATCGCTGTCGTTGTCGGTTGCGCCAAGTGCCCAGCCTTCTCGATCTGCCCGCTCAAGACGGTCATCGGCGATGCGGCCAAGACGCCGCCGGCCCAGCCGGGCAAGACGGCAAAGACGGACAAGAAGTGACACCTGGCGTTGCGCGCTGCCGCGTGGCATCGTGCGCTGCGCCGCCCTCCCACCCAGCGACTGAAAGGCCGCCCGTGCAGACACTCGACGAGATGCGTGACCGTTGCCTGCTGACCGATGAGCAGCATGCCGAGATCGGTGCCTGGGTCAGCCAGGCGCGCACCCCCGAGGCCATCCTGGCCATGCCCGAAGGGTTGTGGCGCACGCTGGAACTGGCCAGCGTGCTGATGGACGTGGACGCCGACCTGCGGCGCGAGCCGCTGCTGTCGGACGCGGTCTAGCCGCCGTCAGGCTTTGCCGGCGGGCTTCATCAGCCCCTGGCAGGCGGATTTCGCCTTGGCGTCGCTGCCATCCAGCTTGCCGCAGACGCCGTCCAGCTGGGCCTTGAGTCGGCCGACCGTGGCGGCCTGCGTGGCGCCCTGGTTCCAGCTCGCCAGCAGGCTGGCCACCTTCTTCAGCGAGCGCTCGCTGCGCTCGTAGAAGGCGCCAGGGTCCTTCTCGGCCTCGGCGAACACCTGGGCCGCGGCCTTCTCGATGCGCGGCGTGTCCTCGGGCGACATCTCGATCAGCGCAGCGAAGTAGCTGGACCCCCACTGCAGCCGCGTGGCTGGGCCTTCGCTCTTGTTGAAGGCCTCCTCGTACCAGCGCAGCGCGTCGGCCTTCTTGCCTTGCTTCTTCGCGTTGCCGCCGAGCTGGCT
>JACPYV010000087.1 GCA_016195825.1 Burkholderiales bacterium | reverse complement strand
GGGTCACTCAGGACACCCTCCCGGTGTCCGCGATCAGTTTGGAATGCTGTCCGCCATCAGCGTGGAACGGTGTCCGCCATCACAGCGGAATGCTGTCCGCCATCACAGCGGAACGGTGTCCGCGATCGCGTGGAATACGCAAGCTCGGGGCGAGACAGCGTGATGTCGAAAAAGAACTTGAGCCCGGTGATCGTCGCGTTGAGCGTGATAGGAGAGACGCCCGAGTCGACCAGGTGCAGCTGGAAGCTGCGCAGGTCTTCTGCCGAGGCGGTGTCAGGCGAGCGTTGCAGGTGGGCAGCCAGCTTGCGCACGGCACGCACGTAGGCCTGCTGGGTCTTGGGCTCCAGCTTGCGCATGCGCATGTCGTCGAGCATGCGCTGACGCAGCGGGGAGGCTGATTGAGTCGTCGAGTCCATGGTTGCTGCTCCGTCGATGAACGAGGCGGATTGCCTCGCCCATCAACTTCGCAGAAACCGCCCTGCAACGAACCATCACACCGGAGCCGGAGTGGCTACCGCGTAAGCGGTTTAGTCCTCCGGCTCATGAGCGGTCGCCAGAAGGGCGCCGCCCAATGGCGGAGATCGCCACCCATTGGTGTCGCCCACGGCGCGTGATCGCGCTCTCTAGTGTTCTGTCCCGTTAGTTTCTGGCATTAATCGTGCATGCCCGAGCGGTATCGTTTGAATGGAGATACCGCCATGGCAAGAGGCAGGCCGAAGGTTGAATTGCTGTTGACGGACGAGGAGCGCGCGCAGCTTCAGTCCTTTGCGCGCAGCCGCTCGCTGCCAGCCGCTTTGAGTGCGCGCGCCCGCATCATCCTCAGCAGCGCCGATGGCGAGCCCAACAACGCCATTGCCGAACGCCTGGGATTGACGAACGCCACGGTGGGCAAGTGGCGCGCACGCTTCATCGAACGACGCATTGCTGGCCTGTACGACGACATGCGCCCGGGCAAGCCACGCACGATTGACGACGAGCGGGTGGCGCAGTTGATCAACACGACGCTGCACACCAAGCCGTCCAACGGCTCCACGCATTGGAGCGTGCGCACGGCGGCCGCCGAGACCGGCATCTCCAAGACCAGCGTTGCGCGGTACTTCCAGCTCTTCGGACTGCAGCCCCACCGCACCGAGAGCTTCAAGCTGTCCAACGATCCGTTCTTCATCGAGAAGCTGCGCGACGTGGTGGGCCTGTACCTGAGCGCGCCGGACAAGGCGCTGGTGATCTGCGTGGACGAGAAGAGCCAATGCCAGGCCTTGGAACGCACCCAGCCCATGTTGCCGATGGGCTTGGGCTACGCCGAGGGCGTTACCCACGACTACAAGCGCCACGGCACAACGACGTTGTTTGCGGCGCTGAACGTCCTCAACGGCGCCGTGCTGGCGGCCTGCAAGCCACGCCATCGGCATCAAGAGTTCCTGGCCTTCCTGCGCGAGATCGACCAGGCCGTGCCGGCCGAGTTGGACGTGCACTGCGTCTGCGACAACTACGCCACCCACAGCCACCCCAAGGTGAAGGCGTGGCTGGCCACCAAGCCGCGCTGGCATATGCACTTCATCCCGACCTACAGCTCGTGGCTGAACCAGGTCGAACGATTCTTCGCCCTCATCACCGACAAGGCCATCCGGCGAGGCTCGTTCACCAGCGTCAAACAGCTCGTTCAACGCATTGATCACTTCGTCGCTTCACACAACACCAACTGCCAGCCGTTCAAGTGGACCGCCACCGCCGATTCCATCCTTGCCAAGCTGCATCGACTTTGCTCACGTATTAGCGGGACGGGACACTAGATCACCGCTTGCGTTCGAAGTCGCGAGCAGCCTTCACGATTGGCTTGGCCCAGTCTGGCGTGCGCTCAAGGTCCTCGAGGGCGCGAGGGAAACTGACAGCGCCGCCCTGTGCGTGCAGGACCAGCATTGGGTTCGATACTGGAGCGCCCGGCACCGCATCGGTGCTGTTATCGAAAACGCGCAGCTCGCTCAACTTGGGCATCAAGTCGATGAGATTCAGCGGCGCGCGGACCCAGCGCTCGCGGATCTTGGCCTCTGGAATGTCGTGTCCGCCTGCCGCCACCCGGGCGGCCACACGGGCGACGTGTTTCTCTGGCGAGGCCAGACCGCAGAACCAGACCAGAACGTCGTGCGTCCGAGCGGCGGCGGCAATCTTTTGGGTCATCGTTGAGCCGCCCAGGGTCGTCTCGAACGCGTGACTGAGCCCAGCCGCAACGGCCCGGTCGATCAAGTTCACGCCGTGTTGCCACGCGCACGCATTGGCCTCGCCTGCGGACATACCGCCCTGAACGAGTATGCGGGTGTAGGTATCGGGGTTAAACCAGGTCAGCCCAGCCCTGCGCAGCATGATGTTGCCCCCGATGGCACTTTTGCCTGCGCCATTGACGCCGGCCAGGACCATAAGAACGGGCCGACCCATCAGAAGCTTTGTCCTGCAATGACCTCGCCACGTAAGTCGAGCGGCACGCTAAAGGCCTGCCGCAGCCTGTCGCTGGCGTCTGGCTGCTTGAGCACCGCCAATTCCTCATCGAAGGCACGCGTCAGTTGCTCCAACTTACTCTGGTCATCGCGCTGGACACGCTCGGCCAGTTCGGTGAGCAAACTGTATTCACGCAAAGACAAGATCACGGCCTCGGGCCGTTCGTGGTTGGTCATTAACACCTTCCCCGCGGCATCGACGGCATTCATAACACCACGCCAGCCCTCACGCTTGACGTCCGAGATGGGCTTGCGCTGCAGGCGCGCAAACAGCTCCTCGCTTGCCGGCTGAATAGCAGTGGCCATGATCGGATCCCCCAAGGACAGTTGCAGGCAGATCGCATTGTGGACCAAATACCCGATTCGTTTGGAAATGGTCTAAATTGGCCAATTTGGGCCAATGTGTCGCTGTACGGGCGACACCTTCGTCAGCCGGAGGGCGAGTGGCAGGTATGGGCACGTTGCTGCCCCACGCACGCCAACCGCGAGCGACAGCAGCCAGCCTTGAGCTGACTAAGTCCCATCCACGAAAGCTGAGCCTACTCGGCGCGGGCCTCGCGGCCCATCAGGTGCTCGACCGCCTCGCCCACGCGCAACCGGCCATCCAGCAAGGCCACCATGCCCTCGGTGATGGGCATCTCGACGCCGGCCTCGCGCGCACGCGCCAGCACCGTCGGTGCGCTGTAGACGCCCTCGGCGACATGGCCGAGCCGGGCCAGGATCTGCGGCAGCGCCAGGCCCTCGGCCAGCATCAGGCCCACGCGCCGGTTGCGTGACAGGTCGCCCGTGGCCGTCAGCACCAGGTCACCCAGCCCCGACAAGCCCATGAAGGTCTCGGCCTTGGCGCCCAGTGCCAGGCCCAGGCGCAGCATCTCGGCCAGGCCACGGGTGATGAGCGCAGCGCGCGCGTTCAGGCCCGGCGCGTCGGGTGCGGCGCCAGACAGCCCGTCACAGACGCCCACCGCGATGGCCATGACGTTCTTGACCGCCCCACCGACCTCCACACCCACCGGGTCGCTGGACGTGTAGACCCGCAGCCGGTCGCCGTGGAAGGCATCGACGGCGGCCTGGGCCAGCTCGGCGTCTTCGCTGGCTGCCACCAGCGCCGTGGGCCGCCCTGCGGCCACCTCCTGCGCAAAGCTGGGGCCGGACAGCACGCCCACGCGCATCTGAGGCTGCAGTTCACGCGCGATCTCGTGGCCTAGCCGCCCAGTGCCAGCCTCGAAGCCCTTGCACAGCCACAACGCGCGGTGCGTGGACGGCAGCGCGGCCAGCGTATCGCGCAGGCCGGACATGGGCGTCCCGATGATGGTCAGGCCCTCCGCCGCGTGGGCGATGGCCTCGCGACGATCGGCTGTCAACCGGAGCGCGGCCGGCAACTCACTGTCGGGCAGGTAGGCCTGATTGCGCCGGCTGGCCTGCATCTGCGTCATCGCCTGCGCATCTCGTCCCCACAGGCACACCTCATGGCCGGCGCGCGCCGCCTGGATGGCCAGCGCCGTGCCCCAGGCGCCAGCGCCGAGAACGCTGATCTTCATCGTCATGCCCAAGAGTGTCGCCCAAGCAAAACGCCCCGCACGGGGGCGGGGCGTCGTCCTCAGCGCGGGCCGATCAGTTGACGGCCTGGCCGCCCTGGGCGGCGCGCTGGGCCTGCTGGGCTTCGAACATGGCCTGGAAGTTCACTTCCGTCAGCAGCACCGGCGGGAAGCCGGCGCGGGTGCAGACGTCCGACACGATGGCGCGCAGATAGGGGTAGACCATCTGCGGGCAGACGATGCCCAGGATGCCTTCGACCTGGTCCTGCGGCACGTTACGGATCTCGAAGATGCCGGCCTGCTTGGCCTCCACCAGGAACAGCGTCTTGTCGCCGACCTTGGTGTTGACGGTGGCCGTCACGCAGACCTCGTAGATGCCGTCGGTGACGTTCTCGGCCGACAGCGTCAGGTTGATGTCGACCTGGGGCTGCTGCTGCTCCAGCAGGATGTGCGGCGCGTTGGGCTGTTCCAGCGACAGATCCTTCAGATACATGCGCTGGATCTGGAACACGGGGGTGCCTTCGGCGGCAGCTTGGATCTCGTCGGCCATGGAAACTCTTCTTTCGAGGGAATCGTCAAACAAAAGCCCGCAGGCGGCGCGCTGCGGGCGGTAGCGGATTATGGGCGAGGCCCCATGACAAACCGCCCGGGGCTTGCCCGGGCTTGAAATCAAGCGGCCTGCAGCAAGGGGGCCAATCCGCCCCGCTGGTCGAGAGCGATGAGATCGTCGCACCCCCCGACATGGGTGTCGCCGATGAAGATCTGCGGCACCGTGCGGCGGCCGGTCTTGCTCATCATGGCCTCGCGCTCGGTGGGGTTGAGGTCCACGCGGATCTCCTCGATCTGCTCGACGCCACGCTGCTTGAGCAGCATCTTGGCGCGCACACAGAACGGGCAGACCAGGGTCGTGTACATCTTCACGGAAGCCATCTCAGAACTCTCCTTACGCCGTCTTCTGCCCGATGAAAAACAGAAGACAAGTCAATTGAACGAAACCGCTCACGCGGTCTTTTCAACCGGCAGGCTGGCCTCACGCCAGGCCTTCAGGCCACCCGCCAGTGCCTGGGCCTTTTCATGACCCAGCTTGCGAAGGATGCCCGCGGCGCGGTTGGCGCGTGCACCGGAGGGGCACACCAACACCAGCGGCAGGGCCTTGTTGGAGGGCAGCGACTTGTGACCCTCCAGTTGGCCTAGAGGAATGTTGCGCGAGCCAGCGACATGGCCCTTGGCGAATTCCTCGGGCTCGCTGACATCGATCAGCACGCCCTTCTCGCGGTTGACCAGCCGCACGGCCTCGGCGGGGCTGAGGGCGCCGCCTTGCGCGCCGGACACCAGCATGGGCCACAGCAACAAGCCGCCGGAAACCAAGGCGGCGACGACCAAATACCAGTTCTGGAGCAGGAAGTTCAAGCAAGCATCCCGTGTGATTCAACGAAGCCGATGATTATCGCCGGCCGCGGATAATCCGCCGCTTCCCACCTTCTGTGCGTCTGTAGCCCATGTACAAGCTCGTCCTCATCCGCCACGGCGAATCGACCTGGAACCTGGAAAACCGCTTCACCGGCTGGACCGATGTGGACCTCACGCCCACCGGCGTGGAACAGGCCAAGACCGCCGGCCGCCTGCTCAAGGAAGCGGGCTACGACTTCGACATCGCCTACACGTCCGTGCTCAAGCGCGCAGTGTGGACGCTGTGGCACTGCCTGGACCAGATGGACCGTACCTGGCTGCCGGTACGCCACGCCTGGCGCCTGAACGAGCGCCACTACGGCGCGCTGCAGGGCCTCAACAAGGGCGACATGGCCAAGCAGTACGGCGACGAGCAGGTGCTGATCTGGCGCCGCAGCTACGACACGCCGCCACCGGCACTGGAGGCGACCGACCCGCGCTCCGAGCGCAGCGACCGCCGCTACCGCGGCCTGGACGCCGAGGACATCCCGCTGACCGAATGCCTGAAGGACACGGTCGCCCGCGTGCTGCCGTTCTGGAACGAGACCGTGGCGCCCGCCATCAAGGGCGGCGAGCGCGTGCTGATCGCCGCGCACGGCAACAGCATCCGGGCCCTGGTGAAGTACCTGGACGGCATCGCCGACGACGCCATCGTGGGTGTCAACATCCCCAACGGCATCCCGCTGGTCTACGAGCTGGACGCCGACCTGAAGCCTATCAAGAGCTACTACCTGGGTGACGCCGAAGCCGCAGCCAAGGCGGCCGCCGCCGTGGCCGCTCAGGGCAAGGCCTGATCCACCGCTGACAGCACCTCGTCGACGCCCACCCAGCCGGGCTGGCGTCGCATGAGCGTCACCGTCGATCCCCAGGGCGCCCAGCGCTCAGGGTCCACGGGCCCCCAGATGCTCAGCAGGCGCGCGCCGACGCCCGCGGCCATGTGCGCCGGCCCGGTGTCGTTGGCCACCACCACGCCGGCCAACTGCAGCAACGCGTTGTAGGCGCCCAGCGCCACGCCGTCGAGCCGCACGGCATCCGGGTAGAGCTGCTTGGCCCCGTCCACCTCCGCCGGCCCCGGCACGATGACGACCTGCCGGCCGGCCGCATGCAGCCGCCGCACGAAGTCCGGGAAGTCGGGCCAACTGCGGTCCAGGAACTCCACGCGGCCGTTGGCGAATGGGCAGATCAGCACGAAGCGGCCTGGCGCCACGCCGTGCGCGGCCAGCAGCACCCGGGCCGCGTCGCGCTGGGCGTCCGTGACCGTCATGCCGATGTCGACGGGCGGCGACTCCTCGACGCCCAGGAAGTCGCAGGCGAGCTCCCAGTACTCGACCAGCGTGTGCCGGCCCTCGCGCCTGGGCAGGCCGCGGCGCAGCAGCCAGGTGCGTCCGTCGCCGGCATGGCCCTCGGCCTTCAGCCCGCCCAGGCGTGCGTCCAGCGCCGCCGAGAAGGCATAGGGAAACAGCAGAGCGTTCGCGCGGCTGTCAAAACCCGGGTCCTCGGCCTTGAAGCGCCGGCGTAGGCCCCGCAGCTGCGCAACACGTTCGCGCAGGTCGTTGGGGCGCACATGCACCGCCCAGCCTTCGGCTTCCAGCAGCCCGCGCGCCCAGCCCTTGCCCACCAGCTCCAGCCGGTATCCGTGGCGCTGCAGCAGTCGCAGCGCCGGCAGGCTCAGCACCGTGTCGCCGACGAAGTTGCGCAGGCGCACGATCAGCGGTTTCGTCGGCAGCATCGGAACGGGGGCTTCTATCATCAACAAATCTCTACAAAGAGGCGCGGATTCTGACCCGAGCCCAGGCGTGCCCCCTCCCATGACGACCCTGCCCTCCTCGGCCGAAGTGATCGCTGCCCACGACGCAGCCCTGTCCAGCCCACCCGCGCCGGTCCAGGCGGACGACGTGCGCGGCTGGGTCGCCGTCAACCATTTCCACAACCGCAGCCTGTGGGCGCAGGAGGATCTGGCCCGCCGCACGCAGGCGCCGGACGCCGAGATCGTCGCCAACAAGCGCGCCATCGACGGCCACAACCAGGCCCGCAACGACGCCATCGAACGCATCGACGAGTTCCTGCTGTCGGCACTGGGGCTGGTGGACCCCGCCACCATCGCCACCGCCCTGCCCCGTGCCACCGTGGTGCCCGGCGCGCGGTTGAACAGCGAGACGGCCGGCTCCATGCTTGACCGCATCTCCATCCTGGGCCTGAAGGTCGCCGCCATGCGCGAGCAGACGCTGCGCACCGACGTGGACGACGCTCACCGCCAGGCCTGCAGCGAGCGGTTGCAGCGCCTGCTCCAGCAGCGTGCCGACCTCGGCGCCTGCTACGACGAACTGCTGGCCGACGCGCAGGCCGGCCGGGCCTACTTCAAGGTCTATCGGCAGTTCAAGATGTACAACGACCCGCGGCTGAACCCCGCACTGGTGGCCGAGTCCAAGTGATCCCGCCCCGCTTCGCGGCCAACCTCGACTGGCTCTACGCCGAGCAGGCCTACCTGGACCGCGCAGGCGCCGCGAGGGCCGATGGCTTCATGGCTGTTGAGCTGCAGCAGCCGCACCTGCACGACGTCGACGCGCTGACCGCGGGCCTGGCCGGCCTGCGCGTGGTGCTGATGAATGCACCTGCAGGTGACTGGACGGCTGGCGAGCGCGGCTTCGCGGCCCTGGCAGGCTGCGAGGCCCGGTTCCGCGACACGACGCTGCGCGGCCTGGACCTTGCCGCCCGGCTGGGCTCGCCCCGCCTGCACCTGCTGTCAGGGCTGGCGCAGGACACGCCGCAGGCCCGTGCAACCTGGCTGGCCAACCTGGCCTGGGCGGCCGAGCAGGCCGGCACGGTCATGCTGACCGTCGAGCCCATCAACCACCGCGACATGCCGGGCTATTTCCTGCACCGGCAGGCGCAGGCGCTGGCCTTGCTGGCCGAGCTGGGATCGCCGCGTGTCGCGCTGCAGCTGGACCTGTACCACTGCCGTGTCGCCGAGGATGGGGAGTCACTGAGCCACCTGGTGCGGGCGCTGGACCTGGGGTTGCTGGGCCATGTGCAGGTCGCCGGCACGGCCGGTCGCCACGAGCCCGGGCGGGACGAATACGCCGCCGAACTGGCGCTGCTCGACGCGCGCGGCTGGCCTGGCGCCGTGGGGCTGGAATACCGGCCACGCCAGGACACGTCGGCCGGGCTGGCCTGGCTCAGTTCAGGCGCGCACTGATCTCGCCGCGCAGCGCTTCGCCGAGCGCACGGCGGTCCCGGCCCTGCGTCGCCACAGCGGGCAACAATTGCACGTCAATGCCCAGCCCGCGCGCCGACGCGATGGACCACAGGCTTTGCACCAGCGTCGTGTCGCCGATGAAGCGCGCCGACTTGCTGAAGCGCTCGCCCGGCTCGTACCAGCGCAGCACCAGGGGCAGCACAGGCGCCTCGGTGGCGACCGCCGCCTGCAGCAGGTTGGCGTGAAACGGCAGCAGCTCGGGGCCGGCACCGGTGGTGCCTTCGGGGAAGACGGCCACGCAGTCGCCGTTCTTCAGCGCCTGG
Source organism: Burkholderiales bacterium (assembly GCA_016195825.1). Lineage (GTDB taxonomy): Bacteria > Pseudomonadota > Gammaproteobacteria > Burkholderiales > Burkholderiaceae_C > Pelomonas. The sequence continues at coordinate 12,091 of JACPYV010000087.1, read as the reverse complement.
GCCGTCTGGTGCACCACGCGCAGCGCATCACGCTTGTTGGCGCGCTCGATGAACAGCGTGCCGGCGCCTTCGACCAGGGCGCCCACCAGGGGCCAGTGCTTGACGTCGGACTTGGAGACGAAGCGCGCCTGCGGCAGCACCGCGTGCACGCCGGCGATGTCCAGCCAAGAGACGTGGTTGGCCACCAGCAGATGGCCGCCTGGCTGGGCAGCACCCGAGACCTTCAGCTCGATGCCGAGGATGCGCAGCGTCTTGACCGACCACCAACGGATGTGCTCGTGGCGTTGCTCGGGCAGCATGCGCCCAAAGTGCCTGCGCACGAGCCACAGGCCGTGCAGCACATGGGGCACCAGGCGAGCCAGGCGCCAACTGGCGACGAGAGCGCTCATTCAGCCTCGTAGGCGATGTGGCCGGCGACCAGCGTGGCGCGCACGCGCGCCGGCAGCTCGAAGCCGCTGCGCGAGAACTCGAACGGCGTGTGCTTGCCCTGGCTGGCGAGCATGCCGGGCGAAACAGCCCAGCTCGCATCTGCATCGAAAACACAGATGTCGGCCACGCCGCCTTCGACGAGGCGGCCGGCACTCGCGGCCAGCGAACCCAGCGCGGAGCCCAGCACGCGCACCGGCTCGGCGGTCACGACGGCCAGGGCGCGCTGCAGCGGCAGGCCCGAGTCCTGGGCCCAGCGCAGGCTCAGGGAGAGCAGCAGCTCCAGGCCGGTGGCGCCGGGCGTGGCCTCGGCAAAGGGCACCGCCTTCTCGTCGGTGGTCACGGGCATGTGGTCGGACACCAGCGCGTCCAGCGTCCCGTCGGCCAGGCCGGCACGCAGCGCGTCGCGGTCGCGGCCCTGGCGCAGCGGCGGCGTCAGGCGCATGGCGGAGTCGAAGTAGCCGATGTCCACGTCGCTGAGGTGCAGCGAGTTGATGGACACGTCGGCCGTGACGGGCAGGCCCTCTCGCTTGGCAGCACGCACCAGTTCCACGCCGGCAGCGCTGGAAATGCGGCACAGGTGCACGCGTGCGCCAGTGGCGCGGACCAGTTCGAAGAGGGTGTGCAGCGCCACCGTCTCGGCACTGACCGGCACGCCGGACAGGCCCAGCCGCGTCGCGACCGCACCGCTCGCGGCCACGCCGCCGCCCAGGTGCGCGTCCTGCGGGCGCAGCCACACCGTGTAGCCGTAGGTCGCGGCGTACTGCAGCGCGCGGCTCAGCACCAGCGTGTCCTTGATGGGCACCTCGGCCTGCGAGAAGCCGATGCAGCCGGCCTCGGTCAGCTCGGCCATCTCGGTCAGTGCGGCGCCGTCGAGCTGGCGCGTGAGCGCGCCCAGCGGGAAGAGGCGGCAGCGGCTGAGCTTGCGGGCGCGGAACTTCAGCATCTCGACCAGGCCCGGCTCGTCCAGCACCGGGTCGGTGTCGGGCGGGCAGACCAGGCTGGTCACACCGCCGGCTGCGGCGGCCGCGAGTTCGCTTTCCAGCAGGCCTTCGTGCTCATGGCCGGGCTCGCGCAGCCGGGCACACAGATCCACGAGGCCGGGGGCGACGATGAGGCCCGTGGCGTCCAGGGTGCGGTCCGCCGCGAACTCGCCCGCGTCGCCGAGCTTGACGATGCGCCCGTTGGCGACGGCCAGGTCGCCGACGCGATCCAGGCCCGAGGCGGGGTCGACGAGACGGCCGTTCTTGATCAGGATCTTCATTTCTTAAGCCTCGTTGCCGGCAAGGATGGCCATCACCGCCATGCGCACCGCGATGCCGAAGGTGACCTGCGGCAGGATGACACTGCTCGCCCCGTCCGCCATCTCGGAGGCGATCTCCACGCCGCGGTTGATGGGCCCCGGGTGCATGACGATGGCGTCGGGCTTGGCCAGCGCGAGCTTGTCGGGCGTCAGGCCAAAGTGCTTGAAGAACTCACCGCTGCTCGGCAGCATGCCGCCGTTCATGCGCTCGTTTTGCAGGCGCAACATGATGACCACGTCGGCATCCTTCACGCCCTCGGCCATGTCGTGGCAGACGCGCACGCCCATGTCGCGCAGGTCGCCCGGCACCAGGGTCTTGGGGCCCACGGCCCGGATCTCAGGCACGCCCAGGATGTTGAGTGCGTGGATGTCGGAGCGGGCGACGCGCGAGTGCACGATGTCGCCCACGATGGCCACCGTCAGGTTGCGGAAGTCCTTCTTGAAGTGCCGGATCGTGTACATGTCCAGCAGCCCCTGCGTCGGGTGCGCATGGCGGCCGTCACCCGCGTTGATGACATGCACGTGGGGCGCGCAGTGCTGGGCGATCAGGTGAGGCGCGCCGCTCTCGCTGTGCCGCACGACGAACATGTCGGCGTGCATGGCGCTCAGGTTCGCGACCGTGTCCAGCAGCGTCTCGCCCTTGGCGGTGGAGCTGCGGGCGATATCGAGGTTGATGACGTCGGCGGAGAGGCGCTTGGCGGCGATCTCGAACGTGGTGCGGGTGCGCGTGCTGTTCTCGAAAAACAGGTTGAACACCGACTTGCCACGCAGCAGCGGCACCTTCTTGACCTCGCGGTCGTTGACCGACAGGAAGCTGCCGGCCGTGTCCAGGATCTGCTCCATGACCGCGCGCGGCAGGCCTTCGGTGGACAGCAGGTGGATCAGCTCGCCGTGCTTGTTGAGTTGAGGGTTTCGTTTGGAGAGCATCACTTCACCTCGAAGCTGAAGGCGCCGGTGTCGGTGCGAACCAGGCGCAGGCTCTGGTCTGCGCCAAGCGTCACGCGCGCCGCGGAGAACGCCGGCTCGATGGGCAGTTGCCGTCCGCCGCGGTCCACCAGCACCGCCAGTTGCACGCGTGCCGGGCGGCCGAAGTCGAACAACTCGTTGATGACGGCGCGTGTCGTGCGGCCGGTGTAGAGCACGTCGTCGATCAGCAGGATGTCGCGGCCGTCGACGTCGAAGGGCAGCTTGGTGTGGTCGGCCTTGGCCATGCCCCGCGAGCCGAAATCATCCCGGTGCAGCGCGCTGGAGATGGTGCCGGCCGCGACGTTCAGGTCCGTCGCCAGGCGCTCGGCCAACCAGGCGCCGCCGCTCCAGATGCCCACCAGGGCGGTGTCGGGTGTCAGCAGGCGCTGCACACCGCGTTTGAGCTCAAGGTACAGGCCTTCAGCATCGAGCAGCAGTTCACTCATGGATGTTCTCGAAAAAACTGTTCAAGGATCAGCGCAGCGGCGGCGGCGTCGATGTCGTGCGCACCCTGCGCCTCGGCCTCGACACTGGTGTAGCGCTCATCCACCTCGAAGACCGGCAGGTGGTAGCGCCCGGACAGCCGGCGACCGAAATTCTGTGCCTTGGCCGTCATCTCGTGGGGCGCGCCGTCGGGGTGGCGGGGCACGCCGATGACCAGGGCATCGGGCTGCCAGCTCTTGATGAGGGCGGCAATGGCGTCGAAGTCGCCGTTCTTGAGCGTGCCGCGCGGCTCGGCCGCGCCGAGCAGGCGCGTGCCGGAGGCCACGCCGATGCGGCGCAGGCCGAAATCAAAAGCGAGAAAGGATTGAAGTTGGGCGGGCGACACAACCGTCGCCATCACGCGTGGCCCGCGTCCGAGCTGAGCATGCGCGGGTCCACGCCCAGCAGCGCCAGCGCCCTCTCGTAGCGCTCCTCCACCGGCGTGTCGAAGATGATTTCTGGCGCAGCGTCCACCGTCAGCCAGCCGTTGCGGCCGATTTCCTCTTCGAGCTGGCCCGCAGCCCAGCCGCTGTAACCCAGCGTGACGAGGATCTTCCGCGGGCCGGCGCCGTTGGACAAGGCCTCCAGCACATCGCGGCTGGTGGTCATCTCCAGGCCGCCGGGCACGGCCAGCGTCGCGTTGTAGTGGCCGCCCTCGGCGTCCAGCGGTTCGTGCAGCACGAAACCGCGGTCGGTCTGCACCGGGCCGCCGTAGTACACCGGGCTTTCGGCCAGCACCTGCGCAGGCGGGCTCAGCTCGACTTTCTCGAACAAGTTGCCCAGCGTCAGCGAGATGGGCTTGTTGATCACGAGGCCCAGGGCGCCGTTATCGTTGTGCTCGCAGAGGTAGACCACCGTGCCTGCGAAAGCCTCATCGGCCATGCCGGGCATGGCGATGAGGAACTGGTTGGTCAGGACGATCCGGTCAGCAGGCATGACAGCCATTTTATTCCGCGCTCCTTGCAGTTCAGCTCTGAATCACCCGGGAGACGGGTGCCCATCAAGGTCACCACGCTTGGTCAGGCGCGCAAAGACCTTAATCTGCAGGCATGAAACCCTCCCCGGATCGCATCGAAAGTGCCCTCGTCTGGTTCCGCCGCGACCTGCGCGCGGACGACCATGCCGCGCTATACCGCGCATTGACGAGCGCCAGGCAGGTGTACTGCGCCTTCGTGCTGGACCGTGACATCCTGGACGCCCTGCCCCGCGCGGACCGGCGCGTCGAGTTCATCCTCGGCGCGCTGAAGACGCTGGACGAGGACCTGCGCAAGCAGGGCGGCGCGCTGATCGTGCGGCATGGTGTTGCTGCCGAAGAGATCCCGCGCCTGGCGGCCGAGCTGGGCGTGCAGGCCGTGTTCACCAACCACGATGACGAGCCGCAGGCGCTGGCGCGTGACGCGCGGGTGACCGACCTGCTGAAGGACCTGGGCGTCAGCCTGCACAGCTTCAAGGACCATGTGATCTTCGAACGCCGCGAGGTCATGACGGCCACCGGCGGGCCGTATGGCGTGTTCACGCCCTACAAGAATGCCTGGTTGCGCAAGGTGGATGACTTCTACCTGAGCAGCTACCCGGTCGAGCGCCATGCGGCCGCGCTGGCGGCCAGCCCGCTGGCCCGGGGCGTGCCGACACTGGAAGACATCGGGTTCGAGCCTGCCGGCTTGACGCCCCATCTGGGCGAGGGCAGCCGGGGTGCGGCAGCGCTGCTGGACGACTTCCTCGACCGCATGGACGAGTACGACAAGAAGCGCGACTTCCCCGCGATCAAGGGGCCGAGCTACCTGAGCGTGCACCTGCGCTTCGGCACGGTCTCGATCCGGCGCCTCGCGCGCCTCGCCCACCAGCGCATGCAGGGCGGTGACCATGGTGCCGAGATCTGGCTGTCGGAGCTGATCTGGCGCGATTTCTATCACCAGGTCATGCATCACCACCCGCACGCAATGACGGCAGCCTTCCGGCGCGAGTACGACGCGATTGCCTGGGAGACCGGCGCCGCGGCCGACGCGCTGTTCCAGGCCTGGTGCGAGGGCCGCACCGGCTACCCGCTGGTGGATGCGGCCATGCGCCAGCTGAACGCCACCGGCTACCAGCACAACCGCTTGCGCATGGTGACGGCCAGCTTCCTGACCAAGGACCTCGGCCTGGACTGGCGGCGCGGCGAGGCCTACTTCGCCCAGCAACTGCTGGACTTCGACCTGGCCGCCAACAACGGCGGCTGGCAGTGGGCCAGCAGCAGCGGCTGCGATGCCCAGCCCTACTTCCGCATCTTCAACCCCACTGCGCAGAGCGAGAAGTTCGACGCCGAGGGCCGCTTCATCCGCCGCTACTGCCCCGAACTGGCAGCCCTCGACGCCAAGGCCATCCATGCCCCCTGGGAGCGAGCACCGCTGGCCATGCAGGGCGTGGACTACCCGCGCCCCGTCGTGGATCACGCCGTCGCCCGCGAGCGCACGCTGGCGCGCTACGCTGTCGTCAAGAGCCGGGCGGTCTGATCGCGGCGCGGCGCGGCGCGGCGACGGGCCGGGCCGGGCCGGGCAGCCGCTTCAGTAGTAGGTCAGCGTGACGCTGATCGTGTCGCTGTAGACACCAGGCACCGCGGTGAGCTGGCGGCCCGGGATGCGGCCGTAGATCCAGAAGGTCTGCGCCGGCGACAGGCCCAGCGCATCCAGCAGCACACCGGCATTGATGAGCTGGGTCGCGCTGCTGCCGTCGCCCCAGACGGCGCTGTAGGAGGCGTCGGTATAGAGGTTGTAGGCCAGGGTGCGGGCGCCGCTGCTCATGCGGCGGTTGGTGTAGCTGGCGCTGCCGCCCGCGCTGATCGCGATGTTGAACGGGATCAACAGCCCGGCCACGCCACCGCAGCTGACCTTGATGCTGCCGGTGCTGTCGGTGTTGCCAAAGGCCAGCGGGTTGTAGCTGCCGAAGGCGACGCTGGTGGTCGTGACACCGCAGCTGCAGACCGCCGGCAGGCACAGCGCGTGCGCCGGGCCGGTCCAGCCGAGCAGCATCAGCAGCAGCGCAAGGAGGAAGCGGGTCATCGACGGCATCATGCATCACCGGCAGATCAGCGTACCCAGGTCGGGCAGGTCATCGGCGCTGCGGGCAGGCGGCAGCTGGAATTCGAACCGGCAGTGGCCATCGGCCCAGGTGGCCCGCAGCGCGTTGCGGCCTTCGCTCAGGCCGGCCAGGTAGGCGCGGCCGTTCAGGCCTACGGGGAACTGACGCTCATGGCCCGACGCCTGCAGCAGACTGCCTGGCGGCAGTGCATGCCCGGCCGCATCGATGAGCTGCAACGTGACGGCACGGCCGCGCTGCACGGGGAAGGCGATGCGCGCCGCGCTGCGCGCCGCCGGCGTGAGCCGGATCTCCAGCGCCTCAAGCTCCACATCCATGGGCAGGTCGGCCGCATCGATGCCCACGCGGTTGGCCTGGTAGCCGCGCAAGCCGGAGACGAACGCACGGCCGTTGGCATCGGTGCGCGCGACGACCTGGTTGTCCTGGGTGACGCGCACGCCCGGGTGGCCGCCCACATCGACGACGGCGATGCCGCCCTCGATACGGCGGCCAGCGAACAGGCTGCCATCCACCCAAGCCAGCCCTCCGGCGGCACCAACCCGGGTCTCGACCTCGCCACCGCGCCGCCCCACACCGCCATTGAGCACGAGATGATCGCCCTGCCACTGCGCCTGCGCGAGCTGGTGGCCACCGCTTTCAGCCAGCAACTGGTAGCCCAGGCCAGAGCCGAAGTCCGGGTTGCGCTGCAGCTGGGCCTGCACCACGGTCTGGTGGCCCCCGTCGACGGTGGGCTGGCGCTGCACGCCGACGCCGACGCCCTGGCGGGCATCCAACGCCCGGCTCCAACTCAGGCCCACCGAGCTGCCGCTGCCGCCACGGCTGAGGTCGCGAAAGACGATGAGCCCGACATAGCCCAGGTTGCCGAGGTCGCGGCTGTAGTTGAGCTGGGCCAGCCTGCTCTGGATGGGGCCGCCGCGCTGCTGCGCGACGCTCAGGCCCAGCGATTGGCCCGACCAGGAGGTGCCGACAGCGGCCGTCAGTACCGCGCGCGGCGCAGTGGCATCGGGCTGGCCGACCTGGCTGAAGCGCGGGCTGGCGTGGCGCAGTTGCACGCTGCCGCTCCAGTCACGCGCCTGGCGGTCCAGCCCGGCCATCAGCATCCAGCCGGCGCCGCGCTCGCGTGCATGGCTGGCCACGGCGGCGGCGCTGGCCGTGCCGAGCGCGGGCCACAACAGCCAGCCCGTGGCGCCAGCCGCCTGGCGCCGGGCCGTGCCCTCCAGGCGCAGCTCGCGCGTGAAGCGCTCGGTGACGCCACGCCGTTCGGTCACGCTGGCCAGGGCGCGGCCGTAGCGGTTGCTGGCCAGGCCGTAGTCCTCACGCTCGGCGCCGAGGTCCACGCTGAGGGCACTCAGACCCGGCTTGAGCAGCGCGGGGCTGACGTAGTAGGGCGTGACGACGACCTGCTCGCGGCCCAGCAGGTCGCGCACGACCGTGCGGATCTCGCCCTGGCCGGTGACGACGGGCAGCTCTGCCAGGTCGAAAGGCCCGGCTTGCAGCCGGCTTTGCAGCCGCTGGCTGTTGTTGACGTAGACGTCCAGCGTCGACGGCAGCGCCGCTTCGCCGCGCAGGGTCGGCAGCGGGAAGCTCAGAAAGCCCGGCTGCAGCGAGAAGTCCGTGCCCCACTGCACGCCGCCGTAACGCAGCGCACGCCCCCAGGCGCCGGCCTGGCTGATGGTGTCGCCCACGCGCAGCCGTGCCAGGCGCGCCGGGTCGTCACGCTGCCAGCGCGTGTCCAGGCGCACGCCATGGCCTTCGCTGCGCGCCAGGCCGGTGCTGCTGAAGTCGCCCTGCGGGCCAAACAGGCCCAGCTCCCACAGCGCATCGGCCATGCTGCGACTGCGCGTGCTGCGCTGCCACTGGGCGTCGTAGTTGACGAAGGGGGCCCAGACCGAGGGCTGGGTCACGCGCGGCCGGCCGGGGGCCAGGTCCAGGCTCTGGCCGACGAAGGCCGACGCGGGCGCGTCGATTTCCAGCGTCTGGCTGGCTTCGTCGATGCGCCAGTGCAGCGGGCCGCCGCTGGCGAGCAACACGTGCAGCTCGCCGTCGATGACGCGCGACGCGACGCCTGATCCGCCGTCAGGCAGGCGCAGATGGAGGTCGTCCCAGTGGGACTGCGGGATGGCCAGACCCTCGCTGAGCCGCACTGCGCGCAGCATGCCGTCCTGCGGCACGCCGTTGACGCGCAGCGCCAGCAGCAGGGTCTCGCCCCAGTTCACGCGGGACCCGGGGCGCGCGGTCTGCGCGGTGGCGGCAGCGGCGGCCAGCAGCAGGATCAGCGCCGCCAGGCCACGGCGAAGCTCAGGGCTTGGCCCCGTCCAGGTCATTCAGCGCCACCGTCTGCAGGCCCTGGTCGGTCTGTACCTGCATCTGCGTGGCCTGGGCAGCGGCAGGCAGGCGGAAGGTGCGCTGTTCGCCCGGGAAGATGACCGAGGGGCTGCCCTTCTGGGTGATAGCTGCCAGTGCCTGGCCGCCCTCCCCTTGCAGGCGCAGCTCGCCCACCTTGAGGTGCACGTTGCCGGTGTTGGCGACCTGGGCCAGCAGCTCGCCATTGGCGGCGCGGCTGACCTGCCACTGCTCGCTGCGCCTGACCTGCGCCGGCGCCACGTAGACCGGCACGCGCAGCGCCACCAGCACGCGCACGCTGCCGGCCACGTTCAGCACGTCGGACTGGCGCGGCAGCGGCACCTCGCGCAGCACGATGCGGTAGGTCGCCTCCTGCGCCAACTCCTGGCTGCGCCGCAGGCCCAGGCGCAGCACCTGGGTCTGGCCCGGCTGCACGGTGAAGACGGGCGGGTTGACGATGAGGTCACTGGTGGGCGCGTCCACATCGATGCCACCGACGCGGCTCCAGGCGATGGCCTCGGCCTGCATCAGCACCGGCTCCTGGCCGTTGTTCATGACCTGCACGGTGGCGCGGTCGTTGGCGCGGTCGAGCTTGACGCTGACGGGCATCAGCGTCACGTCGGCGGCCCGCACCGAGAAGGCCCAGAGGCCCACCAGCAGGCACAGGGCCAGGCGTCGGATAAAGCGCGTCATGGCTAACCTCCTTCAATAGCTGACCGTGACGGTCACGGTGTCGGTGTAGCTGCCCGGCACGACGTTGGCAAGCGACGGCAGGCGGCCGTAGATGGTCAGCGTCTGCGCGCTGCCAGTGCCGGTGCCGCCCAGCGTGCTGCTGCTAGACGTGCCGTCGCCCCAGACGCTGGCACGGCCCGAGTCCAGGTAGAGCTGGTAGCCCAGCGTGTTGCTGCCGCTCTTCATCGTGCGCGACGCGAAGTTGGACGCGCCGCCGGCGTTGGCACCGGCGCTCAGCGCAACGGTGTAGGGCGTGGTGTTGGTGCACTGCACGCTCAGCGTAGAAGTCGCATCCAGCGGCGTGGCCGTGGCGAGCGGGTCGATGCTGCTGCCGAAGTTCAGCGTCGTGCCGGACACGGTGCAGGCACTGGTCACCGTGGCCGTGACCTGGAAGGTGTTGCCGGCGCTTCCGGCCTGGGCCAGTGCGGGCAGCAGCAGTGCGATCAGCAGCGACAGCGGTTTGCGAATGGTGTTCATTTCGGATCTCCCTGGGAACTCAAAGGGCGCCAAAGGCTGTGGCCTCGGCCAGCGTCAGCAACGAGCGCGGCGCCACCGCGTCGGCGGGGAACAGCGCCATGCCCAGCTCGATGCCGAGGGCGTAGTCCAAGCCGCCAGCATTGAAGGGTTCGGTCATCAGCGCGGTGAGCCGCTGCGCATGGGCTGCGGCCTGGCTGGCCGGGTCGACACGCGTCAGCACGAAAGCGAACCGGTCAGCCGCGCTGCGCGCCACGATGTCAGCCTCGGCACTGGCTTCGCGCAGCCGCCGAGCCACCTGCAGCACCAGCGTGTCGCCCACGTCGGCGGGCAACTCGGCCAGGCCGGCCACGCGCAGCACGTAGACGGCAAGGGCCACGCCGTCCCGCGTGGCGATGCGGGCAGCCTGGTCCAGGCGTTCGCTGAGGGCGAGCTCGCTGTACAGACCGGTCAGGCCGTCGCGCAGCAGTGCGGCGGGCTTGTCGTCCAGGGCATCGGCGTCGACCGGCTGCTGCCCGGCGAGGTCGTCGAACAGCGTCTCCAGGCCGCTGGCCTTGTCGTAGAAGGCGTCGGCGCCGGCGTCCATGCAGGCGCGACGGTAGGCGTCGATGTCGTGGCTGGTCAGCACGGCAATGCGGCCGGTGTAGCCCGTGCGGCGCAGCTCACCCACCAGGCCCAGGCCAGAGCCGTCGGCCAGGGACAGGTCCAGCAGCACGATGTCCGGCCGGGTCCAGCGGATCAGCGCCAGTGCCTGGCCCTGGCCGCCAGCCTCGCCGACGACGCGCATGCCGGGCATGGTGTCCAGGCGACGCACGAGCAGGCGGCGGATGGAGACGGAGTCTTCGACGAGGAAAATGTTCATGGCCGCCATGGTCGGCCGGGGGCTGTTTTCGTGGCAGCGGTTGATGCCGCGAGCCCGGCAGCGGGATCGCCGGGACCTCGTGTAGGGAGTTTGCCTACACGCCGGCATGGGCACTCAGAGGTCGGTCAGCCCGTGCTGCACGCAGTACTTGGTCAGCTCGGTGTTGTTGGCCCAGCCGGCCTTCTCCAAGATGCGGGCGCGGTAACTGCCCACCGTCTTCACCGACAGGTGCATGACCTCGGCGATCTGTGCCGGCGTCTTGCCAGCCGCGATCAGCAGCATGACGCGGTGCTCCTGCGTCGACAACTGCTCGTGCGGCAAGGCCTGCGGCGCCTTGCCGCTGAGCAGGCCCAGCAGGTGGTCGGCCATGGACGAGGTGACGTAGCGCCCGCCTTCGCACAGGCGGCGCAGCGCGACGCGCAGCTCATCGGACGCGCGGTCCTTGGGCAGGTAGCCGCTGGCGCCCATCTGCATCAGGCGCGCCGCATAGGCCGCCTCGGCGTTCAGGCTCAGCACCAGCAGCGGCACGCCAGGCAGCACGCGCAGCAGCCGGCTGGCACCCTCGGTGCCCTGGGCGTCCGGCAGCGAGAGGTCCAGCGTGACGATGTCGGGCCGCGCCGCGGCGATGCGTTCCAGCGCGGCGGCAATGGTGGGCGCCTCGTCGACATGCGCGTCGGGCCACTCTTGCAGTACCAGCTGGGTAACGCCCAGGCGCATCAGCGGGTGATCGTCGACGATGAGCACTCTCATAGCCAGGCCTCCTCTTCTTGGCTGTGTCCCTCGGCCGCAGGCGGTGCCAGCGGGAGCCAGACGCGCACGCGCGTGCCGCCCCCCAGTGCGGGGCCGAAATCCAGGTCACCGCCTGCCAGTGCCGCGCGCTCGCGCATGCCGCGCAGCCCAGAGGCATCGGCGCGCGTGTCCCCCGGGCCGCGACCGTCGTCAATGACTTCCACCTCGTAGCCGTCCTCTCCGGCCTCGGCGCGCGGCCGGCCGGTCACGCGCAGCGCCCGGGCTGCGGCGTGGCGCAGCACGTTGGTGCAGGCCTCCTGGACGATGCGAAACAGCGGGTTGCTCTGCTCGGGCGCGAGTCCGTCCGCGTCGGCCAGCTCCAGCGTGGCCGTCAGGCCAGACTGGCGCTGCAGCGTCTGCAGGTAGTGGCCCAGCGCCGCCTCCAGGCCCAGCTCGTCCAGCAGCGGCGGGCGCAGCGCGGCCGAGATCTGGCGCGCTGCGCGGATGGCCTCGTCGGCCATGCCCTGCAGCTCGTCCACCAGTGGCTCGGTGGCTGGCGCCAGCTTGGCACGCAGCGAGATGGTGAGCATCTTGATGGCGGTGCCCACCTGGCCGACCTGGTCGTGCACTTCACGGGCGAGGCGACGGCGCTCGGTCTCGATGCTGCGGTCCAGTTCTGCGGCAAAGCTGCGGATGCG
>JACPYV010000011.1 GCA_016195825.1 Burkholderiales bacterium | reverse complement strand
CGTGGCCGTGGATCGCTTCCTCGCCTCCTGTCCGGCAGCCTCTTGCTGGTACATGCAGCCTCGGGATCGTTCTTCTTCGATACGACAGTTTGGGCCGCATTGGGTCTGCAATTGAGCATGCTGGCGCGCGTCAGAAATCAACCATTGAACAGATGAAAAGCATCCTCTACGGGGCCATTTGGCTCTCGACCGCCATCGCTTCATATGCGCCTATTCATGGGCTGCGCATCCTTTTCCTGAAGTTGTTGCGCGCAAGGATTGACCGTCCGACCATCATTTACGCCGGTGTATTTGTGCGCAGCCCTTGGAAGCTATCAATCGGCTCTGGGACAGTGATTGGACATGGATGTCACCTTGATGCTCGGGGTCGGCTCAAGATCGGATCTGACGTCAATATTTCCAGTGAGGTTAATATCTGGACCAACCAGCATGACCATCAGTCACGCGACTTCAGAATCACGGAAGGCCCGGTTGACATCGGCAATCGAGTTTGGCTTGGGAATAGAGCCATCATCTTGCCAGGCGTCACGATTGGCGAAGGCGCGGTTGTTTGCTCGGGCGCGGTAGTCACGAAGGATGTTGCCCCATTTACCGTAGTGGGTGGTGTCCCTGCCAAGCCGATAGGCACACGTGCCAAAGATCTCGATTATTCCCCAGCCGCTTTTGGAAAGATTTGGTTCATATGAAGGTGTTTGTCGATTGCCGCTGGTTCTCTCAACCTGGACAGGGCGTCGTAACTTACATTTCCGCCCTGCATCATGAGGTCGAGCGGTATCTCTCGAAAGTCGAGAACCGCCGCTTCGAATTCTGGTACGGCGTGGACAGTCTCGCTGACATCGATTCCTCCTTGCTTCCGTCCTCGGTCAATGTGCTTGAGATGGGGAAGCATGGCATGCTTTGGCGACTCTTTGTGCTGCCATTCAAGCTGAAGAAGCTGGGATTTGAGGCAGCACATTTTCAATATGTATGCCCAGTCCCCAAGCTCGGGTTGAAGTACATCACCACAGTTCACGACATATTATTCGTTTATTACCCTGAGTTCTTTTCCCTCGGCCATCGTCTTCCTCGCCTGGCGTTGTACTATTTGACTGCCAAGAGGTCGGACCTGCTGTTGACCGTCAGCGAGCGGTCAGCCCAAGATATCAGGGCGTGGGCAAACCCCAGCCGAAAGATTGCCATCGTTTACAACGGCGCCGGCATCCACAAGAAGATCTCTGGTAACCAAACAAAGCCCGTCGCGTCAATTGGCGCAAGCCGTTATATTCTTACTGTCGGGCGGGTAGAGCCAAGAAAGAACTATGGCCGACTGGTTGATGCCTTCGCGGCGAGTCAGGCGGCCACTTCCGGCATCAAGCTAGTGATCGTCGGCTTCTGCGCACCGGAATTTCAGGACGAGCTGAAAAATATTTCCTCTACTGCCAATGTGATCTGGTTGGAACGAGTCGCAGACGCGGAGTTGACGTGGCTATATCAAAACGCCATTGGTTTCGTCTATCCGTCGATCTGTGAGGGTTTCGGAATACCTGTGCTCGAGGCCATCGAGGCGAATCTACCTTGCGCTATCAGTACAACATTTCCACTTGATGATGTTGTCGGAGTTGCTGACGTAACGTTTGACCCTTGTGACACCAATCAAATGTCGAATGCGATTGATGCCCTGCTCCAATCTGGAAATGGCCAAAGGGATAGGCGCAGCGTCCTTCTGAAGTACTCGTGGGAGCAATCAGCCTTGCAGTACCTTGAAGCCCTAACCACTCTTGAAAACTCGCCTGCCAGCTGAGCCGCGAATGCCAGAATCAATTCAAAAGAACCGTCACTTTGCCTTCATAGGCAGTGCCGGAATTCCTAATCGTTATGGCGGCTTTGAATCATTTCTTGAGAATTGCGCCCCTCAAATTGCCCAAATGGGTCACACCGTCTATGTGACTTGCGACAAGGGCCTATACGAGAGCCACGACCCGCTCTTCAATGGGGTGAACCGACTCTTCATTCCTGTGCGCTCGAACGGTGCCTCATCGGTATTGCATGACCTGCTGGCCTTCTTTCGAGTGCTCTTTTTGGCGGATCGCATAGTCGTGCTCGGGGTATCCGGCGCCCCCTGGTTTGGGCTCTGGCGAATCTTGTGCGACCTTTTGGGCAAGCGGCTGATAGTCAATATTGACGGCGTCGAATGGCGCCGCGACAAGTTTTCTCCCCGCCGGAAGATGCTGCTGCGCATCTTTGACTTTCTCGCGCAACGCTTCTCGCACGTTGTCGTATACGATAATGCGGCCTTGGTGGAATTCGTCATCCCGTCGGCGCGCAATAAGTCCGTGGAGATCGCATATTCCGGAGACCATGTAATTCGCAACGAAACCTCAGGCATGCGACCTGGGCGTGCTTTGACGATTTGCAGGATCGAACCCGAGAATAATATTGACCTCCTCATTGAGGGATTTCTTGCATCAGACTTGCAGAGTTACACGATCGTAGGCAACTGGAACAATAGCCCGTACGGTCAAAAATTGCGCGAAAGGTTTCAGAGTTCTCCCAGGCTTGCTCTGTCGGATCCAATTTACGACGCGCATCGCCTCGCAGAGCTTCGAAGCGAATGCAGTGTCTACCTGCATGGTCACGCCGTAGGAGGAACCAATCCCTCCTTGGTTGAGATGCTCTTTTATGATTGCGAATTGTTTTGCTTCGATTGCGCTTTCAATCGGAGCACTGCAGGTGGTACCGCGAATTACTTCAAGACCTCTGCCGAGCTGGCGGCGCGGCTCAATCTATTGAGCAAGCCTTCTAAAGATCCAGATCCTCTCAGGGCTTCCTTGAGAGAGAAGTACACCAGCTCGGCGATTGCTCGCGCATATGTTGATGCCGCAGGCTAAATTGCAGCAAATCCCCTGATCAATACGTCCAATCGATGAATCTACGCAAGCTATTGGTTGACTTGCTGCAAGTCAGCAGCATACTCGTTTGCGTGGTAGTCAGCCTGTTGACCCACGATCTCTACCATTCGGTGAGTTCAGGTCAGTCGGTCTATTTTCTACTCGGGATATTTTTTGCCCTTTTGGTTGTGGTCCTTGCCACTGGTTGCATCCGACCTGCCTGGCATGACGTCCTTCTAGGCACCTGCTTTGCCAGTTCATTCGCCGTTTGGATTTGGTACGTCGTACTCAATGGTGCCATCTCCTCTTCTCCTAGGATATTCGGCCTATCGCTTCGTCCATTGCATATGGTCGGCTTTGCGATTTTTCTGGCTTTGGTTTTCCATAAGGTGGGAAGACTCGATCGCATCGGTCGCTCGCTGGTGGTCGCTTGCATCCTGTTTGTGGCAACGCCACTTGTCAGCTCCGCAATTCGGGCAGAGAAGATGTCTTGGCCGCTGCCACAGCGTATGCAGGATGCTGAATCGACCAGCTTGAGGGCGACGCTTTTCGTCCTGTTTGACGAATTGGATGGGCGCTCTGCCAAACCCCTAGTTCAGGATCTTTCCCAACTCGGGCTCGAGGTGCAGTTCAAGACTGTCCCTTCGGTTGGTGACGCCACAGCCAAGACGATTCCGGCTATGTTTGCTGGCGTTGATTTTTCCTCGGCGAAACCCTGCGGACTTACTGCCATTTGTAGCAAGGGAAATGTCCTTGATTTCGGCAAGATTGAGGTGACCCTCAACGACGTCGATGTCATCGGTTTGTATCACCCATACTGCGCCATGAAGGGACTGCGTTATTGTGCACGCGTGCCCTTCTCATTGGACTTTTTCGACGCCAGTAGGTGGCGTTGCGGGGCCGGTCGGCTGCTGACGACCAAGCCGGACGGCAGTGAATGCCTCAAATTCTCCAAGCAAGTCTGGGCTGACTTCATTGATCGAATTGAGCTGGCCCTGTGGAATGCGCCGATCTGGAAGCGTGGTGGTTTCCTTTTTGCCCACCTGCCGTACCCTCACCCGCCCGGCAACAGCCCGGACGGCCAGCTCTGGTCTGACTACGGCACGAACGTCGCGCGCGCACGCAAAACGCTGACCGGGATGGTGAACCGATTGCATGAGAACGGCATTCAGGACATTTCTATCGTTGTCTTTTCCGACCATCCGTTGCGTGTGGACTATTGGTGCACCACGAATTTATACAAAGGGAAATGCGGCAACCTGCCGCCAGACAACGACACCTCCACACCGCTGATCGTCGCAACGACAGGTGGGAAGAAGAACTTGGACATGATCAGCAGCAACGGAGATATTTTCAAACTAGCCGCCCAATTGGTAACTCGGGGCCCCGCTGCTGCGCCTTGAAACGACTCTACGGCGGCAATCGGAGTTTGCGCTGCGGCAAAGGCTGAAGGCCCTGCACAAGCCGATCCGCCTTGGACCGGCACATTGCTGCGGTGAAGGCCACGAGGGCGGATCACCGGACACAAATTGATCTTCGCCGACCGACTATTGCGCTGTGACTGATGCCCATCACGACGGGATGATGCCGTCGGTCATGGGCAGCGCGACGGGATCGGTCGACCCGAATCGCCTGCAGACCAACGGCCAGGTTTTCGAACTGTTGGACGCCGCAGGGCGCTGACCCTGCGCGGCGGTCAGCCACCGCGCAGTTGCTGGTCGATGTAATCGGCGGCGGCGGCGGCACTGTTGCCTGCATGGAAGACCGTTTTGTTGCGCAGCGCCTGCATTCGCAACGCGAACTCGGCAGGCTGGGCGGACACGCGGTCCAGCACAACGCCGATGTCACCGAGTTCGGCCAGCCCGATCACGGCACCCAGGCTCGCGCGCAAGCCGACCTCGACGGGTTCGAGCGCGATGTCTGCGTAACTGGGGTTGTTGACCTTCCTCGGCGTGTCGACGAACAGCACCGGCCGCTCCAGGCCGAGGGCAAACTCCAGCGCCGCGCCGGACCAGTCGCTGACCATCACCGCCGAGGCGAGCAGGCTGCCCTGACCGGCCACGTCTTCGTCGAGCCGCACATTGGCGCTGCTGCGACACCAGTGCCGCACGCGTTCCATGGCCTGCGGCGCCAGCCGCACCGTCTGCGGATGCGGCCGGACGACAACCTCCCAGCCACTGGCCGCAAGGGGCCCGATCAAGCTGTCGGCGTGCCGCTCCAGCAGGCCCTCGGGGCCCCAGGACGGCGCCACCAGCACCTGCCGGGGTCGGGCCGCGGCGCCAGGCCGGCGCGCCGCTTCCAGCAGCGCGTCGAGCCGCCCGTAGCCGTGCGGCAGCAGCTGCTTGGCGCGCGTACCGCGCTGCACTTCCAGCGCTTGCAACTCCGCCACATGGTGAGGGCCGGAGCACAGCACGGCGTCGAAATGATCGAACGCGCCCTCGCGGTAGATCATGTGGCAACTCACCAGGGAGTGATGAAGATAGACGTACAGCCGGGTAGCCTGCGACCGCTTGATGTGGAAGCTGTTCAGGTCGGGCATGGTCATCAGCAGCAGCTCCGTCTCCAGCGTACTGAAAAACAGCGTGCGCACATGGCCGTCACCGATCACGAAACTGGAGAGGCTCGGGTGCTGAACCGCCAGGCCGGGGTCCGTTGGAGAGGAACTGACGTAGCTGACAGGCTGGCCTCGACGCAGCAGCTCCATCACCACCGGCCCCAGGTGCGGCCACGAGGCCGCCCCCTCCGTGTACACCACGATGCGTCGCCTTGCCGCCGCCAGGCGCAGGAAGGCGACGTAGCGAGACAGGTGACGCAGCCCGTCGCGCATCAGGCCCTGGCGTCGTAGATGCTGCTGAGCCGGCCCTCCGCAGAGGCAGCTTCGTAGCGTTGCAGATCCTGAAGGCTATCGACCTCCAGCCATCCGCCGTCGACCGCAGCGGCCAGCACCTGCACACCAGCATCGATCTGCAGTTGCAGGTAGGAGGTCATGTACATCATGGCCCGCGACCGCCCGTCAACGGTGCCTTCGGCGCCCAGGCGTTCGTAGGCATCAAAGAACTCGGGCGCAAAGTCCTTGCGCACCTTGAAGAGGCCGATGTACTGGCCCTGGATGTCCGCCAGGTCGCGCGGCTTGCGCCCGAGTTCGAGGATGCGCCCATAGTCGTCCAGCCGCAGAGTCTCCACGTCACTCAACGGGTCGTCCATTCGCAGGCTCCATAGCGTCAGCCACTGCCGGTCGATCGTGACGGCCAGCGGCGCATCGGTGGCCATCAGCGCAGACAGCACACGGGGCTCATAGACGATGTCGCCGTAGCAGACCAGCACATCGTCCGTGCCATCGAACAACGCCTTGGCGCAATACAGGCTCGCCACCATGTTGGTGGACTCGTAGGCCGGGTTCTCGACCTGCCGAAGCCCGTCCAGCCGCAGATGCGACGCGCGATAGCCCGCCACGACGGACAAGTCCGTCACGCCGGCACGGCGTAGCACCGCGAGCTGCCGCTCGATGAGGGGCACGCCATCCAGTGACACGAGCGCTTTTGGCAGGTGGTCGGTCAATGGGCGCAGGCGCGTGCCCTGGCCTGCAGCAAGAATGACGGCTCTAGCCATGGTCGTTTGCAAACAGCTGGTTCAGAAGATGTCGGTCCGCGGCGTCCAGCGCAGGTTCTCGCTCTGGGTGCCACATGAGGCCGGCCCATGGCAGTAGCCTGTGTTCAACGGCCTCGATCCAGCCCTGGGCATCCCGGTAGATCGGCACGAGATCCGTGGCGAGATCAGCTGCAGCGATGCCACAGCCGTGGAAACTGTTCACCTGGCGAGAAGCGGCACCTGCGATGCCGCGGGCGAAGAAACGCGGCACCACCGCTGGCGAATCGAGCACTTCGTGCCGGATCGCCACATGACCGTCCACGGCGCTCAAGCCGCCACCGCAGTGCACGTTGATCATCTGCAGCCCGCGACACACACCCAGCACCGGCCAGTGCTGCTCCCGGGCCAGTTCCAGCAGGCGACCCTCGCTGCCGTCACGCTCGGGGGCAGACGCCTCGTGCAAGCCGGGCAGGCCGACATCGTTGCCGCCGGTCAGCAGCAAGCCGGCAATGCCCAGGGACCGGGTCCAGTCGCCCAGGTCTGCCAGTGCATTGGGCGCGGGGACCGGCGTCAGGCCCAGGGACTGCAGCAGACCGATCCAGCGCTGGTCGAGCGCGTCACGGCGCTCGCCATAGGCGGCATGATCGTCGACGCGCATGGTGACGGCGATGCGGCGCCTCATGCGGCAACCTCCAGAGTGCGCTGCCGACAGTCCAGCCGCAGGCGACGCGCGGTGCACAGCCTGCGATACCGCTCCTCGCCGACACCGATCGCCGCCGGCAGGCCGAACTCGGCCGCACGAATCGCCATGTGCGAGTTGGCACCGCCATAGGCAGTCACCAGGCCCGCGATGCCGTGCGAGAACAGCCAGTCGAAGCCCGGGTCCGCCTGCGGCACCAGCGCAATGCAGCCCTGCAGCTGTTGATGATCGACCGCCTCGGCACCGATGCTGCAGACTTCCGCCACCACGACACCGGTGCCCACGTAGTTGGGCTGCGCGGCGTCGACGATGTGTGTCCAGCAGTCGGTCGCGTCCATCAGCACTGCAGGCAGTTCGATACCCAGGGCCAGTTCGTGGCGAAGCCGGTTCTCCTCGAGACGCCAGCGCAGCTGATCCAGACCGTCCGCACCGAATTGCCCGCGCTCAAAGGCGCGCAGATCGTCAAGCGACAGATGGGAGAGCTCTTCGCGCGAAAGCCCCACGTCCTGGCCAAAGCGGGCCAACTGATCCAGCGCCTTGCTGAGGCTGCGTGTGAAGACGAACTTGCCGAGCTCGCGGCCCACGATGGCTGCTTCGACAAAGTGCTCGAAAGCGGTGATGTCCACCCGCAGACCCAGCCCGGCCAGAGCCTCAGACAGTCGAACACGGGTGGCCGCGCACAGCTCGGACCGCACCGGCTCAGGCTCGACCACGTCACCCGCCGCCATGGGCATGTGGGGTGGCGCATCGAGGTAGCGCAGCGGCTCCTCGGCATAGCTGGGCACGGTGATGTCATAGGTGCCAGGCCGCAGATGCCCATACAGCATCAGGAACTCAGCAAGCCCGACTTCTCCGCGCTGCAGGCGCTCGACATCATGGCGATAGGCGCTGGCCACCGTCGAGAATGACTGCAGCAGCGCGGCACGTTCGGCGTCGGAGAGCAGGCCCTGTGCGACCGCCGAATTGAGGAAGCTCATCGCGACGAAACCGGCCCGCGCCAGATGCGCGAACGCCAACGTGCCATGTGCACGACAGTCGTCCAGCAAGTAGAGCGCTTGGCTCAGCGGCGCCAGGTCCTCGCGGGCCAGCATCGCCTGCTGACGCGCAGAGAAACTGTCCACGCAGGCTCGGTCCGTGTCGATGCGCTGCAGCGCCTGCTGGGTCAGCGTCGTCAAGGCATCGCGCAAACGCCCGACCTCGTCACTGTCGAAACCAGCCGCCAGCAGCCCGGCTGCACGATGCTCAAAGTCGAAGGCCAGACAGGTGAAGGCCACCTCGAACTCGACCTTGTCGTGCAGTTGTGGGCTGGTCCGCAGGCGTTCTATGCCGTGCTCGACGAGCTTGCGAGCCAAGGCATCGTCGAGCACGGCGGGGCAGAAGCTGTTCAACGACGCCCGCACGTCGATGTAGGCGTGCCCGGCGAACTCGTGCATCAGCGACTGCGGCGCAACGGCACGGTAGCCGTACTCGGCGCGCTGGCGCGCCCAGACCTCGTCGGTGATCAGCTCTGCGTAGAGCGAATAGGCCAGCCGGCGCGGCCGGGTACCGATCATCTCCGCCGGGTTCCAGTCCGTCATCACACTGAACACGGTGCGACGCCCCTGCGTGAACGGCCCTGGGCACTGCAGCCGCTGGAAGTCCGCGGCCGCGGCGCGCAGGCTCAGTGCAATTCGCTCGTCACTGCCAGCCCAGCGGGCGTGGTCCACCGCGATCGGTCGCGCCTGGAACACATGGACTTCCCCGCTCGGCGAGACGGCAAACTCGATGTCCAGCGAATCATGCCCAACGAGCTCTTCGATTTCACGCAGGGCAGTCAACACGCTGGCGATGGCCGCAGGCGCCGAAGGTGGCAGCGTGTCGACATCGCGATGCATGTACAGCGTGCGCAAGTTGCCGGCCCGCCCGGAAGTCACGCCATCCGTCGAACCCGTCGAGCTGTCGTAGTTGATGACGCGATACGGCGCGCCATAGCTCAGCGTGCGGGTCATGGCGACGCCGCTGAATGCGACACCGTCAACCATGCGCTGCACTAGCACCTGCTGACCGTCGCTGTGAACCGGGTAGGACGCCGCCACCCGCTCGATGGCTGTGGCCACTGCGGCCGGGTTGCCCCCGTCCACATCGAGAACGCTCTCGAACTGCCCAGCGCCCGAGGTCGCGAAGCCATCTTCCTCACGGGCACTGCTGCGCACGGCCAGACGGGCCGCCCCGAACATCTGCGCGACACGTCGAAGGCAGTCGTCGCGATCCTGTCGCCAGTCACCCATCGTGACTACAGTCTGGGCACCGATGCGGCTGTGCCTCACCATGGGCTCCAGGCGTGCCAGCGTCTGTGCCTTGGTGCCCAGGACGAAATGCGCCGCGTCCTGCGGTGCATTCAACTCAGCCCAGTCGCCGGCGCAGTCGGCTGCCCGGACCGTGAGGCCGGCTTCGACGAACGCATGAAGCAGCCGAGGCATGCTCCAGCGAAGCAACTCGGGTCTGGTGGCCCAGTCCGCGAGCAGGCTCAAAGCCTGCGGGCCCAAGCGGGCCAGTCCAACGAACTCGGCGTCGGGCTGCGCAGGCCGGCCAGCGCTGCGCGCATCATGAACGCCGCGCACCTGCATGCCCTCAAGCTGTACGACCTCCGCATGCGCCAGATCGGACACCGAGCGCGCTTCATAGCGTTGCCGCCAATGGGTGTCGACCGCAAGCGTCACGTCCGCCACGTCGGCGCAGAGCACGCCGACGAGCCCCTCACGGTAGAGGATGTCGGCATAGCTCACCAGGCAGGTCTGCCCCGGTTTCAGTCGGGCCTTGAGCAGCGACCCCACTGCACCGGTGTGGCGCCAGGCAGGATTGAGTACTGCATCCAGGCTTGGGTACAGCGCTGCGATTTCCTCGAAACGGTAACCGCCAACGAAGCTCACCGAGGCTCCGGTCCCGCCCAGCGCGTTGACCAGCCAATCCAGCAGCCGACCCTGCCCGTTGACGCTGAAAAGCGGCGAAGGGGTCTCGCCGCGGGCAGGCAGTCCCGCACCCAGGATGACGGCTTGGCAAGCCACGACAGGCATCTCAGCCGCGCCCGCCGTTGCGTGCTGCAAGTTCATGCATCCGCTGGAATGCCAGCCGCCGCAACCGCTCGTTCATGAAATTGAAGGTGGTGCCCAAGGAGGGGTCCTGTGACTGGGCGGGCAGATCGAAGAGGTCGGCACCTGCGACCTCCTCCAGCAGGTCCCTCAAGAGCACCGCACGCATCATCGGGTCCACAAAGGAATAAAACAGGCGGTACTGGGTGGCGATGTCCAGCGACGCAAAGTCCGCAGGCACGGGCAAGGCGGCAAACTCGGTCGTACGGACGATGGCGCCGGTGTCCAGTCCCGGCTCCATGTAGAAGGCGCTGGCAGCCGCGCGCGCCCTGAGCAGCACGGACCACAGCATGCCGTCGGCACCCTTGACGTTGGGCAGCAGGCCGGGATGGATGTGCAGGAAGCGGCAGTTCGAGGCTTCGAACACCGTCGCCGGCAGCAGACCGCCGCCGGTAAAAAGCACGGGCGTACGCGCCGGCAACGCCCGCAGCGCGTCCAGCATCGCCGGGTCCTTGAACCCGTCGACGAAAAGGGTGTCAACGCTTTGCGCGATCGCCTCGTAGGCACAGTCCTCCTGCAGCCATCGATAGGCCGAGGCGTCGAACCCGAAGCGCTCTGCCAATCCGTCCTGCCAAGCGCGGCAGACGGTGCCATAGCGGCGTGCGAGCTGGCGCGGCCAGTGGTTCAAGCGCTGGTCCTGAACCCGTGCAGCCGCGGCCCGGCGCAGTCCCGACGGCAGCCAAGGCAGCACCAGCTTGCGCGTGGCCGGATCGCGCTTCTGGACCAGCAGCAGCAGCCGGTCGACCATGTAGCCAGCCGCGGCCAGCATGCCCAGGTAGCTGCGCAACATCGGGCCTTCGTAGGCCATCACGGTCAGCTTCAGCAGTTGGGGCACTGCACCCCCTCAGATGCCAGCAGGTCGAGCCGCGACTGGAGGTCAGCCACGTACGGGTCCGAAACATCCAGCTTGTCAACGCAGTTGAAGGCCGAATTCACGTAGCGGAGCAGCCGTGCACGCGAGTCCTCGTCGTCGCCCGGCTCGCGCGCTGCCATTGCAGCGAATGTCCTGGCCAGCCCTAGATAAGTCGGCCGGGAAACTTCGCGTTCGCTCATGGCTGCGCCAAGGTCATCGGCATAGCGCTGCACGAGCTTGCGGCTGATGTCGAGCTTGCGTTGATACCGGTGCAACAGCTTCAGCGCAGCCGCGTCCAATGGGCCGGACAGCAGTTCGTACAGCGCGAGTTCCACCGGCGCGTTGCCGAAGTCACCGAGGTCGTCGAGGGGCGCCTCTCGCAGCTTCGACGCCTGATTGCTGCTCACTTCTTGAACAGCTTCCGGTACAGGCGCTTGATCGCCTCAACGGGATGGCGCACGAACACGATGATCGCACCGACCACTGCTATGAGCGCCTGCCAGATCAGCATGCCGCTGCCCGGGTCGACGTAGGCGTGAGCGCTGGGAATCCAGAGCGCCACGAGGATCAGCAAATATTTCATCATCGATTCACACTTTCATCACGCCAGTATTGTCGATGCTGCGGGCCGGGCCGAATTCCTCGCCCAGGATGTCGCGCAGCACGATGCGCATCTCGTGGTCGCTGCGCACCCGGCCATCGCCGATGGCGCGAACCAACCAGGCCTGCACCCGCTGGGCCTTGTCAGAGTCGTTCAGTCGAGCAACGCGCAGGCCTGCACGCACGCTGGGCAGGGTCAGATCGGCATCCGCCAAAAGCTCCTCGTAGAGCTTCTCACCTGGGCGCAGACCCGAAAACTCGATGCGAACCTGCGCCAGGTCCTTGCCCGACAGCCGGATCATGTCCCGCGCCAGGTCGACGATCCTGACCGGCTCGCCCATGTCCAGCACATAAACCTGGCCCGTCTCGCCAATCGCGCAGGCCTGAACCACCAGCCGTGCCGCCTCGGGAATCGTCATGAAGTAGCGCGTAATGTCAGGGTGGGTCACCGTCACAGGCCCGCCCCTGGCAATCTGCTCCTTGAACTTCGGAATCACGCTGCCGCTGGAACCCAGCACATTGCCGAACCTGACAGCCATGAACTTCGTGACGTACCCCTGCCCGGCCATATGGCTGATGACGAGTTCCGCGGCGCGCTTGGTGGCCCCCATCACGTTGGTGGGGTTGACGGCCTTGTCGGTGGATATCAACACGAAGCGCTCGACGCCATGCTCCCCCGCCGCCAGGCAGGCGTGATAGGTCCCCAGCGTGTTGTTTCGCAGCGCAGCCCAGGCGTTCTCTTCCTCCATCAGCGGCACATGCTTGTAGGCCGCCGCGTGAAAGACGATTTGGGGACGGTATTTGTCGAACACAAAGCGCAGGTAGTCCAGCTCCTTGACGTCACCGATGAGCCTCACCAGCGGGACGTGCGGGAACTTCTCGCTCAGCTCCTGCTCGATGGAGTACAGCGCGAACTCACTCAGCTCGTACAGCACGATCTTGGCCGGGCCGTAGCGCGCCACCTGGCGGCACAGCTCGGACCCGATCGACCCGCGCGCACCGGTGACCAGCAACACCTTGCCCCCGATGCACTCGCTGATGCCGCCCTCATCCAGATCGACGGGCTCACGGCCCAGCAGGTCCTCCGGTTCGATGTCACGCACCTGGTTGACCGCTCGACCAGCCAGCAACTCGTCGCTGCTGGGCACCGTCAACACCGCCAGACCCGTCTGGCTCGCCAGGTCCAGCGCCCGCCGGCGCTGTGCCGCCGAGGCCCCGGGCATCGCGACGATCACATGCGTGACACCGTGCGTGCCTGCCTGCCGTGCGACGTCGTCCAACATGCCGATCACCGGCACACCGCCCACGCGTGCGCCACGCTTGTCCGGCGCGTCGTCGAGATAGCCCACCACCACCCAGCCCTGCTGATGCTGTATGCCGGCCACGAGCAGCCGGCCTGCGTCGCCGGCGCCCATGATCAAGGCGCGGCGCTGTTCCAAGGCGCTGCCACTCAGGCGGCTGCGCATGTGTTCGTAGAGCATGCGGTAGCCCATGCGCGTCATGGCCAGCAGCATCACTGTCAGTAGCGGGTGCAGCGCAAGCACGGCACGAGGAACGGCATGCAGCCGGGCCATCAGCACGGCGGTGGCGCCGATCAATCCCGCCAGCAGACAGGCCACGGCGAGCCGCTTGATCTCGCCGAACCCCGAAAAGCGCCACATGCCCTTGGGAACACGCAGCATCCGGAAAACCGCGACATAGACCGCAAGCAGGCCAAGCAGCACCCAGCCGTCGTAGTCGGGCCTTGCCGTGAACCAACGCTCGAAGCCCAGCCGAAACAGGTAGGTAGCCTGCCAGGCGATCGCGACGATCAGCGCATCCAGGGCAAGGGCCAGGGCCTCGCGACGCGGCCTGAGGCGCGTGAGCAGGGTGTCAAGAAGCTGCCAGTTCATCGATGTGGATTGTCAGCGGCCCATCAGGCGGCCCAGTGTCCGCAGAATCAGCTCCAGATCAGCCCTGAGACTGGCCCTGGAGGCGTAATCGGCCGACAGGCGCAGCTTGGCTGGCAGGATGACCTCGCGGTACTCGCGCTCGGGATCCGGCGCGGCGGCCAGCAGTTCGGCCTCCCGGCTGAAGGCCAGGGAGGCTGGATCGGTGATGCCTGGCCGTACCGCCAATACCTGGGCTTTCAGCTCGGCAGGATAGATCGCGACATAGTGCGGCAGCTCCGGTCGCGGCCCCACCAAGCTCATCGCCCCCCGCAGCACGTCCCAGAGCTGAGGCAGCTCGTCCAGCTTGGCCGCGCGCAAGAGGCGACCCGAGCGGGTGATGCGTGGATCGACGCCGACCGTGATCGCCGCGCCAGGCGCCGAGCGCATGGTGCGGAACTTGTGGATGGTGAAAGGCACGCCGTGGCGGCCCACCCGGGTCTGGCGAAACAGGGCTGGCCCCGGGGAATCCAGTCTGATCCAGAAGGCGATCAGCAGCAGCAGCGGCGCCAGCAGCAGCAGGCCCAGCGCCGAGCAGACGATGTCGAACAGTCGCTTGATCAAGGTGGCATCAAGCCAGCAATCCGCGCACGGCAGCGATGACCCGCTCGACGTCGGCATCGCTCATGGCGGTGTACAGCGGCAGGCTGACCATGCGTTCGAAGGCCTTTTGCGACTGCGGGAACTGCTCCGGCGTCAGGCCATAGCGGTCGCGCCAGTAGGGATGCAGGTGCAGCGGCACGTAGTGCACGCTGCAGCCGATGCCGGCGGCATACATGCCTTCGATGAACTCGTCGCGGCCGATCAGGGCGTCATCGGCCAGGCGCACGACGTAGAGGTGCCAGGCGTGCGTGTCGCCTTCGGGGGCGTCGGGCGGCAGGATGAGCGGCAGGTCGGCGAAGGCGTCGTTGAAGCGGTTCGCGATCTGCTCACGGCGGACCTGGAAGTCGGGCAGCCGCTTGAGCTGGTGCAGGCCCAAGGCCGCGGCGATGTCCGTCAGGTTGTACTTGAACCCGGGCGCCACGATCTCGTAGTACCAGCTCGGCACCTTGGCCGTGAAGCGGTCGAAGGCGTCGCGGCTCATGCCGTGCAGACGCATGATGCGGGCGCGCTTGGCGAGCTCGGCGTTGCGCGTGACCAGCATGCCGCCCTCGCCCGTTGTCATGGTCTTGTTGGCGTAGAAGCTGAAAACCGTGGCGTCGCTGCCCAGCGTGCCGATGAGTTCCTTCTCCAGGGTCGTCGGCAACGCATGCGCGGCGTCCTCGATGACACGCAGGCCGTGGCGGCGGGCGATGTCCAGGATGGCCAGCATGTCCACCGCCAGGCCGGCGTAGTGCACCGGCAGGATGGCTTTGGTCTTGGGCGTGATCGCGGCCTCGATGGCGGCGACGTCGATGTTCAGCGTAGCCGGGTCGATGTCGACCAGCTTCACGTCGGCGCCCAGGTAGCGCACGACCTCGGCGGTGGCCGTGAAGGTGTGGGTGGTCGTGATGACCTCGTCGCCGGGGCCCAGGCCGATGGCT
Source organism: Burkholderiales bacterium (assembly GCA_016195825.1). Classification (GTDB taxonomy): domain Bacteria; phylum Pseudomonadota; class Gammaproteobacteria; order Burkholderiales; family Burkholderiaceae_C; genus Pelomonas. Next base: position 43,267 of record JACPYV010000011.1, on the reverse strand, counting down.
TCCAGTGCCAGGTGCAGGCCGGCCGTCGCCGAGTTGACGGCGATGCATTCGATCTGCCCAACGCCGCCGTTTTGGCCCAGGAACTCGGCGAAAGCCTGTTCGAAGCGCTTGGCCTTGGGGCCGGTCGTGATCCAGCCGGACTTGAGCGTGTCGACGACTTCGGCGATCTCGTCGTCGCCGATATCGGGCAGGGCAAAAGGGAGAAAGGGCTGGGCAGTCATTGGGCGGGATTTTCGTCGATCAGGGCTTGTCGATCAGCACGAGGCGGTGCGTGCGCAGCCAGGGCACCGCATTCAGCAGGCCGTATGCGGCTGGGAAGGCCCGAGCCAGCGGGGGTGCCAGCGTCAGACGACGGGTGGTGAAGCGGCCGGGCGAGCATTCGGGGAAGAGTTCGCGCACCCGTTGGAGCGGCACGCCGCGCACGTCGGGGTTGCGGGGGTTGTTGACGGTGAAGTCGTACCAGACGATGGCGCCGCCGGGCTTGAGCCAGCGCCACATGGCGTCGGCGACGCGTTGCTGCAGGGTGTCGTCGAGGATGGACGAGAAGACTGTGGATTGCAGGACCAGGTCCTGGCTGGCCGGCTCGACGTCGGCAGCCGCGGCGTCGCCCGCCAGCAGTCGCACGCGCTCCGGGAGTGCCGCTCTTGCCGCGGCCAGGCGATCGGGCAGCAGTTCGATGCCGGTCAGGTGTTCGGGCCTCAGGCCCAGGCGCAGCAGGTCGAGCAGGTTGCCGCCGGCGCCGCAGCCGACCTCGGTGGCTCGCCAGTCGGCCGGGGCACCGGGCCGGATGGCCAGCAGGCGCAGCAAGGCGCGCTGGCGCTCCTGCCACATCTGCCAGACCTCGGGGCGCAGCAGGCTGTAGCGGTCACCGCCATCACCACGCGCCTGGCGGCGGGCATAGCGCTCGGCGATGCGGTCCAGCTCGCTCACTTCAAGGCCTCGATGAACCGGGCCGCGAGCACTGGGTAGGCATGGTGCGCCATCGCGAACGCACGGCCGCGCTGGCCCATGGCGGCGCGCGCTTCGGGCGGCAGTGCGGCCAGCTTCAGCAGGCCGTCGGCCACCGCTGGCGCGTCCTCCGGGGCGACGGTCAGGCCGGCGCCAGCCTCGGCCACAGGGTCGTTGCCGGCTTCGACCGAATGCAGGATCGCGCGGCCTGCCATCAGGTAATCGATGAGCTTGTTGGGCGCGATGCCGAAGCGGTAGATGGGTGTGCGCTGCCAGCCGATGTAGGCGATGTCCAAGCCCGACAGCAGCGTCGGGATCTGGGCCTTGGGGATGGGCGGGAAGAAGCGCAGGTGGGTCAGCCCCTCGGCAGCTGCGCGCCCGGCCAGCCGCGCGGCCTCATGGCCGCTGCCCACCAGCACGAAGCTCAGCGGCGCGTCCTTGAGCAGCTTCGCGGCATCGAGCAGCACGTCCAGCGCGTTGGGCAGGCCCATCGAGCCGGCATAGCCCACGATGACGCGGCCCGCAGCGCGTTCTGCCTGCAGATGCTCGGCCAGTGGCTCGCCCAGCGGCGCGCAGGTGGTCGACGACGGACCTTGCCATTCCTCCGGCGCAAAGCCGTTGGGCACGATGTGCAACTTCTTCAGGTCCAGGCCCCGTGAGGCCATGTGCTCGTGCACGCAGGGCAGCATGGACACGACGACGTCGGCCTCGCGATAGGCGTCGGCCTCGGCCTTGCCGCACATCAGCGCGAATGGGTGGCGCGGCGACATGCCCGACAGTTCGATCAGGGACAGCGGCCAGAGGTCGTGCACCTCGTAGACCAGCTTGGCCTTGGCCAGTTTCGCGAGCTTTCTGGCCACCCAGACGTCCATCGGGTAGGTGCTGGAAGCGATGACGGCGTCGGGGCGGAGCTCGCGCGTCAGCCGCCAGGCATCGGCACGCACTTGGCGCAGGAAGGACAGGATGTTGCGCAGCCGGCCCACCCCGTTGCCGGCGTAGTGGGGCGTGGGCAGCCAGCGGTAGCGGATGCCGTCGACGAGCTCTTCGCGCGGCTCGCCAGCCATCTCCGGCTGCACGGCGCGCACATGCGAGTAGCTCGCCGCGACGATGGTGACTTCGTGCCCTGCCCTCACCCATTCGCGGGCCAGGTAGTAGGGGCGGAACTCCATGCCGTGCGCAGGAGATCCGGCGTAGTGGTTGATCAGCAAGAGCCTCATGTCGTGCTCAGCTCCCGCAAGCGGGTCAGGAAACGCTGCACATGCGGCTCGAACAGGCCGTTCGCGGCCACCCAGTCGCGGTTGATGCCGGCAAGTCTCGTGGTGTCCAGTGCGGCCATGCGTGCAGGCAGGTCGTCCAGCGCGCCGACGATCAGGCCGCGCACCGAGTCGCCGATGACTTCACGGTTGGCCGGCAGCTCGGACAGCAGCGGCACGCAGCCGTGGGCCATGGCCTCCAGCACCGACACCGACACGGAGTCGCTCTCAGGCAGACTGAGGAACCAGGTCGAGCGCGCGTAGTGGCCGGCCTGGGCCGCGGCGTCCAGGCGGCCCACGAACGTGACCTTGTCGGCCAGGCCTCGCGCGGCCACGTCCGCTTCAAGCGCGGCCCGCAGCGCGCCGTCGTTGGCCACGACCAGCCGCGCCTCAGGCTGCGCCGCCGCGATGCGCGCAAAGGCTTCGATGACGCGCTGCGGCCGGTAGATGGGCTCCAGCCCCCGGTTGGCAAAGCACAGCCACGGCTGCTTCTTGGCGTTCTGACGGGGCATGGCCTCCAGGCCGAAGGGAAACACCATGACCTCCCGCGCGCCCAACTCGCGCATGCGATCAGCCATGAAGTGGGAGTCCGACGTCGTCACGGCGCAACTGCGCAGCACCTTCTTCGTCATCCAGCGGTAGGCGCCGCCCTGGTTGGGTGTCACGAGGATGTCGCTGCCCCAGGCCGAGCCGGCGATTTGCGCGCGCAGCCGCCAGCCCAGCTTGGCTGCCCAGGCCAGCATGCCGTGCGAGGTCAGGTAGTGGGCGTGGATCCAGTCGGCATCGGTGGCAGCCAGCCAGGCGCCCACGCGGGGCAGCATCTTGACGATGGCGATGTTGCCGCCACCGTGGTCGGGCGAGGTGTTCAGCGCCAGCCGGTCGGCGTCGGGCAGCAACAGCTCCCAGCCGGGTGCGAAGCCGCGCGACGAGATCGCCGCGAGCCGCACCCGCGGCGCCAGCATGCGGGCCCATTTGAGGAGGTGCGGGCTTTCGCCATCGCCGATCAACACCAGTTTCAACGCGAGGTCTCCGTGCGAGAAGGCGGCACCGCACCGCGGTACAGCCAGGCCAGGTAGGCCGCAAAGTACAAGGGCATCACCGCCGACACGGCGCCCAGCGCCTCGGTCACCGGGCGGCCGGCATGCAGCATGCCCGCCAGCGCCAGCACGTACAGCGCATTGCCCACCAGGCTGAACGCCAGGGCGCCGGTCTGGCGCTGCGTCACCATGGGGGCCACAGTCAGTGGTGCGCAGACGAAGTGTGCCGCGACATAGGGGGCGAACCAGCGCGCGTAGTCACCCGCCGTCGTCCAGTCTTTGCCCAGCGCCCAGCCGAACAAGGCTGGCCCCACCAGGGCCAGCGCCACGGCGCCCCCCACGGCCGGCAGCAGCAGGCCGCGCATCGCACGCGCCAGCGTCGGGCGCAGGCTGCGGCCTTCGCGCCAGTCCTGGGCCAGCGTGGACAGCAGGGCCTCCGAGAGGGCCCCGCCGACCAGCGTGGCCGGGGCCTTCACGAGCCGCACCATGACCGCGTACCAGCCCGCCGCCGCGACGCCGGCCGAGGCTGCGATCAGCGACAGCGCCAGCGCCTCCTGCAGGCTGTTGACGAAGGCATGCGGGCTGTTGACGAGCGGGAACTGGCGGTGACGCCAGGCCACCGCGCGCAGGCGCCGCCAGCGTCGCCGTGCCGCGATGGCAGTGCGCGACGCACGCAGCCGCGCCGGCCGACCGCGCCAGGTCAGCCAGAGCGGCGCGACCAGCAGCGACAGCAGCTGTGCCGCGACCAGCGCCCCGGCCGTCAGCCAGCCGGCACCCCAGGCCGCCAGTTGCGCCAGCGCCAGCAGCACCTGCTGGCCGACGCGCGCCTGGGCGATGGCGCCGAAGCGGCCATGGCGGTTGTTCCACAGCATCAGCGCTTGCTGCACGCCGGACAGCACGACCACCGCGCCCAGCGCCAGCGCGGCGTCCCGCAGCCAAGCCGCCTGCGCCCAGCGCCCGCTCAGGACCCCGGCCGGCAGGGCGGCCAGGCCCCAGGCCAGCAGCGCGGTGGCCCCGCCGATCACCAGGCTCAGCCCCAGCGCCAGCACCAGCAGCAGCCCGGCGTCGATGCGGTGACGCGGCAGCGGGATGGCGTACTCGTAGCGCGCATTGGCCACCGTGGCGAAGCTGGCCGCCACGGCAGCGAACCAGGCCCACTGGCCCAGCGCCTCGGCGCCGAAGGCACGCGTCAGCAGCGGCGCCATCGCCATCGGCAAGGCCTGGCTGATGGCAGAGGCGGCGGCCAGTTGCGCGAAGCGGCGCCGCAGGCTCATGGCCGCGGCTCCGGGGTGACGAGGGCGCGCTGCAGCGCCTGCCCCTGGTGGCGGCTGAGGCGGGCATGCAGACCCAGCGGCAGGTTGACGATGCAGGCCGCAGTGGCCTCGCCCACCGGGCAGTCGCCGTCACGGTAGCCCGGCCGGCGGCTGCCGTGCGGATGCACCACGTCGTCGAACCAGCGGCCCAGCTCGATGCCCTCGCGGGCCAGGGCCTGGGTCAGTGCTTCGCGGTCGCTGCCCGGCAGCAGGCGCAGCGGGTAGCGCAGCAGCACGTCGCCGGCGGCCCGCTCGGGGCGCTGTGCAGGCGGCAGGGCGGCCAGCAGGCGGTCGTAGATGTCGGCCTGGCCGCGGCGCGCGGCCCAGACCTCGGCCGCCCGCTGCGCCTGGGCGGTGCCGAGCGCGGCCGACCATGGGTGCAGGCCCAGGGCGTAGTCGGGCTGCACGTCCCCCTGCAGTTCCGCCCGCGGCGTGTCGGCCACGACGCCCAGCCGCCGCGACGGCCCGCGCAGCAACTGCTTCGCGGCCTGCAGCAGGGGCGTGGGCAGGGTCTGCACGAGCCGGTGCCAGGCCAGCGTCAGCGCCTGGCGCAGCACGGCCGACGTTGCCGGGCGGTGTTGCGCCGGCGGCTGCCAGGCTGCGGTGTCGTTCACGACCAGCGCGCCGCCCAGGCCGGTGGACAGTGGCTTGGAGTACTCGAAGCTGAAGAAGGCGGCGTGGCCCAGCGTGCCCGCCACGCGGCCATCGGCGCTGCGGCTGCCCCAGGCGTGCGCCGCGTCCTCGACGAAGACGACGTCGGGGAAGCGCGCGCGCAGCCCGGCAATGTCTTGCAGGCACAGGCCGAAGTTGTGCGGCAGCAGCACCAGCCGGGTCTGCGGCGCGATGGCGTCGGCGATGGCCGCGGCGCCGGGATTGAAGTCGCCGGGTTCGATGTCCACGTAGCGCAGCGTCAGCCCGAGGTTGTCAAACACCTGGGGCACGACGACGCAGGTGTAGCCCGGCAGCAGCACTTCCGACCCGGCGGGCAAGCCGAGGCTGGCGACATAGGCATGCAGCGCGGCGCGGCCGCTGCCGAACAGGTGGACCCGCACCGGGTCCACGCCCAGCGTGGCGGCGAAGGCCGTGCGGAAGTCGTCCAGGCAGCGCTCGCCGCGCAGCAGCCAGCGCAGCGTGGCCCAGGGGAAGTCGAGCCAGCGCAGCGCCGTGGCGGCGTGGGATTTCATGGCGCGGACGCCTCGGCCCGCTGCGGTCGCAGCGGCCGTGCCGGGCAGCCGCCGTAGACCCAGCCCGCGGCGAGGCGGCCGCTGACCACGGCGTGCGCGGCAACGACGACGCCGTCCTCAATGACGGCGCCCGGCAGCACGGTCACGCGTGCGCCGATGAAGACGTTGTTGCCGATGCGCACCGGCGCGCGACGGTACTGGGTGCGGAACAGGCCGTCGGGGCCTGCGTCGTTGGATTCGCAGAACAGCATCAGCCCGGGGCCGATGGCCACGTCGTCACCGATCTCCAGGGCCTGCCCGCCGACCAGCACATAGGCGCCGGGTGCCAAGTGGCTGTCCCGGCCGATACGAAAGCTGCCGGCGCCCGTGGCCAGGATCTGGACGTCGCGGTAGAGCACGCTGCGCTCGCCCAGCGCGGACGGCACGGACGGCGCACCGAAGCGCAGCCGCACGCCGGCGTGCACCGCCGCACTGCTGCCGACGGCCAGGCCGCGCAGCCGCCAGATCTGGGCGCGCAGGCGAGCGGCAGCGGCTTCCAGGCGATAGGGCCACAGGGCCATGTCAGCGCGGCCCCCAGGGCAGGAGATCGCAAGGCAGGCGGGCGTTCAGCGGGGCGTTTCGCGGCATGTGGAGGGGGGGCAGCGGGGCCCGCGAAGCCACGGGAGCGTGGTGTCGGCGTCCGGCCAAGGTGGCGGATTCTAAAATCGCGGATTCACCAAGGCCCGCAATGACCCAAGCCACTCCCTCCCCCGCCCTCCCCGTTCAGGCAGACGAGAACCAGCTGATCGCCGAGCGCCGCGAAAAACTGGCCGCGCTGCGGGCCGCCAACCCGGTGCCTTTCCCGAACGATTTCAAGCCGCAGCACCGCGCCCTGCCGCTGCAGGCACAGTACGGCGAGCTGACCAACGAAGAACTGGAGCCGCAGGCCGTCCAGGTCAGCGTGGCTGGCCGCATGATGCTCAAGCGCGTGATGGGCAAGGCGAGCTTTTGCACGCTGCAAGATGCCACGGGCCGCATCCAACTGCGCGTGACCATCGACAACGTCGGGCCCGAGGTCTACGACGCCTTCAAGCACTGGGACCTGGGCGACATCATCGGCGGCGAAGGCGTGCTGATGAAGACCAAGACGGGCGAGCTGACCATCACCGTCACCACGCTGCGCCTGCTGACCAAGAGCCTGCGACCGCTGCCGGACAAGTTCCATGGCATGAGCGACCAGGAGCAGAAGTACCGTCAGCGCTATGTCGACCTGATCACCGACGAAGACGCGCGCAAGCGCTTCGTGGCACGCAGCCAGGGCGTGTCGGCCATCCGCAGCTTCATGGTGGAGCATGGCTTCCTGGAGGTCGAGACGCCCATGCTCCACCCCATCCCGGGCGGCGCCAATGCCAAGCCGTTCAAGACCCACCACAACGCGCTGGACCAGGAGATGTTCCTGCGCATCGCGCCGGAGCTCTACCTGAAGCGCCTGGTGGTGGGCGGCTTCGAGCGCGTGTTCGAGATCAACCGCAACTTCCGCAACGAGGGCATCTCAGTTCGCCACAACCCCGAGTTCACGATGATGGAGTTTTATGCGGCCTACTGGACGCATCACGACATCATGGACTTCACGGAAGCCGTGCTGCGCCACGCCGCGATTGCCGCCACGGGAAGCGCCGCGCTGACGTACGCCGGCAAGCCTGTGGCGCTGGACAAGCCGTTCGCGCGCGTGTCGGTGCGTGAGTCGCTGATCCAGTTCGCCGGCCTGACCGGCGAGGAAGCGGATTCGCCCGAGGTGCTGCGCGCCCGCATCGTGGCGGCTGGTGAAGAGGCGCCCGCGCGCTGGAGCCTGGCCGAGCTGCAGTTCGGCCTGTTCGAGGCGGTGGTGGAGGAGAAGCTCTGGGAGCCCACCTTCATCATCGACTACCCCGTCGAGGTCTCGCCGCTGGCCCGTGCGTCGGATGCCGACCCCAAGATCACCGAGCGCTTCGAGCTCTTCATCACCGGCCGCGAGTACGCCAACGGCTTCTCCGAACTGAACGACGCCGAGGACCAGGCCGCACGCTTCCAGGCCCAGGTGGCCAACAAAGACGCTGGCGACGAGGAGGCGATGTTCTTCGACGCCGACTTCATCCGCGCGCTGGAGTACGGCATGCCCCCGACCGGCGGCTGCGGCATCGGCATCGACCGGCTGATGATGCTGATCACCGACTCGCCGTCGATCCGGGACGTGATCCTGTTCCCGGCACTGCGCCGGGAATCGTGATGCCTTCGGCGCTGCGCGGAGAGGCGTGAGCGGGATGTACACCATCCCGACACTGAGAGGCGACGGGCTCTTCCTGGTCCTGAGCAGCCTGGGGCTGGCCATCTTGCTGGCCATGACAACGGGCACGCTGCCTGTGGCTGCCCTCAGTGTCGGCATCGCGCTGGGCGTGGCGTCCGGCGTGGCTCACGTGCTGGCGATCTCGCAGTTGCCGCGCCAGCTCACCAACGCCAGTGCCGACCTGCCGGCACGGCGCCGGGCATTTCTGGCGAGCCGGGCAGGCCAATTGCACGTCGGCATCGACACGCTGGTCGGACTGCTCTTGCTCATCGGCATCTTCTGGTCGCCGCTTCATCAGCCGCTGCCTGCGTTTGTGATTTATTGGGGCGCGCGCTTCGCCATCAGCTTCGCCAGCCTGCTGCCGACGGCGACGCACCGGCAGCAGCAATAGATTCGGGCCCCGGGTCTCATACCGGATCAACGGCCCTCACGCCCATGCAGGCATCCAGCCGGCATGGGCGTTTTGCTGTGGGTAGCCTCATAGCTCACGCCAGAAAATACTGTATATTTTTACAGTATTATCCAGACCAAAGGGGCTGAGGTCCGGCGGGCGGGGAAGCGACAGATGTCCACCGCCGATGCGGCCAGGCCTGACCGATTCGTCAAGGAACTCCGCGTGCGCAGCAACCACGAACCCGTCACAGATGCAGGACGACTGCTTTCGGCGTTTGGGATCACGTTGCCCATCGACGTCGAGCTTGGGCAGGACGACGGCGCCGAGGCCATGGCGCCATTCATCGTCCCGGCCAAGCACCCGGCCTCCGACGCCCTTGGCGACGTCAACCTCGGCATGCTGGGCCTGCTGCCCGCCTTGGCGCAGCACATCAGCACCGCCTCGCAGACGCGCCACTGCCGCGTCGAGACCATGAAGTCGGACCCGACCTTTCGGGAAAGCTGGTGGTCCGGTCGACGCTGCATCGTTCCTGTGGAGAGGCTGACCGAGTGGTGCTACGCCTCGGGCCGGCCGGGGATGTGGAGTGTCCAGCGAACGGACGAGGCGCCGATGGGGTTGGCCGGTCTGTGGAACGCCTGCATCCGCCCGACGGGTGAGACGCTGCTGTCGTTCTGCGTGCTGACCGTCAGCGCCGACGGGCACGCCGTCTTCGATCGCCTGAAGCATCCGACCCACGAGAAGCGCATGCCCGTCATCCTGCCCGCGCAGGCTCAGCGGCTGTGGCTGCAGGGCTCATGGGCCCAGGCAGAGCGGCTGCTCGTGCGCTTCCCCGCCGAGCAATTGCACGCCTTTCCGCAAGAGCCCACGGGTGGGCAGCCACGGCTGGACGGCCCCGACGAAGCGGACATGTTCGCCGATGAGTGGTGGACCACCGCGGCCCAGGTGCCCCGCAAGAAGCGCACCGTCATTCGGCGCAAGCCGTCCGATGTACCGGTGCCGACCACCGGCGACCTGTTCGGCTGACTAGTCGCATGCGAAATACGCGCACTTTCATAGATACATCGCGTCGAATCCAATCTCGCACATGAAGGCGCAGCAGATCCAGCAATACGAACATCCAGATCAGTTCGAGCCTCTGATGCCCGGAGATATCGTGATCGGGCCTTTGCTTGAGCTTGCCAGTGACCTGACCAAGGCTGCAACGGCGCTTGGGAGCACGACAGGTCACCACGTTCACGGGGAGCTGCGGGCGCTGCTTCTCAGCATGAACTCGTACTACACCAACCGTATCGAGGGTGAGCACACTCGGCCGGCGGACATAGAGCGGGCTCTACAGCAAGACTTCTCAAACAACGCCGACGTCGCTCGCAAGCAGCGTCTGGCGGTTGCGCACATCGACACCGAGAAGAGGTGCGAGGACTACCTGGATGATGCAAGCCAGGCAGCTCTCGAATTCAGGGAGGTCGCGAAGAAGCTTGCGGCCAGCTCAGCCGGCAGGCCAGTTGCGGAGCTGGAAGCAGCGGAGATCGATCCGCTGAAGAACCTGTATTCCGAGGAAGCGTTGAAGTGGCTGCATGAGAGCCTCTTCGAAACTTTGAAGCCTGAGGACCTCACACTGATCGATGGCAACCAGGTGGTTCCGGGTCAGCTGCGAGATCGCCAGGTGGCTGTGGGGCTTCACGAAGCTCCGGCATTCGACGCGGTTCCACGGTTTATCGAACGGTGGAAGGAGCGATACAGCAGGCAGCGACGCGGAGAAATGGGAGTGGTGGCGGCTCTGGCGTCGCACCATCGACTGGCTTGGATTCACCCGTTCCTCGATGGAAACGGCCGCGTCGCCCGGTTGCACACACACCTGGTGCTGCACGCCGCAAAACTGACGCACGGTCTGTGGTCTCCATTGCGAGGCTTTGCTCGCACCGAGACCAAATACAAGGCACTCCTGCAGGCGGCTGACGAACATCGGCGAGGCGATCTAGATGGACGCGGCAACCTCACCGAGGGCGGCTTGGTCGAGTGGACAACATACGCACTCGAGATGTGTATCGACCAAGCCAACTTCATGACCACCATGCTGAACGTAAACGGCATGCAGGGACGCATGGAGGCAGCGTTGACCTTTGAGGAGTCGGCCTTGAAGACAGGCGTGCGACGCGAGGCGCTCAGACCGCTGCACTACCTCTTTTCAACCCAAAGCGAGCTGGCGAGGAGCGAGTTCAAGACGATGACAGGCCTGGGAGATCGGGTCGCGACCGATCTTTTGTCTGCCCTGTTGAAGCAGAACTATCTCAGAAGCGACTCTGCCTACGGCAAGGTCCGATTCGCAATTCCTCGGCATGCCCTCCAGTTCTACTTCCCCGACCTTTGGCCCGAGGCGCAAAAGGACGCGGCCCAAGAAGAAGAAACTCCACTGGAGAAGCGCGCACTGTTGTTCCCCAACCGGCGACCAAAAGCGTAGCCAGGTCCGCAAGCGGGCAGCAGCCCAGATCTTCGGCAAGCAATTCAGGCGGCAGGAAAACGTTCAGGCCGCCTGAAAGGCGACAGCCGGGGATCGCTGTCAGAACTAGGCGCCGCCCGCCGTCGCCCGCGTGATCTGCACCAGCACCTCGCCCACGCCGGCAAACACATGTCGAGACTGCTGCCCGATGCAGATGTCGTGCACGCCGGTGATCATCCCCGTGGAGATGGCATCCCCCGCCCGCAGCACGGCGCCTTGCTGGGCCCGCTTGTTCAGCGTGAAGGCCAGTGCGCCCAGCGGACCCGGCTTGAGGGCGACCTTGCCCGTGCCCACCGACCGGCCGTCGATGAAGGTCTCGACATCCAGCGTTTCCAGCTCGCGCCAGTTGGCGATTTCCGGGCCGACGACCACGCCCCAGTTGTTGCCGAAGTCGGAAATGACGGCGCCCGGGCCGATGTCGTTCAGTGTGGCGAGCGGGCTGCTCGCGACTTCCACGCCGATGTGCATGGATTTGACGAAGGGAGCGACGGACTCCGCCGTCCAGTCGGCCTTGCCCGCGGGCGAGTCCGCCGCGACGACGATGACCACCTCGGCCTCAACCGCCGCGAAGCCGCCGTCGAACACGGGGCATTGCGCAGCCTCACCCGCAACGGGGCGGTGGATGTTGGCGGCGAAGGCGGGGCCGATCAGGCGTTCCTCGGGGAACTGCGCCGCGAAGGCGGGGTTGACACGGGCGACCTTCCAGCCGGCCACGGCATCGGGCCAGCGGGCGATGGCGGCGGCCTGCACGGCATAGGCCTCGGCCAGCGTGGCGGGCGGCGTGCCGGGGTAGGCGGGCAGCGCCTGGCCGGCGGCGCGGGCGGCGGTGAACTGGGCGGAGATCTCTTGGGGGTTGCTCATGGTTCGTCTGGCCGCGCCGCGGCGCCCGGGTGGATGCGGCGGGCAATGTACCGTGAAGCCCGCCGGCTGCGGTTGCGCAACCGGTCAAGCCGGTGATCGCTCAGTCCCTGCCCGCCCCGGTCAGCTGGCGCTCGCCGACTGCGCCATCCGCACCGCGAACAGCGCCAGCTCCACGTCGTTGCGCACGGCGATCTTCTCCAGCACGCGTGCACGATAGGTGGACACCGTGTTGGGCGACAGCACGAGCTGCTCGGCAATCTCGCCCACGCTGCGTCCGGCGGCCAGCAGTTGGAAGACCTGGTGCTCGCGGTGCGACAGCCGCTCGTGCAGCGGCTGCTCGCTGTCGGCGCGCCGGCCGCTGCCCGCGCCAACGGCGCCGGCCAGTTGCTCGGCCACGCTGGGCGTGATGAAGAGCTTGCCGCGGGCCACGCTGCGCACGGCATCGATCATCTGCTCGCTGTCCGCGCTCTTGTTGAGGTAGCCGGCCGCGCCCAGCTTGAGGCTGCGCACGGCGTACTGGCGGTCGGGGTAGGTGGACAGCATCAGCACCGGCAGCCGCGGGAACTCGGACTTCAACGCCTTCAGGATGTCCAGGCCATCGCGCTGGGGCATGGCGATGTCCAGCAGCACGACGTCGACCTGGCCCGCTCTCACCTGCTGGATCGCATCCGGCCCGTTGGCCGCCTCGCCGACGACGCGAACATCCTCGGCTTCGGCCAGCACCTGCTTGATGCCCTGGCGGACGATGAGGTGGTCGTCGCAGATCAGCACACGAATCATGCGGGCTCCAGCGGCATGACCAGCCGCACGGTGGTGCCGCGGCCGGCCACGCTCTCGATGCCGAGGCGCCCGCCGAAATGCGCCGCACGCTCGCGCATGCCCAGCACGCCGTAGCTGCGGGCGTCGTTGAGCGCCTCGGCCGCCGCGCCCACGCCGTCGTCGCGCACCTGCAGGTAAAGCACCGGCGCCGGCGGCGCGTCCACGTCGATGCGAATGGCCACGCGGCGGGCACGCGCATGGCGGGCGACGTTGGACAGCACCTCCTGCAGGATGCGGAACACCGCGATGGCCAGGCCCCCTTCCGGCGCGGCCACGCCGGCCGCGACGTGCATCTTGAAGTCCACCGCCCGCTCGTCGCTGCCGGCGAGCTGGAACTCCTGCGCCTGCCACTCCAACGCGGCCCACAGGCCCTGGTGGTCCAGGATGCTGGGGCGCAGGTCCGTGATGATGCGGCCGACCGCGTCTACTGCCGTGTCCACCAGGCCGCCCATGCGCTGGCATTTGTCGACCATGGGCTGTCGCAGCGCCGGCTCGCCCACGCGGCGGACCAGCCAATCCACGTCCATCTTCAGCGCGACGAGCAGCGAGCCCAGCTCGTCGTGGATCTCGCGGGCGATGCGCTTGCGCTCCGTCTCGCGCACGGCCTCCAGGTGGTGGGCCAGCTCGCGCAGCTCGGCCGTGCGCTCGGCCACGCGCCGCTCCAGCTCGTCGTGGCTGGCGCGCTGCAGGCCTTCCGCGCGCTTGCGCACGGAGATGTCGACGAAGGTGGCCACCGCGCCCTGCACCACCCCGCCCTCGATGATGGGGTGGCTGGAGTACTCGGCCGCAAAAGCGCTGCCGTCGGCCCGCCAGATCACCTCGCCGTCGATGCGGCAGGGCATGCCGCGGCGGAAGGCATTGAAGATGGGGCAGTCGCACTCAGGGTAGTGGCGGCCGTCGGCGTGCGAGTGGTGGATGAGCTCGTGCATGTTGCGCCCGAGCACCTGTTCGGTGCGCCAGCCCAGCATGTCGCAGGCGGCGCGGTTCACAAAGGTGCATGCGCCGGCCATGTCGACGCCGAAGATGCCCTCGCCGGTGCTCTCCAGCAGCAGGGCCAGGCGGCGGGCGGCGTCGGGCGGCGCGAGTTCGGTGTCGGGGGCGGCGGGCATGCCCTGCATGGGTGCAAACGCCATGCCACCGTGCGCGGCACGCCGTGCGAGGATGGACGCATGCTCAGTTCCCGCCCCCTGCTTCGCGCCCTCGCGATGGCTGCCGCGCTGTCCACCGCGGCCGTGACGGCCCAGCCCGCCAACGACACCGAGCGCTACACCCTGTTCCACGCGCCAGTCACGCTGCTGCGCAACGCCCAGCTGTTCGACGGCACGGGAGCCGCGCCGCGCGAGCACATGAGTGTGCTGATCCGCGACGGCCGCATCGCCGACGTGAAGCCCGACGCCGAACTGAAGACGCCGGACGGCGCGCTGGTCAAGGACCTGGCCGGCGGCGCACTGATGCCCGGCTTCGTGCTGCTGCATGAGCACCTCTTCTACCCGACCGAGCGCGGTAGCTACGGCGCCTTCTTCCAGAGCTTCCCACTGCTCTACCTGGCCGGTGGCGTGACGACGATGCGCACGGCCGGCAGCATGAGCCCCTACGCCGACCTGAACACCTGGAAGGACATCCGGGCCGGCACGTCGCCCGGACCGGACATGGACGTGACGGCGCCCTTCCTGAATGGCATCCAGGCCTTCGTCGCCCAGGTGCCGCGGCTGCAGAACGCCGAGGACGCGGTGCGCCAGGTCGGCTACTGGGCCGATGTGGGCGCCACCTCGTACAAGGGCTACATGCACCTGACGCGCGAGCAGCTGGGCGCCATCGTGGTGGCCGCCCACGAGCGCAAGGCCAGGGTCACGGCCCACCTCTGCGCCGTGACCTACGCCGAGGCCGCGGCCCTGGGCATCGACAACCTGGAGCACGGCTTCTTCGCCGCCAGCGACTTCGTGGACGGCAAGCAGCCCGATGCCTGCCCCAGCGGTGACGCCGTGCCGCGCTCGCTCGACGCGCTGGCCGTCGACGACCCACGCATGGCCGCGCTGCAGCGCCAGCTCATCACCGCCAAGGTGGCGTTGACCTCCACGCTGACCATCTTCGAGACCTTCGCCCACGGCCGCCCGATGGCCCCCGCAGCGGCGCTGGACCTGTTGATGCCGCAACTGCGCGAGCAGTACGTGTCGCGCTACACCGCCATCCAGCGCGGCGGCCCCAACGCCTACGGCCGCGTGCTGCCCAAGGACATGGCGTGGGAGAAACAGTTCGCCGAATCCGGTGGCCTGCTCGTGGCCGGCACCGACCCGACGGGCTACGGCGGCGTCATCCCCGGCTGGTCGTCGCTGCGCCAGTTCGAGCTGCTGCGCGAGGCCGGCTTCGACGCAGCGACGACCGTCAAGGTCATGACGGCCAACGGCGCCACCTACCTGGGCCGAACGGCGGACATCGGCCGCATCGTGCCTGGCCTGCGCGCCGACCTGGTGGCCTTCGCCGCGCCACTGGATGCCGCCAGGCCGGCCTTGCCCGACGTCGCCTGGACGATGAAGGCCGGGCGCGCGTGGGACCGGGTAAAGATCCTGAATGCCTGGAAGGGCCAGGTCGGCCTGCGCTGAGCGCGCCGGCTCAGAACCGGTAGCTCGCCCCCAGCGTCAGGTAGCGCCCCACAGCGCCTTCCTGGTGCAGCGACGGGTTGTAGTGCGCGCCGCCTGACGACACGCCGCCGCCCGTAGAGCCCGACGCGAAGGCATCGACAGGCGCCGCCCGGTTGAACAGGTTGGCCACCGAGGCGCGCAGGCTGAAGCCCGGTGTGACCTGCCAGCTGCCGTTGAGGTTGAACGTGGTGAACGAGGGCACATGGCACAGCGGCGAACCGCCGGCCGGCAACCCGTTGGGGAACACGGTGGACAGCGCGGACGCGCAGTCGGGCAGGTTGTAGCTGGCGTCCTCCACCTTCATGCCGCTGATGTGGTTGAGCGTGCCGGTCAGTTCCACCGGGCCGCGCGACCAGTTCAGCGACAGCGACGCGCGATCTCTGGGGGTGCCGGTGTTGGTGGACACGAAGCTCGGACCGTGCGTGCCGGCCATCTCGTAGACCTGGCCAGGTCCGCGGTCGATGGTGTAGCGGATCATGTGCGACCACTGCAGCTGCGGCGTGAACTGGCCCCACGCGCCGCCATCCAGCTTCAGGCGCAGGTCCAGGTCCACGCCGCTGGTGCGGGCACTGCCGAGGTTGATGAAGGGGTAGGTGCCGTAGAGGATGGTGTCGTCGGCGCTGGTGGGCGCGGCGTTGGGCGTGGTCGGGCTGTTGACCCGGTAAAGCTTGGTGCCGTAGGCGTCGGGCGTGTCGATCTGGCCCTGGCCGAACAAGCCCACCGAGACGATCTGGTTGCGGATGCGGATGTCGTAGTAGTCCACCGACACGTTGAGCATGGCGCTGGGCTCGAAGACGAAGCCCAGCGTGTACGAGGTGGACTTCTCCGGCCGCAGGTCCTTGCCCGGCAACTGCAGCTGGGTGCCGCCGACCCCGATGTCGCAGGGCTGGCCGGGCTTGACCAGCGCACAAAGCGCGGTGTCCACCAGCGGTGGCAAGTAGCCGGCGCTCGACCCCGACGTGCCGATCTCCACCGGGTTGGGCGCTCGAAAGCCGCCGGCATAGGTGCCGCGCAGCGTCAGTTCCTTCAACGGCAGGTACTTGGCGCCGACCTTGGGCGTGACGGACGAGCCGTAGGTGTCGTAGTGATCGATGCGGGCGGCGGCGTCGATCTCCAGCTGCTTGGTCAGCGGCGCCGCCAACTCCACGTAGGCGGCCGAGATGGTCTGCTTGCCCACGCCGAAGGCGTAGATGTTGCTGGCCTGGGCGCCACCGGCAAAGCCGTCGGGGAAGTGCTCGTCCAGCGAGCGCTTGCTGAACTCCAGGCCCGTGCCCAGCGCCAGGTTGCCGCCACCCAGCTTCATCAGGTCGCGGCTGGCGCGCAACGAGATGAAGTTGAGCGTGTTGGTGGAGGTGGAGCGGCCCTCGGGCGTCAGGCCAGCCAGCACGGCGGCCGGGTTGTTGGCGCCGATGACGTAGCGGCCGCTGTTCAACGCCGTCTGCAGCGCGGGCAGGCTGACGAAGTTCTTCAGCGTCAGCTCGGTGGCCACACGGGTCAGGCCCAGCGTCGCCTGCAGGTCCCAGCCGGCCCAGCCGCCGGAGAGGTCCACCACGAAGCGACGCGACTGCGTGGACGTGCTGGAGCGCTGCGCCGGCAGGTCGCCGAACTCGTAGTTCACCGGACTGCCGGTGGCGGGGTCGATGACGTTGGTGCCGTTGAGTGCCGTGGGCTGCGGCAGCGGGTGGGCCGGGCCGAAGTTGAAGGTGGTGATGCCGCCGTCGGGCGACACCCAGTTCAGCAGGCCCACCTGGGTGGCGCGGCTGCCCAGCACCGAGGCCGCGACCGACAGCGTCCAGTCCTGCGGTAGCAGCGCCGTGACCTTGCCCAGCAGGCTGTAGTTGCGCGTCTGAGGCGCGATCTGCAGCTCGGGGTTGGCCACCAGGCCCAGGTCCTCGCCGCCGTAGCGCGTCCAGTCGGAGCCACCCAGCGCCGGGCGCTCACTCAGCAGGATGGCGCCCTGGCGGCGAAAGCCCGCCGAGAGGTAGCCGGCGATGCCGTCGCGGTCCAGGTCGCCGAAGCCGCGGATGCCCGAAACCTTGACCATGCGGCCGTCGCCCTTGCTGGAACTGCCGATCTCGCCCTGCAGCGCCGTGCCGCTGTGGCTGCGCTTGAGGATGACGTTGACCACGCCGGCCATCGCGTCCGAGCCGTAGATGGCCGAGGCGCCGTCCTTCAGCACCTCCACGCGCTCCACCGCTTCGACCGGGATGGAGGCGATGTCCACGAAGTCGCGCTGACCGTCGTCCGGCAGCGGGTAGGAGGCCATGCGGTGGCCGTCAATCAGCACCAGCGTGGCGCCCACGGTCAGGCCGCGCAGCGAGATGCCGCTGCCGCCGGCCCCGAAGGCCCCGGGCGTCGCCTGGCCTAGCGAGCCCATGTTGTTGGCCGACAGATGCTGCAGCACCTCGCCCAGGGTGCTGTAGCCGGTGCGGGCGATGTCTGCGGCGGTGAGGTTCTGCACCGGGCTGGGCGTCTCGCCATCAGCGCGGCGGATGTTGGAGCCGGTCACCACCACGCGGGCGAGTGCGGCCGTGGCCTGGTCACCGCCATCTCCCGAGGCCGTCTGCGCGCGCAGCGACGGCGCCAGGGACAGCAACAGCAGCGCAACCAGGGGCTGCAGGGAAGACGGCGGCAGGCGGCGGATGGACACGGTGGCAGCACCTTGTGGAGTGGGGTGGAGGAGCACGCCGGCAGCATCGGCGGCGCGCGATTTTCGGGTCAGCAAGAACTGCGCCGCGCGGCATTCGCGGCCAAGCGTCTGGTGCCCGCAACAAACGCCACCGCACGGAATACATCCGGGGCGCGGCGGGTAGGTCTTGGCATTGCCGCCCACGACCGTTGCCATGACTCAACTTCGACTTGCCCTCGCGCTGCTGGCCGCAGCCCCCCTCGCCCACGCCGCCGACGCCGCCCGTGGCCAGGCTGTCTACCAGGCTCGCTGCGCCGCCTGCCATTCGCCGGACTTCAACGGCGCCGGCCCGGCCCACCGCGGCGTGGTCGGGCGGCTGGCCGGCACGGCCAAGGGCTTCGGCACCTACTCCGCCGCGCTGAAGCGCTCCGGCCTGACCTGGACCGAGGCGAACCTGGACCGCTGGCTGGCCGACCCGGAGGCACTGGTACCCGGCCAAGCCATGGGCATCAACCTGCCGGACGCTGCCGAGCGGGCCGACGTGATCGCGTTTTTGCGCACGTTGGCGAAAGCGAAGGAATAAACCCGGGGGCGCGCAGGTACAGCAACAAGTCACCACTCCCCACGAGCGAACGCCATGCAGCGACGCGACTTCCTCCACCTCGCCGGCCTTGGCGGCGGCGCCATCTTCTCGGCCGGCCTCGCCGGCTGCGCCACCGCCGGGCGGCCCCAGGACGCGTTCTATTTCGTGCAGCTGTCCGACACGCACTGGGGCTTCCAGGGTGCGCCCAACCCGGACGCGCGGGGCACGCTGCCCAAGGCCGTCGCCGCCGTCAACGCGCTGGCCCAGCCGCCGGACTTCGTTGTCTTCACCGGCGACCTGACGCACACCACCGACGACCCCGACGAGCGCCGCCGCCGCATGGCGGAGTTCAAGCAGATCGTGGGTGAGCTCAAGGTCCGGACCGTGCGCTTCATGCCCGGCGAGCACGACGCATCTCTTGACCGCGGCGCCGCCTTCAAGGGCTGTTCGGCGACACCTACTACCGCTTCGACCACCGGGGCGTGCACTTCATGGCGCTGGACAACGTCTCCGACCGCGGCACCACGCTCGGGTCTGAGCAGCTCGCGTGGATGCGGGCTGAGCTCGCCAGGCTGGATCCGGACGCACCACTGGTCGTGCTGGCCCACCGGCCGCTGTTCCCGCTGGTGCCCAGGTGGGACTGGCACACGCGCGACGGCGACCAAGCCCTGGCCCTCCTGATGCCGCACAAGAACGTCACTGTCTTCTACGGCCACATCCACCAGGAGCACCACCAGATGACGGGCCACATCGCCCACCACTCGGCGCGCTCGCTGATGTTCCCGCTGCCCGCGCCCGGCACGGCGGAGAAGCCCACGGCCCTGCCCTGGGACCCGGCCGCACCCTACCGCGGCCTGGGCTGGCGCGAGGTGGAGGTGGACGGCGCGAAGGCCGAGCGCATCGAACACGGGGTCAGCGCCGCATGAAGCGCAGGCATCTGCTGCTGCTCGCCGCCGTGGGCGCGGCCGCCCGTGCCCAGACGCCGCGCGAGATCGAGATCACCGCCCAGCGCTTCAGGTTCACCCCCGCCGTCATCCCGCTGAAGGCCGGTGAGCCGGTGGTGCTGCTGATACGCTCCCTGGACTTCGCGCACGGCTTCTTCGTGCCCGACCTGGACTTGCGCACCGACCTCATGCCCGGCCGCGTCACCCGCCTCACGCTCACGCCCAAAGCCCCCGGGCGGCTGGCCTTCCTGTGCGACAACTTCTGCGGCGATGGCCATGAGGGCATGGACGGGCACTTCGACGTCTCATGACCGACGCGCGCCGCTTCGAGGCCACCGTGCTGCCGCTGCTGGACGCGGCGCACAACCTGGCCCGCTGGCTGCTGCGCGACGCCGCCGCTGCAGAGGACGCCGTGCAGGAAGCCGCGCTGCGCGCCTTCCGCTATTTCGGCTCGCTGCGTGGCGGCGAAGATGCGAGGCCCTGGTTTCTCGGCATCGTGCGCAACGCCTGCTTCACGGCCCTGGCCCGCGAGCGCGGCCGCGCCGACGTGACGCTGCTGGACGAAGACGGCTGGGACGCGCTCGAAGCCCGCTCACCCAGCCCCATGCCCGGCCCGCTCGAAGCCCTGGGTGCGCGGCGCGAGCAGTCCCTCGTCGACGCCGCACTGCGAGCTCTCAGCCCGCCGATGCGCGAGGTCATCGTGCTGCGCGAACTCGAAGGCCTGGACTACCGCGACATCGCGCAGATCGCCGGCATCCCCATCGGCACGGTGATGTCCCGCCTGTCGCGCGCCCGCGCCCAACTCAAGCGCCAGCTCAGCCTGGCGGGATTGCCCTGATGGAAGACGACGACCTCTCGCGCCTGCTCCGGCAGCACGCCAGCCGCCACCCAGCCGGCGAGGCGCTGCGCGCCAAGGTGCGCACGCAGATCACGCTGCAGGCCGTGGCCCAGGAGCCCCGCACGAAACCGGCCTGGCGCGAGCGCCTGGCGCGCTGGCTGCGCATCCCGGCCCTCGCCGGCGCCGGCGGCCTGGCTGTCGGCATCGTGCTGACCCTGGCTGTCGTGCTCCTGCTGCCGCGGCTCGCGCCCGACAACGCCCTGCCCGACGAACTCGTCGCCGCCCATGTGCGCGCGCTGCAGGTTGGCCCGCTGTACGAGGTCGCGTCCAGCGACCGCCACACCGTCAAGCCCTGGTTCCAGGGCCGGCTGGACTACGCGCCCACGGTGCTGGACGCGCCGCTGCGCGAGCAGGGCTTCGCGCTGCTCGGCGGCCGGGTGCAGGCGGTGCAGGGCCGGCCCACCGCCGTCCTGGCCTACCAGGTGCGTCTGCACAAGATAGCCCTCTACACCTGGCCCGCCGAGCGCGGCGCAGCGTCCGAGACGCTGCAACGCCGCGGCTTCAACCTCGTGCGCTGGGGTGACGGCGCGATGCAGTACTGGGCCGTGTCGGATGTGGACGCCGCGGAGCTGCAGCGCTTCGCTGCCGCCTGGCAGGCGGCCTACGCGCTCAGGCGCTGACGATCCACCCCTCCAGCGGGTCCACGCCCGCCGGCCAGCCGTAGCCCGGCTGCAGCGTGCCCCAGGCCGCCTGCAGCGTGGCCAGCACCGCGTCCAGGCTGTCGCCGCTGGCATCGGCCACCAGCTCGTCGCGCTGCGCGTGGCTGAGCTTGAGCCGCAGCCCCAGCCTTGTGCGGCCCTGCTCCAGCGCATCGACGATGTCTTTGCGCGCAATCAGCCGCTCGGGCGTCTGGTTGGCCTTGGTATCGCTCTTGTAGGAGCGCCGGCCGATCAGCTCGCGCGCCAGCAGGCCGGGGTAAGCCTCCAGCGCGACGCGGCTCTCGTCGCCAGCCAGCAGCCCCGGCAGATGCACGCCCGCCGCGATCAGCCGCGGCACGCCGGCATGCAGCATCCAGGCTACCGGCGGGTTGACCCATTTCATGCTGGGGCTGGCGCCGGCCGGCCCGTCGCAGGCGCGGTGGGCGAACTTGCCGCCGGCCGGCCGCGCATCGCAGAAGGCGGCGAAGCGGTCGCGGATGTCAGCCCGGCTCAGCCCGGCGTAGTGCGCCATCAGGGCGGCGTAGTCGGTCGGCCAGCCCAGCTGCTCGACCAGCTCGCGCGGCAGGCCGAAGGGCAGGTCCAGGCCCGCCACCCAGGGCCCGGGGCGGGCCAGCCAGGCAGAGAACGCGTCCAGGCTGTCCAGCGCTGTCAGCCCGGCCAGCCGCATGACGGCACCGTGACGATGGCCTTCGGCGATGAGGATGGGCTTGCCGCGGCGTGGGGCACTCGTGAAGTCGATCCCGAAAACGGGGTTCATGGTCATGGCCGGCATTCTGGGGCTAGGCAGAATCGGCGGCTCCAGATGTCAGACCTGCTCGATCTCCCTCCTCTGCCCGCCGAAGACACGGGCTTCGACGCCGCGGCCTTCGACCGCGCGGTGCTGGCGCAGCGTGTGCGCGCGGCAGCCGGGGACTACCAGGCGTCCAGCGAGACGCTGGAGCAACTTCTGCGAGCCTGCCCGGCGGCCGAACTGCGGCGGCGCGCGGAGGTGCTGGCCCTGCTGGCCCACCAGTACCCCCGCTTGGGGCGGCTGACGGCCAGCGCACGCTGCGCGACCGAGGCCCTGGGCCTGGCCGAGCGCCTGGGAGACGACACGCTGCTGGCCGACGCGCTGACCTCGCAATCCTTCGTCTACGGCCAGTTGCTGATGGGCCGCGAGGCGCTGGCGTGCGGCATGCGGGCGCTGGCCACGGCACGCCGGGCCGGCGACCCGGTGCGCGAGGCCTGGGCGCTGAACCGCATCGGCGTGGCCTATGCCAGCCTGGACAACCCGGTGCAAGCCTGCGCGTCGACCGAGCAGGCGCTGGAAATCGCCGCGCGCACGAGCGAAGCCGAGGTCCTGTTCTCGTGCCACAACAACCTGGCCTACTTCTGGCTGCGCCGCGTCGAGGATGCCAGCGCACTGGGCGAGACCGCCGCGCTGACCGAGGCCCTGGCCAGTGCACGCCGCACGGCGGAGCAGGCTACCGCGCTGGCGCGCCGCTCGGGCAGCCCCTTCAAGGTGGCCGTGGCGGTGTCCAACCTCGTCAACGCGCTGCTGGCAGGCGGCTCGCTGGACGCCGCCCTGCCGCTGCTCAACGAGTTCGGCCACCTATCCCACGACCACGGCTATCGCACGCTGGCCGTCGAGGCCGATGCGCAGCGCGCCGTCTTCCTGCGCCTGAAGGGCGAGCCGCGGCAAGCCGCACGCATCCTGGAGGCCCTGCTGGGCGCCGTCGCCGAACCACCGCCCAAGCTGCGCCGGCTGCTGATCCGCTCGCTTTACGAGACCCACAAGGCCTGCGGCCAGTACCGCGAGGCGCTGGGCTGGCTGGAGGAGATGGTCGGGCTGGACCGGCAGATCCGCCGCGACAACCTGGTGCTGCAGACCGAGGTCATCCTGATCCGCGACCAGGTGGAGCAAGCCCAGGCCCGCGCTGACAGCGCCGTGGCCGACGCCCGCCGCGAGCGCGCCCGCGCCGTGCATCTCGAAACCGAGCAGCAACGCCTGCGTGAGCACGCGATGGCGCTGGACCGCGCCGCCCACGAGGACGTGCTGACCGGGCTGCACAACCGGCGGCACGCCGAGTTTGCGCTGCCGCTGCTGGTGGAGGGGGCGCGCATGGCAGGCCAGGTCATCAGCATCGCCACGCTGGATGTGGATCATTTCAAGAAGATCAACGGCACCCACGGCCACGCGGTGGGTGACGCGGTGCTGCAGCAACTGGCGCAGCTGTTGCGTCACCGGCTGCGCAGCGCAGACCTGATGGCGCGCATCGGCGGCGAGGAGTTTCTGGCCGTGCTGGTGGGCATCGCGCCACAGCAGGCCGCAGAGATCTGCGAGCGCCTGCGTCTGGCGGTGGTCGAGCACGACTGGGCCGCCGTCACGCCGGGCCTGGTGGTGCGTGTGAGCGTGGGTATCGCCGGCGGCACACCCCAGCAGCAGCAGGCGGACGAACTGCTCAACCGCGCCGACCTGGCCCTCTACGCCGCCAAGCGCGCCGGCCGCAACCGGGTGCACGTGGACTGAACGGCCGGGGGAGCCCAGCCCCCCGGCCCCAGCGGAACGTTCAGTCCCGCGGCTGCAGATCGGAGGGCTGACGGTGCCGGACACGCCGTGCCACCGCGGCCACTGCCAGCCCCAACCCGACCAGCGCCACCGAACCGGGCTCCGGCACGGTATTCGTGGTGCCCGGGTTGCCGGGGGTGCCACCGCCGCTGCTGCCGCCACCTCCTCCTCCACCGCCACCACCGTCGTCAGCGGCGGCGGCATGGGCGGTCGCGGACAGCGTCAGGCTCAGGATGAGCGAAACCATTCGAAGTCGATTGCGCATATCAGTTCCTCACTTGGTTGTGCAGGTCCACCGCGACGGACGGACCCATGAGTGCCAATGCGTGACCATCACTGCCGGTCACTTGATATCCAACGGTTCCCCGACCGCATCACCGTCACCGGCCTTCCCCTTGAATGAAGGGGTCTGGCGTTGAAACTGAAGGAGGCAGCCAGGCGGCTCCGATCCACCGGCCGCAGGCCTGACCCCGCCTCAGGCGACGGGCCTGGCTCTTTCTTGCATGATGCGCAGATGAATCCTGTCCTCATCGAAGTCCTGCGCGGCAGCGCCGTCGAATCGCGCCACGCTGGCGCGCTGGCCATCGTCGACACCTCGGGCACCGTGCACACCGCGCTGGGCGACATCGACCGCCCCATCTTCCCGCGCTCCGCCGTCAAGCTGCTGCAGGCGCTGCCGCTGGTGGCCAGCGGCGCGGCCGACACATTCGGGTTGACCGATGCCGAGCTGTCCATTGCCTGCGCGTCGCACAGCGGCGAGCCCGAGCATGTGGCCACATCGGCCGGCGTGCTGGCCAGGCTGGGGCTGAACCAGGCCGTGTTGGAGTGCGGCACGCAATGGCCCAGCCGCGAGCCGGTGCTGCGTGGCATGGTGGCGCGCGGCGAGGTGGCCACGCCGCTGCACAACAACTGCTCGGGCAAGCACAGCGGCTTCGTCTGCGTCGCCTGCGCGATGGCGCGCCATGCCGGCGCCGATCCGGCCGAGTTCGCGCGCGGCTACGTGGCGGCCGACCACCCGGTGATGCGCGAGGTGTCGGCGGCGCTGTCGGCGGCCACCGGTGTGGACGTCGAGCAGGCGCCACGCGGCATCGACGGCTGCTCCATCCCGACCTTTGCGCTGCCGCTGCGCGCGCTGGCACTGGCCTTTGCCCGCTGCGGCACGGGCCATGGCCTGTCCGACGCCAACGCGCGCGCCGCACGCCGGCTGCGTCAGGCCGTGGCTGCGGCGCCCTTCATGGTGGGCGGCACGGACCGCTTCGACACCCTAGTCATGCAGGCCTTCGGCGAGCGGCTGTTCTGCAAGATCGGCGCCGAGGGCGTCTACTGCGCGGCGCTGCCCGAGCTGGGTCTGGGCGTGGCGTTGAAGATCGACGACGGCGCGGCCCGCGGCGCCGAGGCAGCGATGGCCGCCGTCGCGCAGGCGCTGCTGCACACCGAGGACGACGTACTGCGCGGCTACAGCCACCTCGAGCTGCGCAACTGGCGCGGCACCGGTGTTGGCGCGCTGCGGCCTGCCGACGCCCTGACCAGCGCGCTCAGTTCAGCCTGAAGACGGCCACCGACCGCGACAGCTCGTCGGCCTGCTGCTGCAGGCTGACGGCCGCGGCGGCGGACTCCTCCACCAGCGCTGCGTTCTGCTGCGTCATCTGGTCCAGGCCCGCGATGGCCTGGCCAATCTGGCCGATGCCCGTGCTCTGCTCGCCGGTGGCGAGGCTGATCTCGGACACGATAGCACTGACGCGGGCGATGGCTTCGATGATCTCCTTCATCGTGCCGCCGGCCTGGGCCACCAGCGCCGTGCCGCCGTCCACGTTCTCGCCGCTGCGCGTGATGAGCGTCTTGATCTCCTTGGCTGCCTCGGCGGAGCGCTGGGCCAGGGTGCGCACCTCGCTGGCGACGACGGCGAAACCCCGGCCTTGCTCGCCGGCGCGCGCGGCCTCGACGGCGGCGTTCAGCGCGAGGATGTTGGTCTGGAAGGCGATGCCATCGATGACCGAGATGATGTCGCTGATCTTGTGCGACGACGCGCTGATGCGGCCCATGGTCTGCACCACCTCGTCCACCACCGCGCCGCCGCGGCGCGCCACCTCGGCAGCGTCGCCGGCCAGCTGGTTGGCCTGGCGCGCGGACTCGGCGTTGTGGGTAACGCTCGCCGTCAGTTCTTCCATGGCCGAGGCCGTCTCCTGCAGGTTGGACGCGGCCTGCTCGGTGCGGTTGCTCAGGTCCTGGCTGCCCACTGCCACCTCGCGCGACGCGTGGGCGATGCTGTCGGTGCTGCGGCGCACGCCGGAGACAACCTTGGACAGCGAGTCCTGCATGCCCTGCACGCCGCGCATGACGGCGGCCGTCTCGTCGCGGCCGTCGACGCGCACGGGCTGGCTGAGGTCCTGCCCGGCGATGCGCTCGGCCGTCTTCACGGCATAAGCCAGCGGCGCCAGGATGGAGCGGATATTGAAGGCCGTGTACGCCACCAGCAGCAGCACCGCGCCGATGACCACCAGCGTCAGGTTCAGGCGGATGTCTTTCTCATGCTCGTCCAGCAGCGCCACCTGCCGGACCGAGTGCTGGTCGACCTTCTCCGTCATCTCCGCCAACGCCTTGTCGAGCGCCCGCACCGGGCCCTTGACGGGCTCCATCGCCTGGTTGGCCGAGGCGGTGTCGGTGAATTCGCCCTTGGCCACGCGCTCCAGGATGCCGCTGAAGCCACCGCGGTAGTCCTGCAACGCCTTCTGCAGCTCCGCCGGCATGCGCTTCACATCGTCCGGGATGTCGAGTTTGCCGATCTTGTCCAGGCTGGTGGAGACCTTGTCGAAGGTTTCGTTCCACTCCTTGCGGTAGCGCTCGACGGCCTTGGCATCCGCAAGGTTGATGAGCAAGTCCTTCTCGTAGCGGCGCAGGTTGCCGACGCCAGCACGGATGCCGGCCAGTTGGGTCAGCGACTCGACGTCGTTGTCCACGTAATGAACGAACTCGGCCTTGGACTGCGACAGGCTGCGCAGGCCCTGCAGGCCGACGACCAGCATGGCCGCCACCGCGAGGGCGGCCAGCGCAAGCAGGCGTGCCTTGATCGTGAAATCACTGAGCTTCATCGCCACTCCTCCACACAAACACCAGCCGCAACGGGCGGCACCGTTGTCCCTCGCAGCCGCAGCCAGCCGACCAGCGTGATCACAGCGGCGTGATTTATGAGAGGTCGTGGCAGGAGACTAGTCGTTTGTGATTCGGCAGCCAAGCATCAGGCGGATTTGGTGTCGGGCCGCCACAGCTCCTGCATGGCCACCTCGAAGGCATCGCCCACGCGCTGCGGCGCCCGCCAGGGCCGCGCGCGGCCGGCGACCCAGACCGACTGCCAGGGCGAGCCGTTGCTGCCGAAGATCACGGCGTCCAGCAAGGCATCGTCGGGCAGGCCGCGCAGCGTGTCCGCATCACGGTTCAGCACCAGCGCATCGGCGCGCGCGCCGGGCGTCAGGCCCCAGGCCGAGAAGCCGGCCGCGCGGGCGCCACCCGCCACCGCCGCGTCGAACAGCCGCGCCGCGCTGGACGGCTGCGTCCCCGGCACCGCTGCGATGTTGCGCTGGCGCAGGGCCAGGCGCTGGCCGTATTCCAGCCAGCGCAGCTCCTCCACCCAGCCGCGCGTGACCTGGCTGTCCGAGCCCACCGTCAGCGGCACGCCGCCAGCCAGCCAGCGCGGCAGATCCGTCAGGCCATCGCCCAGATTGGCCTCAGTGCCGGGGCAGATGACGATGCCGGCGCCGCTGAGCGCCACGGCCTCGATCTCGGCCGGCTCGGCATGGGTGGCGTGCACCAGCTGCCAGCGCGGGTCCAGCGGCCCCCGCGCGGCCAGCCACTGCAGAGGGCGCATGCCCGTCGCTGCCAGGCAGTCGGCCACCTCGGCCGTCTGCTCGGCGACATGGATGTGCAGGGGCAGGTCGGCGCCGCCGACCAGGCCCAGCAGCCGCGCGATGTCATCCGCCGACGCTCCGCGCAGTGAGTGCAGCGCCACCCCGGCGTTGACCCGCGGCAGCCCTGCAGCCATGACGCGCTGGCAGGCCCGCCAGGCCCAGTCGGCGTCGGCGGCGAAGCGGTGCTGGTCCGGGCGCAGGCCGGTGGCGTTGAAGCCGCTTCGGGTATAGACCACCGGCAGCAGCGTGAGGCCGATGCCCACATCCTCCGCGGCAGCGGCCAGCGCCCAGGCCATGTCCAGCTCGTCGTCGAAGGCCTGGCCGCCATGGGCCGCGTCGGCGGCATGGTGCAGGTAGTGGAACTCGCACACCTGCGTGTAGCCGCCACGCAGCATCTCTGCATACAGCTGGCCGGCCACCGCGCGCAGCTGCTGCGGCGAAATGCGCAGCGCCAGCGCATACATGCGGTCGCGCCAGCTCCAGAAATCGTCGTGGCCGGCCTCGCGCCGCTCGGCCAAGCCCACGAAAGCGCGCTGAAAAGCGTGGCTGTGCGCGTTGACGAGGCTGGGAATGATGGGACCGGCCAACCGTTCGGCATCGGGCGGTGCGGGCAGGTTGACGGTGATCTCGGACCAGTGGCCGGTCGCATCGACGGTCAACAGCACGTCGCGCTGCCAGCGGCCAGACACCCAGGCCAGTGGGGCGTGCAGTCGTTTCAGGGCCGGCATGCGAGCAACTCTTTCAACATCTGTTCGATCAGCGGCGCGACCTGGGCCGCGCCGGCTTCGTCGTAGGCGGTGCGCGGGTCCTGCGCCTCGTCCATGTAGCAGCGCTGGCACATCTCCAGCTGCACGGCGTGGATGCCGTCGTGCGGCCGGCCGTAGTGGCGCGTGATGTAGCCGCCCTTGAAGCGGCCGTTGACGACCTGGCTGAAGCGCTGCTGGCCGGCCAGCACCTCTCCCAGCCGTTGGGTGATGACGGGCGCGCAGGATGCGCCGTCGGCCGTGCCGAGGTTGAGCGCCGGCAGCTCGCCGTCGAACAGCCAGGGCAGCTCGGAGCGAATGCTGTGGCCGTCGAACAGTAGCGCGTGGCCGTGCTGCGCGCGCAGCCGCTGCAGCTCAGCGACCAGCGCCTGGTGGTAGGGCTGCCAATACGCCTCGCGCCGCACGGCGACGGCGGCCGCATCGGGCTCGGCGCCGTCGATGTAGAGCGGGTCGTCCGTGAAAAAGCGCGTGGGCACCAAGCCGGTGCCTCCGGCGGCGCCGGGGTAGAGCGGCTGGTCGTCCGGCGGGCGGTTCAGGTCGATGACGTAGCGGCTGTAGCGCGGCACGATGAGGCTGGCACCCAGCGCCTCGGCCAACGGGCGGTACAGCCGCTCCAGGTGCCAATCGCTGTCCTCGCTGATCAGCGCACGCGGCACCAGGCGTTGGGCGATCTCCGGCGGGATCTCGGTGCCGACATGCGGCAGGCTAATCAGCAGCGGCACACGGCCCTGCTGAAGACGATAGACGCTCATGCTTCTCCCTGGAACACCCGCTTTGTCAGCGGGTTGTGACCGAAGCATGCTGCCAGCTCGCGCGGGTGGGCGCTATCCCAGATGCAGAAGTCGGCACGCTGACCGGCCACCAACTGGCCGCGGTCCGCGAGGCCCAGCGCGCGGGCGCCATGGACGGTCAGGCCGCGCATCGCTTCCTCGGGCGTCAGCCGGAACAGCACGCAGGCCATGTTCAACATCAGCAGCGGCGACAGCGTGGGCGAACTGCCCGGGTTGTGGTCGGTCGCGATCGCGATGGGCACGCCGGCCTCGCGCAGCGCGGCGATGGGCGGCAGCACGGTTTCGCGCAGTGCGTAGAAGGCGCCGGGCAGCAGCACGGCGACCGTGCCGGCCTCGGCCATGGCCTGGACGCCGGCAGGGCTCAGAAACTCCAGGTGATCGCAGGACAGCGCCCGGTGGCTGGCCGCGAGCTGGGCGCCGCCCTGGTCGCTCAGCTGCTCGGCATGCAGCTTGACCGGCAGACCCAGGCGCTGGGCCGCGTCGAACACGCGCCCGACCTGGACCGGGCTAAAGGCGATGTGCTCGCAGAACGCATCAACGGCATCGACCAGGCCTTGCGCTTGCAGGTCGGGCAGCCACCGGCAGACGGCGGCGATGTAGTCGTCGGCATCGGCGAACTCGGGCGGCAGCGCGTGCGCGGCGAGGTAGGTGGTGCGCACGTCCAGGCCCAGGCCGGCCAGTCGGCGCGCGACACGCAGCATGCGCGCCTCGGTGGCAGCGTCCAGGCCGTAACCGGACTTGACCTCCAGCGTCGTCACGCCTTCGCGCATCAGCGCGTGGGCACGCTTGGTGGCTGCCGCCAGCAGCTCGGCCTCGCTGGCAGCGCGCGTCGCGGCCACGGTGGAACGGATGCCGCCGCCGGCCTTGGCGATGTCGGCATAGCTGGCGCCATGCAGGCGCTGCTCGAACTCACTGGCGCGGCTGCCGCCGTAGACCAGGTGGGTGTGGCAGTCCACCAGGCCCGGCGTGACGAGCGCGCCGCCCAGCTCGACGACGTCGGCGCCGGCAGCCTCCGGCGGCAACTCGCCGGTCGGCCCGACCCATCGCAGCCGACCGCCGTCGACCAGCAGCGCGCCATCGTCGATGAGCCCCCAGCCGCTGTCGCCGGCCAGCGTGGCCAGCCGGCCGCCACGCCACAGCTTCATGCCGTCATCCTTCCTGGCTCCAGGTCAGCCACCAGGCGTGGCCCTCGCCGGTGAAGACGCAGCTTTGCGCCACCGGCTGCTCGCACCAGGCCAGCGTCAGCGGCGCCATCGGCATCGCGCGGTGGCCATGCTCCAGCAGGCCTCCCTTGACCGTGAACAAGCCCACCCAGGGCGTCGTGGGCAGCAGCACGTGGGCAGCCGACTCCACCTCCAGGTTGCCGCGCCGCTCCATCACGTTGAAGACGTCGGCCGGGCCCTTGATGAGCTCGGCCTCGGGTGCCAGGCCGCCGTCGAAGCGCAGCGGCTCGTCGCCGACGCTTTGCGGCCAGTCGAACAAGCGCAGGCCCGCGCCGCCGATGACGGCCAGCCAGCGGTGCACGCCGGGGAAGGCCGAGAACGGCCCATCGCGCTCCACACGGGCGACGCTGACGCGCAATGCCCAGTCGTGCGCATGCGGCCACGCGAGCAGCTCGCGCGTCGTGCCGCCGCCGTTCTTCCATGGCTGCGGCTCCACATCGGTCGCGCTGACCTTGCTCCAACTCATGTTCTTACCCTTGACTCGACCTCACTCGGGGAACCGCGCATTCTCCGCAGCTCCGGCCAGCAAAGCTCATGCCGAGAAGCTCCCTTGCAATTGGTAACGCACGCCGGGGTGAGTCAGCTTCACGCTGGTAACCGCCACGCCGCGGCTGTAGGTGATGCGCTTGACCACCAGGCAGGGGTCGCGCCGGTTGATGCCCAGCAGCTTGGCCTCGACCTCGCCAGGCAGTGCCGCCTCGATCATGTAGCGCGCCTCGGACAGTGGCGCCACGTCCAGCAGGTAATGCGTGGGCGTGATGCGCGTGAAATCCTGCGCCAGATAGTCAGGTGCGCAGGCCGGGTTGACGGCGCGCTCCTCGCACTGGATGGCAACGCCGTTTTCGAGGTGCGTGATCAGGCTCAGAAACACCGGAGCACCACGCTTGAGGCCCAGCTCCGCGGCCTGCTGCGGCGTGGCCTTGCCACGGGTCAGCGCATGCACGCGTGCTTCGTGCGAGCCGCCGCGCTCCAGGATCTCCTCGTGCACGTCGCGCACGTTCAGGGTCGACGAGATGCGGTGCAGCTGGGCTACGAAGCTGCCCACGCCCTGCACGCGCTCGATCAGCCCCTCTTGCACCAGCTCGCGCAGCGCGCGGTTCACCGTCATGCGGCTGACTTCGAACTGCACAACCAGCGCGCCCTCGCTGGGCAGGAGGTCGCCGGCCACCCAGTGGCCGCTGGCGATGCCCTCGCGCAGGTGGTTCTTGACCTTCAGGTATTGGGGTTCGGGGCTGGTGGCGGCTCTCGGCATTCGACCATCCTAGTTGACTTGACTTGTATAGACAACTAGAGTTCGCCGCACTTTCAGGAGTCCCCGATGTCCGCCCTGCCCCGCCCTGTCAAAGCCCCCACCGGCACCCAGCTCAGCTGCAAGAGCTGGCTGACGGAAGCCGCCTACCGCATGCTGCAGAACAACCTCGACCCCGCCGTGGCCGAGAACCCGGACGCGCTGGTCGTCTACGGCGGCATCGGCAAGGCTGCCCGCAACTGGGCCGCGTTCGACGCGATCTGCCAGGCGCTGCGCGAACTGAACGACGACGAGACGCTGCTGATCCAGTCCGGCAAGCCGGTCGGCGTTTTCCGCACCCATGCCGATGCACCCCGAGTGCTGCTGGCCAACTCCAATCTCGTCCCAGCCTGGGCCACCTGGGAGCACTTCCACGAGCTGGACCGCAAAGGCTTGATGATGTACGGCCAGATGACAGCCGGCAGCTGGATCTACATCGGCAGCCAGGGCATCGTGCAGGGCACCTACGAGACCTTTGTCGAAGCAGCCCGTCAGCATTACGGCGGCGTGGCCAAGGGCCGCTGGGTGCTGACCGCCGGCCTGGGCGGCATGGGCGGCGCCCAGCCGCTGGCGGCCACGTTCGCAGGCTTCTGCTCGCTGAACATCGAATGCCAGCAAAGCCGCATCGACTTCCGGCTGAAGACACGCTACGTGGACGAGCAGGCGGCCGACCTGGACGATGCGCTGGCCCGGATCGCCAGATACACGTCTGCCGGCGAGGCCAAGTCCATCGCGCTGCTGGGCAACGCCGCCGACGTACTGCCCGAGCTGGTCAAGCGCGGCGCGAGGCCGGACCTCGTCACCGACCAGACCAGCGCTCACGACCTCATCCACGGCTACTGCCCGCCCGGCTGGAGCGTGACGCAGTGGAAGGCCGCTGCGGCCGACCCGGCGCGGCACGCCGAGCTGAAGGCCGCTGCCGCCGCCGGCTGTGCCGTGCACGTGCAGGCCATGCTGGATTTCAAGGCCCAAGGCATCCCGACGGTGGACTACGGCAACAACATCCGCCAGGTCGCCAAGGACCAGGGCGTGGCCAACGCCTTCGACTTTCCCGGCTTCGTGCCCGCCTACGTGCGGCCGCTGTTTTGCGAGGGCAAGGGCCCGTTCCGCTGGGTGGCGCTGTCGGGTGACCCCGAGGACATCCGCAAGACGGACGCCAAGCTCAAGGAACTCTTCCCCCGGCACGATGCGCTACACCGCTGGCTGGACATGGCTGCCGAGCGCATCGCCTTCCAGGGCCTGCCGGCGCGCATCTGCTGGCTTGGGCTGGGCGAGCGCCACCTCGCCGGCCTGGCATTCAACGAGATGGTGAAGACCGGCGAGCTGAAGGCGCCCATCGTCATCGGCCGCGACCACCTGGACAGCGGATCCGTCGCCAGCCCCAACCGCGAGACCGAGGGCATGCGTGACGGCTCGGACGCCGTGTCCGACTGGCCGTTGCTGAACGCGCTGCTCAATACCGCCGGTGGCGCGACCTGGGTGTCACTGCACCACGGTGGCGGCGTGGGCATGGGCTATTCGCAGCACTCCGGCGTGGTCATCGTGGCCGACGGCACGGACGCGGCGGCACAGCGCCTGTCGCGCGTGCTGTGGAACGACCCGGCCACCGGCGTCATGCGCCATGCCGATGCCGGCTATGAATCGGCCGCGGCCTGCGCCAAGAAGAACGAACTGAACCTGCCTTCGCTATGAAACTCATCCCAGGACAACTCACACTCACCCAGCTTGCCGACATCGCCGCCGGCCGCGTCGCCCCGCAGCTTGACGACTGGGCCCCGATCGACGCCAGCGCCGCACGCGTGGCCGCCGCCGCGGCTGGCGACGCACCGGTCTACGGTGTCAACACCGGCTTCGGCAAGCTGGCCAGCACGCGCATCGCCAAGGACCAGCTCGCGGCCCTGCAGCTCAACCTCATCCGCAGCCACGCGGTGGGCGTGGGCGGGCCCATGTCGCCCGAGGTCATGCGACTGATGCTGGCAACCAAGGCCGGCAGCCTGGCGCGCGGCTTCTCGGGCGTGCGCCGCGTCGTCGTGCAGGCGCTGCTGGACGCACTGAACGCCGGCTTCATCCCCTACGTGCCCTGCCAGGGCTCGGTGGGCGCGAGCGGCGACCTGGCCCCGTTGGCCCACATGACGCTGGCGCTGATGGGCGAAGGCGAGGCCCTGGTCGGCGGCAAGCGGATCCCCGCGCGTGACGAGCTGGCACGCCTGGGCCTGCAGCCGCTGACGCTGGCGGCCAAGGAAGGCCTGGCCCTCATCAATGGCACGCAGGCCAGCACGGCGCTGGCGCTGCATGCGCTGCTGCGCTTCGAAGGCCTGTTCGGCACGGCCCTGGCCAGCGGCGCAATGACGCTGGACGCCGCGCGCGGCAGCGACGGCCCGTTCGACGACCGCATCCACCAGGTGCGCGGCCAACCCGGCCAGATCGAGGTCGCCGGCATTTACCGCGAGCTGCTGGCCGGCAGTGCCATCCGCGCCAGCCATCGCGAGGGTGATGAGCGCGTGCAAGACCCCTACTGCCTGCGATGCCAGCCCCAGGTCATGGGCGCCTGCCTGGACCAGGCGCGGCATGCGGCGCAAGTGCTGGTGCGCGAAGCCAATGCGGTGACCGACAACCCGCTGGTGTTCGACGACTGCATGGTCAGCGGCGGCAACTTCCACGCCGAGCCGGTGGCCTTCGCGGCCGACAACTTGGCGCTGGCCATCGCCGAGGTGGGCGCCATAGCGGAGCGCCGCATCGCCATGCTGATCGACCCGGGCATCTCGCGCCTGCCACCCTTCCTGACGGCCGATGCCGGCCTGCACAGTGGCTTCATGATCGCCCACGTGACCGCCGCGGCACTGGCCAGCGAGAACAAGAGCCTGGCCCACCCAGCCAGCGTCGACAGCCTGCCGACCAGCGCCAATCAGGAGGACCATGTCTCCATGGCCACTTTCGCTGCACGCCGCCTGCACGCGATGCTGGACAACACGGCCCACATCGTCGCCATCGAGCTGCTGGCCGCCGCGCAGGGCATCGACTTCCTGCGCCCGCTGCAAAGCTCGGCAGCCGTCGAGGCCTTGCACCAGCGCCTGCGCGCCGACTGCGCCAGCATGCCGGCCGACCACTACCTCGCGCCCGACATCGAACGCGCCGCGGCGCTCGTGCAGGCGGGTGTGCTGAAGGCCGAGGGTGCGCCGAGCTTCGCTCACGGCTGAGCGCCCCCAGGCCCCCAGGGGGCGCCTCAGTAGCGCCCGGCGGCCCCCGCCACGCGCAGGAAGACGTAGGCAAACCAGGCCACAACCGCGCGGTGCAGCATTGCGCGCAGGCCGGTGCCGCCACGCTCACCGACCCGGGCGGACACGGCCAGGGCCGTCTCGATCTCCCCGGCCAGCCCGGCTGCGAAGTCACGGTCCAGCACAACGACGTTGGCCTCCAGGTTGACCAGCAGCGACAGCGGGTCGATGTTGGAGCTGCCAACCGTGGCCCACAGGCCATCGACGACGGCCACCTTGGCGTGCAGGAAGGCCGGCGTGTACTCGTAGATCTCGACGCCGTGGCCGATCATGTCGGCATACAGCGCCTCGGCGGCCCAGCCGGCCAGCCGGTAGTCCAGCTTGCCCTGCAGCAGCAGGCGCACGCGCACGCCGCGCCCGGCCGCGCGGCGCAGCGCCAGGCGGATGCGTTGGCCCGGGTAGAAGTAGGGGCAGACCAGGTCCACGCTGCCACTCGCACCGTGGATCGCGTCGGCATAGGCGTGCTCGATGGTGCGCCGCCGGCGCAGGTTGTCGCGCAGCACGAAGGCAGCGCAGACGGGCTGCAGCCGCGCAGCGGGCTCGGGCAGGCGCTGCGGGCCGCGCCAGAGCTGGTTCAGCCACAGGCCCATGCGGCGGCGCAGCGGCACGTAGTCCAGCAGCGCGTCGTCGAAGTCACGCCCCAGCCAGGCGCGCGACCAGATCGAGCGCACGCCCTGGCCCACGGCATCGACCAGCGCTCCCCGCAACGCCACGGCGAAATCCAGCCGCGGCAGCTCGCTCATCCCATGGTGGATGTCCAGCCGGTCGTCAATGACGTTGATGCCGCCGACAAAGGCCTGCTCGCCGTCGACGACACAAAGCTTCTGGTGCAGGCGGCGCAGCTGGCCGGGCTGCAGCCAATGCCACCAGCGGTCCATGGGCCGAAACACGGCGAAGGCCACGCCGCTGCCGGCAAAGCGATCGCGCAGCGTCGCCGCGCTGGCACCGCTGCCGAAGCCGTCAACGACGACGCGCACGCGCACGCCGCGCCGGTCGGCGGCCAGCAGCGCCTCCACCAGCGCCAGCGCGGCGGTGTCGTCATGAAAGATATAGGTCGCCAGCCAGACCTCTCGGTGCGCCGCACGGATGGCGGCCTCCATGCGCGGGAAGAGCTGGTCGCCGCCGCGCAGCAGCTCGACCTCGTTGCCGCCGACGAAACCAGGGTCCGCGGCGTGATGCCGCCGGCGCCGCTTCGCCCCGAGTCGCCTCATCGGGTCACCCTTGGTGCTGCGCGCCGCCCGTCCAGGCGGGAGCGCGTCCCTTCGGTCGGCCGAGCGGGGATCATTCCAGCGCCAGCTCGACGATCAAGGGCAGGTGGTCCGACATCCGGGCCCAGCTCGGGCCGCGCGGCACTTGCACGCCGGTGCAGTGCAGGCCGCGCAGGTAGACGCGGTCCAGCGCAAACACCGGCAGCCGCGACGGAAAGGTAGCAGCGCGCCCGCGCGAATGCGGCGACTGCGCACGCTTCAGGCCATGGGCCCGCATCGACACGTCCAGGCGCTCGCCCCAATCGTTGAAGTCACCCGCGACGAGGACGGGGTCGCCCGCGGGCACATGCTCTCGCACGAAGGCAGCGAGGCGTTCGACCTGGCGCAACCGGCTTGAATGGATCAAGCCGAAATGGGCTACGACCACATGCACGTTGGCCCCCTGCCAGCGCACCGGCACATGCAGCAGCCCGCGTTGCTCGAAGGCATGGTCGGACACATCGTGGTGGCCGATATCACCCAGCGGCCAGCGCGACAGCAGCGCGTTGCCATGCTCGCCGAACCGGGTCGTCGCGTTGGTGCGGTAGGCCACCTCATAGCCGTCAGGCGCGAGGAACTCGGCCTGGCCTTGCTCGGGCCAGCCGAACCAGGTGCGGTCGAAATAGGCCGCCTCGCGGTGGTGGAAGAGGCGCACCTCCTGCAGACAGACCAGGTCGGCGTCCATGGCCTCCACGCCCATCTGCAAGTTGTGGATCTCCAGCCGCTTGGCGGGCCCCAGGCCCCGCACACCCTTGTGGATGTTGTACGTGGCCACGCGCAGCACCGCGCCGGGCGAGTGGGGGGCGGGGCGGGCGACGGATCTCATGGCGTCATGGCAGCAGCAAGCCTGGGCAGCTGCAGCACGGCTTCGGCGTTGGACGGCGAGAAACAGCGGTCGGCTGCTTCATGCCAGGGCAGCCACAGCCACGCCAGATGCTCGCGCGGCGACAGCGTCGGCGTCAACGCCGACGGCAGCTGCAGGCCGAAGACGTGTTCGGTATTGCGCGTGACGCCGGGCGCGTAGCGGTGGCGCCAGTGCGGGTAGATGTCGTAGACGTTGGCCAACCGCCAGTCGCGCAGTTCACCACCCACGGCCGGTATGTCGAAGCCGGTCTCCTCCAGCACCTCGCGCCGCGCGGTCTCTGTGACCGGCTCGTCGAGACTGTCCTTGGAACCGGTGACGCTCTGCCAGTAGCCGGGATGGTCGGCGCGCTCGATCAGCAGGACCTGCAGATCGGGCGTGTGGATGACCACGAGGACGGATTCAGGGATCTTGAAGGGCTTGTCCGGCTGCATGGCGCCAGCATAGCCCTGGCTCAGCCGCCTTGCGCCTTGCGTCGGGCGACTTCCGGCGGCAGCTCCTTGGCCTGCAGCTCGCGCACCTGGGCGACGAGCTGGTTGTGCGCATCGAGGAACGCCGCGGCGATGACCTTGCCCTCGTTGGAATTGCTCCAGCCCGCGCCGGCCGCGCCGCCCAGCTTGCCGACGATGGCGCCGCCCACGCCCAGGTCTGCCACCTCGACCGAGCCGGTCGCCGCGGCGATCTGCTCGGTGGTCTCGTTGTCGGTCAGCAGCAGCGCCGCCTGGGCCTGCTTGAGCTTGACCTGCTCCGCCGCACCGACGAGTTTGTTCAGGTAGGGGATGGCCTGCAGGATGCCGCCGATCTGGCGGCCGGCATCCTGCTCGCTGAAGGTCAGGCTGGGGGTCAGGCTGTACTGGGCTTCGTAGCCCTTGCCCTTGTGGACCGTGTTGCCCTGCTGGCGCAGGATGCCAGCATCCTTGAGCTCCTGCTCGCGCACCGTGGCCTTCAGGCCGGCCGCGCGGTCGACGACGCGAAAGCAGCCGCTCTGCTGGGCCAGCAGGCGCACCAGCGGCACGGGGCTGGACGGCAGTTGGTAGCTGCTGGAGTAGCTGTAGCCGTTGGGGTTCTCGACCAGCGCCAGTGTGGCGACGGGCGCGTCGCACTTCACCAGCTCGCGGCTGGCCTTGTGTGCGCCGGCCGGCCCGGCCGAGCCGGAGATGACGGAGCCGCCCTCGCCCAGCGAGGTCGAGGACTTGCCGCAGGCGGCGAGCAGGGCGAAAACGGGAACAGCAAACAGCAGGCGGACAGTCATGGTCGGAACCTCGGGGACGGCGAGGCGCGAGTCTCGCGCCACCACCGGGCCACGCTGGCCCTCGAACATGGGACAAGCGCCGCGATCTCCCCCCGTCCGCGGGGCTCTGCCAGCCTCACTTGCCGTACAGCACCATCTGCGTGCAGCGAAACAAGGCAATGGTCTTGCCGGTGTCCTTGTGCGTGACGACCGCATCCCAGACCTGCGTCGTGCGGCCCAGGTGCTGGGCCTTGGCCACGCAGGTGATGGTGCCGTCGCGCGCCGTACCCAAGTGGTTGGACTTCAGCTCGATGGTCGTGAAGCCGACCGCACCCTCGGGCAGGTTGGCCATGCAGCCATAGCCGGCGCAGGTGTCGGCCAGCGTCACGACGCTGCCAGCGTGCAGGAAACCGTTGGGCGCCATCAACTCCTGGCGCACAGCCAGGTCGGCGTGGATCTCGCTGCCTTCCACGTGGGTGATGACGATGCCGAGATAACCCGGCAGGTGCTCGGCACCGAGTTGGTTGAATTGCGCGCTGTCGGGCATGGGGCTTTCCTCGTGGCCACAGATGGTAGCGAGCAGAAAAAAGGCCGACATCGCTGCCGGCCTTGGTCGCAAAGGTGCGCTGGGATCAGGTGCGCGTCATCGTCGCCTTCAGCATGCCGTTGAGCAGGTCCAGCGACTCAGCCAGGTGGGCGCGCGTCTCGACGGACAGGCCCGGCTTGGCCGAGGCCGTGCGCAGGTCGCTGGCCAACTGGCTGGCGTGGTAACGGGCCATCGAGAACGCGTCGGCATAGACCGTTGCACCGTTGGTGGAGCGGTTCAGCTGGGCCTGCAGGCGTTTCAGGTACTCGCGTTGCAGGCTGCGGCGCATGCGGTCGATCTCGGTGCCCGTCTTCAGCTCGCTGAAGATGGCGCCCTGCAGCGTGGCGTAGACCTCGCTCAGCGACACCGCACCCTTGCGTTGGGCCTCGGGCAGGTAGCCGCTCTGCTCGATCAGGCGGCGCGCCGTGTTGGGCGACATCAGGCGGTCCAGCACGCGGCCCTGCAGCGCGCTGACGCTGTCGGGGATGGACAGCGGCAGGCCGCGGTCCCACTCGTTGTAGTCCACCGTCTGACTGGTCAGGAACTCGGGGCGGAACTTGAACGAGTCGCTGGACAGCAGGCCCGTCGCGATGAAGCGCAGGGCCTCGCGCTGCTGGGCGTTGTCTACCGGCTTGAAGGCCTGGCCCGGCGTGACGCCCGGCACGATGCGCTCGGCATAGATGCCGCCAACGTATTTGCTGACGTTGTTGGCCGTCATGCCCAACTGGCGGAAGCTCTCAAACACCGAGCGGCGGCTGCGCAGCGGGTCTTCGCCGGCCTCGGGCTTGCGGGCCTGCACGCGCTCCCACAGCTCCTGGCTTAGCTTGAGACGCTTCTTGGCGTAGGCCAGCGGGTCGTCGCCCAGGTCGCGCTGGTTGGTGCGCGGATCGAAGCCGTCGTAGGGGCCGCCCACGCCCTGATCGAAGTCGTCGCCGTAGGCCAGCTGCGGCTCGGTCGAGCGCGCTGCGATCCTGGCGAGCTCGGCCGTCTCCTGCTCCACGGCGATGGGCTTGTAGGCGTATTCGATGGCCCAGTAGTCGTAGGCGCCCAGCGTCGTGTTGGTGATGCTGGTCTTGGCCTCGCCCTTGAGCGGCAGGTTATAGGCGTTGTAGTCCATCACCGAGTTGGAGATGCCGTGCGCTTCGGTCCAGTCCCTGTCCTTGAGTTGGGCCTGCGTGACCGTGGTGGACGACTTGAAGTTGTGCTTGAGGCCCAGCGTGTGGCCAACCTCGTGCATGACCACGTCCTTGATGACGGCCTGGGCCAGCGCCTCGGCCTCGGGGCCGTTCATGTCCGTGCCGTCGCGCAGCGCCAGCAGGTCTAGCGCGAAGCCCAGCTCGGTGGCCTGGTCGGCCATGTAGCTGCACAGCTGCTCGGCCAGCGCGACGCGGCTGCGCTCGCCCATCCAGCTGCCAGCGTGGTCATGCGCCAGCTGGCTGGCCACGTCGTCCGTGGCGAGGCGGCGCGAGCCGCGGCCGAAGACGTCGCTCATGCCGATGTCGGCGTCCAGGATCTCGCCGGTGCGCGGGTCACGGTTGCTCGGGCCGATGGCAAAGCCCACGTCGGAGCCGGTGAACCAGCGGATGGACGCGTGCGTCGAGTCCATGTTGTCCCAGTCGGCATCGTCGGGCTGCTGCTTGGCGACGACGGCGTCCTTGAAGCCGATCTTCTCGAAGGCCTTGTTCCACTCCAGGATGCCGGCCTTGACGGCCTCGCGGTACTTGGTGGGGATGTTCTTGTCCATCCAGTAGGTGATGGGCTGCACCGGCTCGGACAGTGCTGCCGCCGGGTCCTTCTTCTCCAGGCGCCAGCGCGCCACCATGTGCACACGCGGGTTGGCCTTAAGGTCGTCGCCCAGGTTGCTGTAGCTCTCCATGAAATGACCCAGACGCGGGTCGGCATGGCGCACGGCGGCCGGCGCTTCGGGCAGCGCG
Organism: Burkholderiales bacterium; assembly: GCA_016195825.1. GTDB lineage: Bacteria > Pseudomonadota > Gammaproteobacteria > Burkholderiales > Burkholderiaceae_C > Pelomonas. The sequence continues at coordinate 2,656 of JACPYV010000011.1, read as the reverse complement.
CGGAAGCTGTAGACGAAGCTGAAGAACATCGAGCGCGGGTCCGGCGTCGCCTGCGGCGGCGTGGGCATGGGCACCGGCACGGGCACCAGCGGCGGCGCGGGGATGCGCGCGGTGGCGAAGTGCATGCGCGAGGTCAACGTCGTGATCTGCGCGTCGGCGCGGCTGGCCTCGATGAACGAGTTGCTGCGGTCCGGCGCGTAGGGCAGACGGTAGGCCATCTCCAGGCGGGTGGAATAGCCAGGGATGTCGCCCAGCAGCAGGCCACTGGCATCCACCAGCACGGACTTGCGGTCCGGGTGGTCGGCGCTGGCCACCGGGCCGGAGGTGATCAGGCTGGGCGAGAAGGCCTGCTCAATGGCCAGCTTGGACGAAGCGTTGTCAGAACGGAACTTGGTGTTCAGCGCGATCAGCTGCACATGGTTGCCGATGCGGCGCCACTCGGCCAGCTCGTCGCCCAGCATCTGGCTGGCGTACAGGCCACGCTCGCCGACAGAGTTGGCGACGGCTGCTCCTTGGCGCCCTTGATGACGTCGGCGAAGGGCTTGGGGGCGGTCGGGTCGGCGGGCGGCCGGGCGGCGGCGGCGCCGGGTGCCGAAGCTGCACCGGCCGGTGCTGCGGCAGGGGTCTGGGCTTGGGCGGAGGCGGCCAGCGCGAGCAGCGCGGCAGTGGCCAGGGCGGTGCGGCACATCGGGATCATGAAAGTGTGTCCGGGAGAAACGAAAGGCGGCCACTGTGGCGGGCAGCGACACTGGCGTCAATGGGAGCCCTCCCCCGTCGCAGGGTTGCCAAATTTCACGCAAAAACTTCCGTCATGGCGCTCACGCATCTGATTTATCTGCACGGCTTTCGCTCGTCCCCCGCCTCCGCCAAGGCGCGCCGCATGGCCGCCTGGGCCGCCGGCCAGCCCGGCCTGACTTTCGCCTGCCCGCAGCTGCCGCCGTCGCCGCTGGACGCGATGGCCTTGATCGGCGAGCTTGTCGCCGGCTGGCCGGCGGTGGGAGCGGCCGTCATCGGCAGCTCGCTGGGCGGCTTCTACGCCACGGCGCTGGCCGAACAGCCGGCCCACCGCAAGTGGCGTGCGGCAGTGCTGAACCCGGCCGTGGACCCGGCGCGCGACCTCGCTGGCCATATCGGGGAGCTGAGCGCCTGGCATGACCCCGCGTTGAAGTTCGATTTCACCGCCCAGCACGTGGCCGAACTCGCCGCCCTGACGCCACCGCCCCGGCTGACGACGCCGCTGCGCTACTACGCGCTGATCGCCAAGGGTGACGAGCTGCTGGACTGGCGCGAGATGCTGGCCCGCTACGCCGGCTGCGACGGCGAGGTGCTGGAGGGTAGCGACCACGGCCTCACCGACTTCGAAGACCATCTGCCCGGTGTCCTCGAACACCTGCAAGGCTGAGGCGACAATCGCCCTCTTATGTTTGCGCTGTTTGATGATGCCGGGAAATTTCACGCCGGCCGGGTGATGTCGGAGGCCGATGCCTCGCTGCAGGTCGAGCTGGACTCGGGCAAGCGGGTCAAGGTCAAGTCCGCCAATGTGCTGCTGAAGTTCGAGAAGCCGGCGCCCGCCGTGCTGCTGAGCGAAGCCCGCGCGCTGGCCGACGACATTGATCTGGACCTGGCCTGGGAATTCGCCCCCGAGGGCGAGTTCGGCTTTGCCGACCTGGCACGGGACTATTTCGACGCCTCCGCGGGCGTCGTCCAGCAGGCCGCCGCGCTGCTGCGGCTGTTCGATGCGCCGCACTATTTCCGCCGCGCCGGCAAGGGCCAGTTCAAGAAGGCTCCTGAGGAGACGGTCAAGGCCGCGCTGCTGGGCATCGAGCGCAAGCGCCAGCAGCAGCTGCAGATCGAGACCTGGGCCCAGGAGCTGGCCGGCGGCAGCTGCCCCGCGCCCATCCAGGACCAGATCTACAAGATCCTCTTCAAGCCCGACAAGAACGGCCCCGAGTACAAGGCCGTCGTCGAGGCCAGCAAGCTGGCGCACAAGGCGCCGCTGGACCTGCTGCAGGGCGCCGGCGCCATCACCAGCCCCTACCAGTTCCACTGGAAGCGCTTCCTGTTCGAGAACTTCCCCAAGGGTGCCGGCTTCCCCGCACTCACGGCACCCGAGATCAAGGACGAACTGGCGCTGTCACCGGCGCAGGCCTTCTCCATCGACGACTCGCAAACCACCGAGATCGACGATGCGCTGTCGGTGCAGGGCCTGGGCACGGGCACCGTCACCTTTGGCGTGCACATCGCCGCACCCGGACTGGCCATCACGCCCGACTCGGCCGTCGACAAGGTCGCCCGCGAGCGCCTGTCCACTGTCTACATGCCGGGCTGGAAGCTGACCATGCTGCCCGACGACGTCGTGCAGGCCTACACGCTGATCGACCGCGGCACGTGGCTGGCGCTCCGCGCGTCGCTGAAGCTCGAGATCGTGAGCGAGAAGGCGAAGGACCTGCTCAACACGTACCGCGTCATCGTCGTCAATCCGGCGAAGAACCCGAACGTGAAGGCCGAGGCCGCGCGCACGTTCGCGAGATGGCTGCTGATCCCCGACACGCAGGAGTTCATCGGCTCGTTCGGCAAGGCGAAGTTCGGACAGCCGCTGTTCACGCCGAACGCGCAGGCGAACCCGCCCGCGGCGAAATAGCGCCGGGATGGACGG
>JACPYV010000113.1 GCA_016195825.1 Burkholderiales bacterium | reverse complement strand
GACAGGTGGCGTTTGCGAACGCGCACGCTCTTGGGCGTGATCTCGACCAGTTCGTCGTCGTCGATGAAGTCCACGCCGTATTCCAGCGTCAGGTCGATCGGCGGCGTGATCTTGATCGCGTCTTCCTTGCCCGACACGCGGAAGTTGGTCAGCTGCTTGGTGCGCGTCGCATTGACGACCAGATCGTTGTCGCGGTTGTGGATACCGACGATCATGCCTTCGTACACCGGGTCGTTCGGCTTCACGAACATGCGACCGCGGTCGTCCAACTTGCCCAGGGCGTAGGTGAAGATTTCGCCGTCGTCCATGGAGATCAGCACGCCGTTCTTGCGGCCGCCGATTTCCCCCTTGTGGGCCTCGTAGCCGTCGAAGATCGACGAGATCAGGCCGGAACCGCGCGTCAGGTTCATGAACTCGTTGGCGAAGCCGATCAGGCCACGAGCGGGAATGCGGTACTCCAGACGCACGCGCCCATTGCCGTCCGGCTCCATGTTCAGCATTTCGCCCTTGCGCAGACCCAGCGCCTGCATGACGCCACCCTGGTGGGTTTCCTCGACGTCGGCAGTGACGAGCTCCATCGGCTCATGCTTCTCGCCGTTGACGTCCTTGAACATCACGCGCGGCTTGGAGACGGCCAGCTCGTAGCCTTCACGGCGCATGTTCTCCAGCAGGATGGTCAGGTGCAGTTCGCCGCGGCCGCAAACCTCGAAGATGCCGTCTTCGTCGGTTTCCTTTACGCGCAGCGCCACGTTGTGCTGCAGCTCCTTCTGCAGGCGGTCCCAGATCTGGCGGCTGGTGACGAACTTGCCTTCACGGCCGGCCAGCGGGCTGGTGTTGACGCAGAAGTTCATCGTCAGCGTCGGCTCATCCACCTTCAGCATGGGCAGCGGCGCGGGGTTGGCCGGGTCGGTCACGGTGACGCCGATGCCGATGTCCTCGATGCCGTTGATCAGCACGATGTTGCCCGGGCCGGCGTCCGTCACCTGCACACGGTCCAGGCCGTGGAAGGTCAGCACCTGGTTGATGCGGCCATTGACGGCCTTGCCGTCCGGGCCTTCCATCACGGTGACCTGCATGCCGGGCTTGATCGTGCCCTGGCTGATGCGGCCCACGCCGATGCGGCCGACGAAGGTGGAGAAGTCCAGCGCCGAGATTTGCAGTTGCAGCGGCGCCGCGGGATCACCCGACTGGGCCGGCACGTGCTTGAGCACGGTGTCGAACAGAGCCGACATGTCGGGGCCCCACTGCTCGCCGGGTGCGCCTTCGGTCAGCGATGTCCAGCCGTTGATGCCGGAGGCGTAGACGACCGGGAAGTCCAACTGCTCGTCGGTGGCGCCAAGATTGGCGAACAGGTCGAACGCGGCATTGATGACGGCGTCGGGCTTGGCACCCGGCTTGTCGACCTTGTTGACGACGACGATGGGCTTGAGGCCCAGGGCCAGCGCCTTCTTGGTCACGAAGCGCGTCTGCGGCATCGGGCCTTCCTGCGCGTCGATCAACAGCACGACGCCGTCGACCATGGACAGCGCGCGCTCGACTTCACCGCCGAAGTCCGCGTGGCCCGGGGTGTCAACGATGTTGATGTGCGTACCGCCCCACGACACAGCGCAGTTCTTGGCCAGAATGGTGATGCCGCGCTCACGTTCGATGGCGTTGCTGTCCATGACGGTGTCGACGACTTTTTCGTGGTCGGCGAAGGTACCGCTCTGGCGCAGCAGTTGGTCGACCATGGTGGTTTTGCCGTGGTCGACGTGGGCAATGATGGCAATGTTGCGGATCGGGGTGGTCATGGTGATGCTTTGGAAAAAACCGGTTCAGGCGGAGAGCAGAGCCTGGACCTCCGGCGGGGTCAACAGGCGGTCGGCGATCAACTCGCCAGAAGTGATGTGGGCACTGCCAAGAAAGGCACGCGCCTCGGGGCCGTAGACGCGCACGCGCTCGGCATCGGCTGCGTCGACGCGGCGGCGCAGCCCGGACAGGAAACGGGCTGCTTCGGCCGCGGGCAGGCGCAGTTCGGGCGACTCGGCCAGCAACCGGTCGGGTGAGGTCAGCAGCGCGGCGCGCTGCTCTTCGGGCAGGGCTTCCAGCGCGGTCAGCGTGATGCTGCCATCTAGCGTCAGGCTGCCCGAGCCCGTGCGGCGCAGCGCGGCCAGCGACGCACCCACGCCCAGCTTCGCGCCGATGTCTTCGGCCAGCGTGCGGATGTAGGTGCCTTTGGTGCAACGGACGTCGAGGGTCACGGTGCCAGCCTGCACGCTGACGATGTCGATGGCATGAATCGTCACGCGACGGCTCTTGCGCTCGATCTCGATGCCGGCTCGCGCGTACTCGTACAGCGCCTTGCCTTCGTGCTTCAGCGCCGAGTACATCGGCGGCATCTGGTCGATCTCGCCGGTGAAGGCGGCACAGGCGGCGGCGATCTGCTCGGGCGTGATGTGGTCGGCGTCGTGACGCTCCAGCACCTCGCCCTCGGCGTCGCCGGTGGTCGTGCGGATGCCCAGCGCCAGCGTCGCAAGGTAGCGCTTGTCGGCATCCAGGCTCAACTGGCTGAACTTGGTCGCCGCGCCGAAGCACAGCGGCAGCAGCCCGGTGGCCAGTGGGTCCAGCGTGCCTGTGTGGCCGGCCTTCTCGGCGCGCAGCAACCACTTAGCCTTCTGCAACGCGTCGTTGCTCGACAAGCCCAGCGGCTTGTCGAGCAACAACACGCCATGCAGGGCGCGGCGCTGCACCCGCACGCGGGGCGGGCGGCTGTCTTGCGGGGCGCGCGGCTGTGGCGCCACGGCGGTGGCCTCAGTCATTTGGTTCCTCGTCCTCCAACGCGCGCGTCGCGTTGGCCTTGTTGATCAGTGCGCTCATCTCAGCCGCGCGCTCGATGGTGCGGTCGAACTGGAAATGCAGCGTCGGCACGGTGTGGATCTGCAGGCGCTTGAACAGGCCATTGCGCAGGAAACCGGCGGCCTCGTTGAGCGCTTCCTGCGTCTCCTTCGGGTCGCCGATCAGCACCGAGAAGAACACCTTGGCATGCGCATAGTCCGGCGTGACCTCGATCGCGTTGATCGTCGCCATGCCGATGCGCGGATCCTTGAGCTCGCGGATGAGCTCCGCCAGGTCGCGCTGGATCTGGTCGGCGACTCGGAAAGCTCGGTTGGGGATGGCGCGTTTGTGTCTCATGGCTGGCTGGTTTCCTGAAAGAACAAACCCCGCCCCGAGGGGCGGGGTTAACCCTCAAGTAAAAAGGTCAGAGCGTGCGGGCCACTTCCTTGATCTCGAAGAATTCGAGCTGATCACCTTCCTTGATGTCGCTGTAGTTCTTGAGCTTGATACCGCACTCGAAGCCTTCCTTGACCTCGCGGACGTCATCCTTCTCGCGTCGCACCGAGTCCACCTCACCCGTGAAGATGACGGTGTTCTCGCGCAACAGGCGGAAGCGCGCACCACGGCGGACCAGGCCGCTGGTGACCATGGAGCCGGCCACCGTGCCGATCTTGGAGGCGACGAACACGACGCGAATCTCGGCGGTGCCCAGCGCTTCCTCGCGCTGCTCCGGCGCCAGCATGCCGGACATGGCCTTGGTCACGTCGTCCACAGCGTCGTAAATGATGCTGTAGTAACGCAGATCGACCGCGTTGCCTTCGGCCAGCTTGCGCGCGCCGGCATCGGCCCGCACGTTGAAGCCGATGATGACGGCCTTGGACGCGATGGCGAGGTTGATGTCGCTCTCGCTGATGCCGCCGACCGCCGCGTGGACGATCTGCACCTTGACCTCGGCGTTGCTGAGCTTGAGCAGCGAAGCGGCCAGTGCTTCCTGCGAACCCTGCACGTCGGACTTGATGATGAGGGGCAGCGTCTGCACGTCGCCCGCACCCATCTCGCTGAACATGTTCTCCAGCTTGGCTGCCTGCTGCTTGGCCAGCTTCACGTCGCGGTACTTGCCTTGACGGAAGGTCGCGACCTCGCGGGCACGGCGCTCGTCGCCCAGCACCATGAACTCGTCACCGGCTTGCGGCACTTCCGTCAAGCCCTGGATCTCGACCGGGATGGACGGGCCCGCCTCGGCGGTGGCCTTGCCGTCTTCGTCCAACATGGCGCGCACGCGGCCGAAGGTAGAGCCCGCCAGCACGACGTCGCCGCGCTTCAGCGTGCCGCTCTGCACCAGCACCGTCGCCACCGGGCCGCGGCCCTTGTCCAGCTTGGCTTCGATGACGATGCCCTTGGCCATGGACTCGACCGGTGACTTCAGTTCAAGCACTTCAGCCTGCAGCAGCACCTGCTCCAGCAGCTCGTCCACACCCTGGCCGGTCTTGGACGACACGCCGATGAACGGCGACTCGCCGCCGAATTCTTCCGGCACAACCTGTTCGGCCACCAGCTCGCTCTTCACGCGCTCGACGTTGGCATCGGGCTTGTCGATCTTGGTCATCGCGACCACGATGGGCACGCCGGCCGCCTTGGCATGGTGGATGGCTTCCTTGGTCTGTGGCATGACGCCGTCATCGGCCGCGCAAACCAGGATCACGATGTCCGTCGCCTTGGCGCCGCGGGCCCGCATGGCCGTGAAGGCCGCGTGACCCGGGGTGTCCAGGAAGGTGATCATGCCGCGCGGCGTGTCGACGTGATAGGCGCCGATGTGCTGCGTGATGCCGCCGGCCTCGCCCGCCGCAACACGGGCACGACGGATGTAGTCCAGCAGCGAGGTCTTGCCGTGGTCGACGTGACCCATGACGGTGACGACCGGGGCGCGCGGCAGCGACTCGTGCTGCTGCTCGCTGGTCGTGCCCTCTTCCTCGAGGAAGGCGTCCGGATCGTCCAGCTTGGCCGGGAAGGCCTTGTGGCCCATTTCCTCGACCAGGATCATGGCCGTCTCTTGGTCCAGCTGCTGGTTGATGGTGACCATCTGGCCCAGCTTCATCAGTTGCTTGATGACCTCGGCGGCCTTGACAGACATCTTGTGCGCCAGGTCGGCCACTGAGATGGTCTCAGGCACATGCACTTCCTGGATCTGCATTTCGGCAGGAGCCTGGAAGCTGGACGGGCCGTTGCCACCACGGTCGTTGCCACGGCGGCCACCGGCACCACCGCGCGCCGGAGCGCGCCAGTTGCCACCACCACCCGGGCGGTTGGCACCGGCCGGGCCAGCACCGATAGTCTTGAGGCCGCGCTTCTTGGCCGCGTCATCTGCCCAGCTGGAAGACAGCTTCTCGGACTTGACCGACTTCTTGTCGCCCGGCTTGGCCGTGGCGCTGCCCGGCGCAGCCGGCGCGGCACCCGGGGTGCCCGCCTTCTTGTGGATGGTGCCCTTGATACCCGCGCCTTCGGCCGGCTTGGGCTCTTCCTTCTTGGCCGCGATCATCACCTTCTTCGGCGCGTTCATCATCGCGCGGATCTTGGCGGCCTCGTCCTCGGCAGCCTTGCGGCGGCGGGCCAGGTCGTCTTGCTTCTGCTTTTCTTCGGCAGCGGCATCGACGGCCTTGACGACGCGCAGCGCCGGCTTGGCGGCCTCGACCGGGGCCGGGGGCGGCGGTGCGACGACCTCAGGCGCGGGCGGCGGCGGCGCAACCACTTCGGGCGCTTCCGGCACCGGCGCGGCCTTGGGCGCGCGCTTGGCGGCCGCGGCCTTGTTGATGGCTGCGGCCTCTGCGGCAGCGGCGGCGGCGTTGCGCTGACGCGCCTCGGCCACCTGCTCGCTGGTCTTCTCTTCGCCCTTTTCGGCAGCTTTAGCGGCGGCTGCGGCCTGGGCTGCGGCTTCGGCAGCGGCCTTCGCGGCGGCTTCGGCGGCGGCCTGCTCTTCGGCGCGGCGCGCTTCAGCGGCTTCGCGCGCGGCGCGCTCAGCTTCCTCGCGGGCCTTCACCTTGGCGGCGAGTTCCTCTTCCTGCACGCGCAGCGCGTCGGCCTGAGCCTGCGCCTCTTCCTCGCGGCGCAGCAGATCAGCGTCGTCGGGGCCACCCGCGGCCTCGTCGGCGCCGCTGGCATCGTCACGCTTGACGAAGGTGCGCTTCTTGCGCACCTCGACCTGGATCGTGCGGGCCTTGCCACTGGCATCGGCTTGCTTGATCTCAGTCGTCGACTTCTTGACGAGGGTGATCTTCTTGCGCTCGGTGGCGGCGGTGCCATGCGAGGAGCGCAGGTGGTCGAGCAGGCGTTCCTTGTCGGACTCGGAGAGCGAGTCGTCGACGGAAGACTTCTTGACGCCCGCGGCATGCAGCTGCTCCAGCAGCGTGCCCGCCGGCTTGCTCAGCTCGGCGGCGAATTGGGCGACGGTAGTCACGGCCATGTGGGAATCCTTCAAATTGCTTTCGGTGCGGCGCGGCGTGTCGAGATCGATCAATCGTTGAACCAGTGTTCACGGGCCTTCATGATCAGCGCACGCGCGCTGTCTTCGCCCAGGCCGGTCAGTTCGACCAATTCGTCCACGGCCAGGTCGGCCAGGTCATCGCGGGTGTTGATGCCGCCCTCGGCGAGCTTGCTCAGCAGCTCGGGCGAGACACCTTCCAGATCGCGCAGGTCTTGGGAGACCTCCTCGACCTTCTCTTCGCGGGCGATCTCCATGGTCAGCAGCGCGTCCTTGGCTCGGGTGCGCAGTTCGTTGACCGTGTCCTCGTCGAAGGCTTCGATCTCGAGCATTTCCTGCATCGGGACGTAGGCCACTTCTTCGAGGCTGGTGAAGCCCTCGGCGATCAGGATGTCGGCGACTTCCGCGTCCACGTCGAGCTTGTCGACGAAGAGCTTGCGCACCGATTCGCTTTCCAGCTCGTGCTTGGCGGCCGATTCCTCGGCCGACATGATGTTGATGCGCCAGCCGGTCAGCTCGGACGCCAGGCGCACGTTCTGGCCGCCACGGCCGATCGCGATCGCGAGGTTTTCCTCGTCGACGACGACGTCCATCGCATGACGCTCTTCATCCACCACAATGGATTGAACGTTGGCCGGAGCCAGTGCGCCGATGACGAACTGGGCCGGGTCCTCGCTCCACAGCACGATGTCGACGCGCTCGCCAGCCAGCTCGGTCGTCACGCCGTTGACGCGCGAACCGCGCACGCCGACGCAAGTGCCGATGGGGTCGACGCGGCGGTCGTGGCTGACCACGGCGATCTTGGCGCGCGAACCGCTGTCGCGGGCGCAGCTCTTGATCTCAAGCAGGCCCTGCTCGATCTCGGGCACTTCCTGCGCGAAGAGCTCCTTCATGAACTCGGGCGCAGAGCGCGACAACATGATCTGCGGGCCGCGCTGCGTCGGGTCCACACCCAGGATGACGGCGCGCACGCGGTCACCAGTGCGCAGGTTCTCTTTCGAGATCATCTCGCTGCGCTTGAGGCGACCTTCCACCCGGCCGCTTTCGACAATGATGTCGCCCTTGTCCAGGCGCTTGACCGTGCCGACGAAGATCTTCTCGCCGCGCGACATGAAGTCGTTCAGCAGTTGCTCGCGCTCCGCGTCGCGGATCTTCTGCAGGATGACCTGCTTGGCGGCCTGTGCGCCGATGCGGCCGATGGGTACGGACTCGACGGGCTCCTCGATGTGGTCGTCCACCTCGATGTCGCCGATCTGCTCCTGCGCTTCGAACAGCAGGATTTCGGCATCTGCGTTCTGCAGGCCGGCCTCGTTCGGCACCACGTGCCAGCGGCGGAAGGTCTCGTACTCGCCGGATTCCCTATCCACGCTGACGCGGATGTCGGCCTCAGCGCCGTAAATCTTCTTGGTGGCCGATGCCAGCGCGGCTTCCACCGCACCGAACACAACATCGCGCTCCACGCTCTTCTCGCGCGAGATTGCATCCACCAGCATCAACATTTCGCGGTTCATTGCTTGAGACCTCCATCAACCTTGTCTTGGCCGGGCGCCGCCTGCTGGGGCTCACCCGCTTGTTTCTTTAGAGCTGCCTTCTTGGGCTTGATGACACCACGCTGACCCGGCTTGCGGTCGGGCGCTGGCTCACCGCCGCGGCCCTTGAAGCTGATCACCGGCACCAGACGCGCCTCACGCACCTCGTCCAGCGTGAAGTCCAGCGCCTGCTCGGCCTCGCCGTCGTCGAACACCAGGCGCCAGGCCTGGTCGCTCGTCACATCCGGCTGGGTGCCGAGAACGCCGCGGTACTTCTTGCGCCCCTGGAAGGGCATGCGCAGCGTGATGTCGATTTCCTGGCCGGCGAAGCGCGCATAGTGCGCGGGCTTGTTCAGCAGCCGATCCAGCCCCGGCGAGGACACCTCGAGCCGGGAATACTCCAAACCCTCGACCTCCAGCACATACTGCAGCTGGCGGGTGACCTTCTCACAATCGTCCACGTCGATCAATTCGCCGGCTTCCGCCTGCGGCGCCAGCTTATCTATCGTCACGCGCAGCGTTCCACCACTGGCACTGCGTTCGCAGTCCACGAGGTCGTAACCGAGACCGGTTACGGTCGTTTCCACAGCGGCTTGCCAACTCATGCGGGGATGGGCTTCGGGTCTAGAGAAAATCGAAAAAGCAAAAAAAATGGGCTGGATGAATCCGCCCAACTTGTTCACCAAGCCAGCTCCGGGGGATGTCGTCCGGGGCGGTTTTCGGTTCTGGTGAAAGTCGGATTGTACTGTGCAAGTCCCGTGCCGGCAAGCTGCCGGCCGCCGCGCGTGCAAGAATCTGAGGCTGTTTGAGACCTCACAGGAGACAAGAATGGGCTTTCTCGCCGGCAAGCGGCTGCTGATCACGGGCGTGCTGTCCAACCGCTCCATCGCCTACGGCATCGCACGGGCATGCCACCGGGAGGGCGCCGAGCTGGCGTTCAGCTACCAGGGCGAGCGCTTCAAGGAGCGCATCAGCGAGTTCGCAGCCGAGTTCGGCTCGACGCTGATCTACGACTGCGACGTCAGCAGCGACGAGCAGATGGCGGCCCTCTTCGACCAGCTCGGCGAGGTCTGGCCGGAATTCGACGGCTTCGTCCATTCCATCGGTTTCGCCCCGCGCGAGGCGATTGCCGGCGATTTTCTCGAAGGCATGACGCGCGAGAACTTCCGCATCGCCCACGACATTTCGGCCTACAGCTTCCCGGCCATGGCCAAACTGGCCGCGCCGCGGCTGCGCGCAGGCTCGGCGCTGCTGACGCTGAGTTATCTGGGCGCACTGCGCATCGTGCCGAACTACAACACCATGGGCCTGGCCAAAGCCAGCCTGGAGGCCAGCGTGCGCTACCTGGCTCAGGCCCTGGGGTCGAAGGGCGTGCGGGTGAATGGCATCTCGGCGGGGCCGATCAAGACGCTGGCGGCCTCAGGCATCAAGGACTTCGGCAAGCTGCTCGGCCAGTTCGCGGCCCAGGCACCGATCCGCCGCAACGTCACCATCGAGGACGTCGGCAACACAGCCGCCTTCCTGCTGTCGGACCTCGCGGCCGGCATCAGCGCCGAGATCACCTACGTGGACGGCGGCTTCAGCCACACCGCTATGGCCGGCGAGGCCTGAAGCCCTCAGCCGCGGCGGCGTCTCCAGGACGCAAAACCCGCCGCGGCCAACCCGAGCAGCGCCAGGCTGCCGGGCTCCGGCACCGAGGTCGTATCCCGCACGAGGATCGATCCCGCCGCCACCTCGCCGTTGTCCCCCACCTCGCCGATGTAGAGGAACAGGCCAGTCGTCGACGTGGCACCGGTCAGGTCGAAGTCGATCTGGCCGCCGTCACCCATGCTGAGGAATCCGTCCGGCGTGACGGTCGAGGACTCGCCATCGAACAGGCCCAGCGTCGCGACGCCATTGTCGACAGCGCTGCCCGAACCATCGGTGCCGAAGAGCTTGGGATCGGCCGGCGCGCGCTGGGTGCCCGGCGTGAAGAAGGTGCCCGTCGCGGATACCGATGGACAGGATGGTGGCCAGGCCGATGCTGGACAGATCCGCCTTGTAGACCGCCGTGCCGGCTGCCGTGCCGCCCGTGACGCCGGTCAGCTTGGTCAGAGCGACGGGGACGGCCTGAGCCGCGCCAGCGAGCGCCAGGGCCGCTGCGACGACCAGGACTTTGTAAGTCGATTTCATGGGGAAGCTCCTGAGCAGTTGTGGACGGCTCAGCTGGGCGCATGGGCCGTGCCAGGCCCGCCCCCTAGCTTAGTTAAGTGGCTGACGCGTCATTGTTTTTTCATTCCATATGAAATCAGCTATGCGCATTTCGGCAAGAAATGATCATCAAGTGTCATCTGCGTCGACACCCTAGTTCTAGGCGGGTCGATATTCGTTCGTTACGCGGCGTACATCCCGTGACATGTGTGAGACGCGGTCACCCTGAGCATCAGATCTGACACATCCCGTCAGGCGCGGACAAATATCGTCACGCCAGCCCCTGCCAAACCCGAGCAAGCGACGCGAAGCGTCAGGTTGCGGCCCGAAATGGCGTGGCACAGCCGTTGCGGCGGCGGGATGCCCTTGACGTGGAGACTCCCATGCCCGTTCACATGCCGTTGCGGCTGGCCGTGCTGACCCTGGCGGGCAGCCTGGGTGCCAGCCCGCTGCTCGCCCAGACCATCACCGTCTACAGCAGCGGCAGCCTGCCCATCGCCAGCAGCCGCCAGCTGACGGCCTATGTGCCGCTGTCGCCCAACGGGGTCAGCTGGAGCGTCAACGACGTGCCCGGCGGCAACGCCGGCATTGGCACCGTGAGCGCCACCGGCCTCTACACGGCGCCGGCCACCGTGCCAACCGCGAACAACGTGATCGTGAAGGCCACCAGCACCGCCTACCCAAGCAAGGCGGGCAGCATCACGCTGGCGGTGACGCAGGTGCAGCCACGGCTGTGGAGCGTGAGCCCGGCCAGCGTGCCAGCCGGCGCCTTCACGGTGCGGCTCAACGGCGCGTCCTTCCCCGTGAACGTGGCGGTCAGGATAGGCGACGTGCAGGCCACGGTGACGCGCCTGTCGGCCACGCAGTTGCAGGCCTCGGCCGTGGCACCGGCCACCTGGCTGGGCAAGAGCCAGCCGGTGCAGGTCTGGGCCACGGGCCTGGGCGCCATCGGCTCGGACGTCGTCAACCTAGGCGTGTCAGCCTCGGCGCCCGCCCCCAGCCCCGCGCCCGCGCCGGCGCCAAGTCCTGCACCAGCGCCCTCGCCGGCTCCAGCGCCTGCACCCAGCCCCGCGCCAGGCCCCGGCCAGGGCACGGCCAACCTGGCGGCGGCGCGGCTGCTGGAGCAAGCCAGCTTCGGCCCCAACGCGGCGGCCGTGGCCCGCGTACAAGCGCTGGGCGCGGACGCCTGGCTGGCCGAGCAGTTCACGATGGCCGAGACGCCCATCGCGCTGCCCACCGACAACGGCATGTCCACGGTGTCTGCGCAAATGCTGAACCGGCTGACCGACGCCCCCGACCAGCTGCGCCAGCGCGTGGCCTATGCACTGGCCCAGGTCATCGTGATTTCGGCCAACAAGAACATCTACCCCAACGAGCTGGTGCCACACCTGCGCACGCTGAGCAGGCATGCGTTCGGCAACTACCGCGCGCTGCTGGACGAGGTGGCGCGCAGCCCGCAGATGGGCAAGTACCTGGACCTGGCCAACAGCAACCGGCCGCTGGGCGGCTCGGCGGCCAACGAGAACTTCGCGCGCGAACTGATGCAGCTGTTCACCATCGGCCTCGTCAAGCTGAACACCGACGGCAGCCCACAGCTGGACCTGGCCGGCCGCCCGCAGCCAACCTATGACCAGACGACCATCCAACAGGTGGCGCTGGCGCTGACCGGCTGGACCTACACAGGCGCCGGCACCAACAACTGGGAGAACTTCAGCGGACCGATGGTGTTGCGCGAGGTCAACCACGACCCGCGCGCTAAGAGCTTCCTCGGTTGCAGCCTGCCCGCCAACCAGGGCACGGACGCCGACCTGAAGTCCACGCTGGACTGCCTGTTCCAGCACCCCAACCTGCCGCCCTTCGTGTCGCAGCGCCTGATCCGGCAACTCGTCAAGAGTAACCCCAGTCCGGCCTATGTGCAACGCGTCACGGCGGTGTTCATCAACAACGGCAGCGGCGTGCGCGGCGACCTGCGCGCCGTCACGCGGGCCATCCTGCTCGACACGGAAGCGCGCAACGACATGGCCGGCGCCAACGACGGCCGGCTGCGCGACCCGATGCAGCACATCGCCGCGACGCTGCGCGCACTGAACGGCGGCTTCCAGCCAGGCAATGCCTTGAGCTGGGAGATCGGTCGCACTGGCCAGACGCCGCTGACGCCGCCCTCGGTGTTCGGCTTCTATTCGCAGCTCTTCCGCCTGCCGCAGACGACGCTGGCGGCGCCGGAGTTCCAGATCTACACGCCCACCGAGGCCACGCTGCGCGGCAACTTCCTGTGGAGTGTGCTGACCCAGCCGGGCGCCAACATGCGCGTCAATCTGCAGCCGTTCACCGCCGTCGCCAACGACACGACGGCACTGATCAACGCGGTCGACCAGCAGCTGCTGTGGGGCCGCATGTCGACGGCCATGCGCCAGAGCCTCGCCAACGCAATCAACGCCCAGCCCGACGCGACGCAGCGCGTGCAGACGGCGCTGTACCTGACGCTGCTGTCCGGCCAGCACGCCATCCAACATTGAGGAGCGAGTAGCCATGACCGCCCACAACACCACCCGCCGCGCACTGCTGCGCGCCGCCTGCGCCCTCACCGCCGCACCCGCCCTGCCCAGCCTGGCCCAGGGCACGGAGGACTACCGCGCCCTCGTTTGCATCTTCCTGGCCGGCGGCTGCGACGGCCACAACGTGCTGATCCCGCAGAGCCCCACTGCCTATACCGCCTACAGGCAACTGCGCGGCGGCCTCGCGCTGCCGGACCAGTCCGCCAGCCTGCTGCCCGTCACGACGACAGACGGCGTGCCCTATGCGCTGAACTCAGGGCTGCAGACCCTGCACCCGCTGTGGTCCCAGGGCAGGCTCGCGGCGGTCGCCAACGTCGGCCCGCTGCTGGCGCCGACGACCCGCGCGCAGATCCTGGCCGGCACGGCCACGCTGCCGGCCAACCTGTTCTCGCATGCCGACCAGATGCTGCAGGCC
>JACPYV010000084.1 GCA_016195825.1 Burkholderiales bacterium | reverse complement strand
CGAGCATTTGGTCGGCGTTCATGGCGGTTTCCGTTTCAGAGGTGAAGGGGTGTTGCGGATCAGTGAAACGGATTGTGTTGACCGCCCTTCTCCGGCGATATCAGGCTGCGTCGGTGCCCTGCGTCGTGTTTTTGCGTAGGGCGTGTCAGCCAAATTCCTACAAGGCCGTCAGGGACAAAGGACGAGGCCCCGGCAGCTTGCGCTGGCCGGGGCCTCGGGGTGTGAAATGCGTCGCGGATTCAGGGTTGGCGGATGCGGCGCAGGCGCTCCAGCTCGATCATGGCGACCGGCACCAGCTCGGGCGCCTCGGCTTGCAGGCTGTCGCGGCCCGCGCCGCTCTGCAATTCGTTGAGGACGCCGATCGCGCGGTCAAACTCGCCGCGGCCCGAGAGCGCAAAAGCCAGCGTGTAGAGGCTGGGACCGTGCAGCGGGAAGGCCTGCAGCGCCCGGTCGGCGTAACCGGCTGCATGGTCCAGCTTGCCGGCCGCCAGCAGCAGGGCTGCCATGTCGGACAGCAGCGCGTGGCTCATCGGCTCGTCCTGCAGCGCGTCGTACAGCATGCCCAGGCCGCCACCCAGGTTGCCCTTGGCCGCCTCGGCAAAGGCCGCATTGCGAGCACGGGCCAGCAGCATCTTTGGGTCATTGCTGGGCACAACGACCGGGCGGTGGCCTTCGCGCAGGGCACGCGGTGTGTTCTTCGAGCTGTCGGTTTGGGCACGCATCGCGGGACTCCAGGATCGGCACAGGGTTCGGCCGGGATGAACCGCACTTTAGGAAGCACGCCTGCCGCCGATCTCCTGAAAAGCCGGGCATTCCGGGTGCGCTTTGCCAGCCAGGCCCCGATCCGACGAACAGGCATTTGCAACTGCCTTTATTCAAAAGATCACGCTCTTGACAAAACGTACTAAAGAAACATCGCCCCCGCACCGATAGCCATTGCAACGGGGCCGGAAACAGCCCCGTGGTCCGGCTAGAAGGCCAAGGTGGTGTGACATTCCTCACAGGTGTCGTCACGTCCTCAAGGTTGACTGGCGTCGGGCGTCGCCGCAGGGGCGTGCCGCAAGGCAGGCCCAGGCGGACAGCACGGGTGCCGCACCCGGGCACTCGGGTCATCGTCCGGCGCCTTGCCGGGAATTTCTAGCTGAAAAGGAAGCGCATCATGGCCTCGGTCATCAATACCAATCTGCTGTCGCTCAACGCGCAGCGCAATGTCTCCACGTCGCAGGCCTCCCTGGCCACGTCGCTGCAGCGCCTGTCTTCGGGTCTGCGCGTCAACTCCGCCAAGGACGACGCCGCCGGTCTCGCCATCTCCGAGCGCCTGAACGCTCAGGTGCGCGGCTCCAACGTCGCCATCCGCAACGCCAACGACGGCATCTCGCTGTCGCAGACGGCTGAAGGCGCGCTGGCCAAGGTGACGGACTCGCTGCAGCGCATGCGTGAACTGGCCGTCCAGGCTCGCAACGCCACCAACACCAGCGCCGACAAGGACTCGCTGGACAAGGAATTCGGCGAACTGTCCAAGGAAATCCAGCGCGTCCTGGGCGGCACGACCTTCAACGGCCGCGCCATCCTGGCCACCGCTGCGGCAGGCACGCAGACCTTCCAGGTCGGCGCCAACGTGACCAGCAACGACCGCATCGACGTCGTCACGACCGACATGACGACCGCGACGGAAATCACGACCGTGGCCGGCACGGACAACACCGGTGCAGGTCGCGCAGTGATCGACAACACCGCCACCGGCGGCACGATCGACACGGTGATCGGCAACATCGACACCGCGATCAACAAGGTCAGCTCCGAGCGCGCCAACCTCGGCGCCGCCCAGAACCGCATGGACCAGGTCATCTCCAACCTGCAGGTCTCGGTGGAGAACCAGAGCGCCGCGAAGAGCCGCATCACCGATGCCGACTTCGCCCAGGAAACGGCCAACCTGAGCCGAGCGAGCATCCTCCAGCAAGCAGGCAACGCGATGATCGCCCAGGCGAACCAGATTCCATCGCAGGTCCTGTCCTTGCTTCGATGAAGCCGGGCCAGCAACGCTGGCCCTGAGTGAAACGTCCAAGCTGAAGACGGAAGTCCTCACGCCACCAGCACAAGCACCTTGACGCCTCCCCGCCGCCGCGGGGGGCGTTTCTAGGCGCCGTGCAAAAAGAGTTCAAGTCAATCCTGTCTGCCGACGATAAGCATTCCAACGGGTTCGCGATTCATTCGAGGACTACGTGGACCAAATGCCATCGTCTTGAAAGGATTGAGCCATGCCCCAAGTCATCAACACCAACCTGGCCTCGCTGAACGCTCAGCGCAACACGGCCATGTCGCAGTCGTCCCTGTCCGTTGCCATGCAGCGCCTGTCCTCCGGTATGCGTGTGAATTCGGCCAAGGACGATGCGGCAGGCCTGTCCATCGCCGAGCGCATGAACGCCCAGGTGCGCGGCTCGCAGGTCGCGATCCGCAACGCCAACGACGGCATCTCGCTGGCGCAGACGGCTGAAGGTGCGCTGTCCAAGGTGGGTGACGCGCTGCAACGCATGCGTGAACTGGCGGTGCAGGGCCGCAACGCCACCAACACCAACGCCGACAAAGATTCGCTGGACAAGGAGTTCGGCGAGCTGGCCAAGGAAATCCAGCGCGTGCTGGGCGGCACCACCTTCAACGGCAAGGCTGTGCTGGCTACCAGCGCGGCCGGCACGCAGACCTTCCAGGTCGGCGCCAACACGACGGCCAACGACCGCATCGACATCGTCACCACCGACATGACGACCGATGCCGCCATCACCGTGGTTGCCGGTACCGACAACACCGGCGCGGGCCGGGCCGTCATCGACAACACCGCCAGCGGCACCACCATCGACACGGTCATCACCAACATCGACGCGGCACTGGACAAGGTCAACGGCGAGCGCGCCACGCTCGGCGCTTCGCAAAACCGCTTCGACGCCGTGATCTCCAACCTGCAGGTGGCGGTGGAGAACCAGAGCGCTTCGCGCAGCCGCATCATGGATGCCGACTTCGCCCAGGAAACCGCCAACCTGAGCCGCGCGCAGATCCTGCAGCAGGCCGGCAACACCATGGTGGCCCAGGCCAACCAGTTGCCCCAGCAGGTCCTGGCGCTGCTGCGCACCTGAGCGCGGACCACCCGGGCAAACCAGCCCATCCTGACGAGGCAACGCCCGCGGTCCCGGCCTTGGCCGGCGCCGTGGGCACCCCCTCAATCTCTGCGCCACTCGCGTCGCAGAGGCTTTGAATAGACGTGGTTTGGCCTGTTGATCGGGCTTTTGGCCGCGGCGCGCACTTTCAGAATTCGGGTCATCGGATCGACGTTTCATTCGGTCCAGATTGATTTCCGAGGAGTGCGTAATGCCCCAGACCATCAACACCAACATCGTCTCGCTGAATGCGCAGCGCAATCTGAACGCTTCGCAGTCGTCGCTGGCGACGTCCATGCAGCGCCTGTCGTCAGGCATGCGGGTGAACTCGGCAAAAGACGATGCCGCCGGCCTGGCCATCGCGGAACGCATGAACACCCAGGTGCGCGGCATGAACGTCGCCATCCGCAACGCCAACGACGGCATCTCGCTGGCGCAGACGGCTGAAGGTGCGCTGGGCAAGCTCGGCGAGAACCTGCAGCGCATGCGGGAGCTGACTGTGCAGGCCCGCAACGCCACGAACAGCAGTTCCGACAAGGATTCGCTGAACAAGGAGTTCGAGCAGCTGGGCTCGGAGATCTGGCGCATCGTCAATGCGACCACGTTCAACGGCAAACCCATCCTGGCCGACACCAGCGGCCTGCCGCAGACCTTCCAGATCGGCGCCAACACGACGACGAACGACTCGATCGCCATCAACGCGCTGGACCTGACCGCCGAACCCACGGTGACGGCACTGGTCGGGACCGGCACGGCCCCCTTCCCGGCCGTCATCGACAACACCGCTGACTTCACCGCGCTGGGCGTCGTGATCGACAACCTCGACAAGACGCTGGACTTCGTCAACAACACCCGGGCCACCTTCGGTGCCGTACAGTCGCGCTTCGATGCGGTGATCTCCAACCTGCAGGTCGCCGTCGAGAACCAGACGGCCGCTCGCAGCCGCATCATGGATGCCGACTTTGCCCAGGAAACGTCCAACATGAGCCGGGCACAGATCCTGCAACAGGCCGGCAATGCGATGGTCGCGCAGGCCAACCAGCTGCCGCAACAGGTGCTCCAGCTGCTGAAGGGCTAAATTTTTTGGCCAAAGGCCTAAAGTTCCGCTAAAACCTGGCCGATATACCCCTGGCATATCGGCATTTTCATTAGCGCAGCATGGCAACCATCACCTCCGCCGGGATCGGCAGCGGCCTCGACATCGAGTCGCTGGTGACCAAGCTCGTCGCTGCCGAACGCGCGCCCATCACCCAGCTGACAAAGAAGACGGACGGCCTCAAGACCGAGCTGTCGGCCTTCGGCAAGGTCCAGAGTTCGCTGGCGACGCTGCGTGACGCGGCCTCCAAGCTCAACGCGCCCAGCACCTGGGGCGGTGCACTGGCCACTTCCAGCGACCCGACCGCCGTCACCGTCAGCGCCGGCAGCGGCGCCGCCATCGGCAACGTGTCCGTCCAAGTCAACCAGCTTGCCAGCGCTCAGACGCTGGTCGGCAGCACGCGCTACGCCAGCGCGACCACCACCGTCGGCCAGGGCAGCCTCACCATCACCCTGGGCGCATGGGGTACCGATGCCAACGGCAACGCCACCTTCACCGACAAGGCCGGCGGCACGCCCGTCACGGTCAATATCGGCGACGGCAAGGACACCTTGACCGGCATCCGCGACGCGATCAACGCCGCAGGCGCTGGCGTCACCGCCTCCATCGTCAATGACAGCAGCGGCGCGCGCCTGTCGCTGCGCTCCGCGGCCACCGGTGAAACCAACGGCTTTCGCATCGACGCCAGCGGTGGCCTGACCGACCTGGGCTACGACCCGCGCGTGGGCGTCACCTCGCTGATCCAGACACTGCCGGCCCAGAATGCCCGCGCGCTGATCAACGGCATCGACGTCAGCTCTGGGATTCGATCAAGAAGCTCATCACCGACTTCACGACGGCCTACAACGCCGTCAACGCGCTGCTGCGCGACCAGACCAAATACGACGCCGCCGCCAAGACCGCTGGCACGTTGCAGGGTGACTCCACCGCCATCGGCCTGCAGAACCAGCTGCGCAGCATCATCGGTGGCACCACGTCGCTGGCTGGCAGCATCGGCCGCCTAGCCCAGATCGGCCTGGAGCCCGGCAACGACGGCAACCTGACCACGTCTGACACCAAGCTCAATACCGCCCTGGGCGACCTGGACAGCGTGAAGAAGCTCTTCACGGGTCTGGACAGCAACGGCGACGCCAGCAACAACGGCTTCGCCCAGCGCATCCGCAGCTACATCGATGGCGCACTGAGCACCGACGGCCGCCTCACCAGCCGCCAGTCCGGGCTGCAGAAGCTCATCGACAACAACAACAAGCAGGCCGATGAGCTCGATGCGCGGGCTTCATTGACCGAGACCCGCCTGCGTGCCCGCTACACGGCGCTGGACACCCAGATGAGCAAGCTCAACGGCCTTTCCAGTTACGTCACGCAGCAGATGGCCCAGCTGAGCAAGTGACGCGGCGGCATGCCGCGCACACCGGACGGCGACCCTCGGGTCGCCGTCGTCTTTTCAGCAGGGCGAAACAACTGCACAGTTCACGGTGCTGTTCAGGCAAAGCTCGGCTCAAGTCCCCCGGAGGAAGGCCGAAAAACAGTCAACACGACGACGCCTCCACCACATCCCATGTACGGCAACATGTCCTCCCCCTTCGCAGCCCGCAACCAGCGCGCCACCCTCTACGCCAAGGTAGGCCTGGAGACCGATGTGCAGGCCGCCAGCCCGCATCGCCTGGTCGCCATGCTGTTCGACGGCCTCTTCGACGCGATGACCCAGGCCGGCGTCGCCATCCAGGCCGGCAACGTGGAACTCAAGGGCCGTGCGCTGTCGCGGGCCGTGCGCATCCTCGACGAGGGCCTGCGCGCCGGCCTCGACCTGTCGGCCGGCCAACTGGCCACCGATCTGCGCGAGCTCTATGGCTATGTGTGCACGCGCCTGACCCAGGCCAACCTGCACAGCGACCTGGCCGCCATCGAGGAATGCCAACGCCTGCTCAGCCCCGTGCGTGAAGCCTGGACGGCCATCGGCCAGACGCCCGCCGCCATGGGCAGCACCGCCCGCGCCGCCTGAGCCTTCTTCACAGATTCACCCGGTGACCCCTGCAATGAACTCCGAACTGCTGAACTACTACGAAGCCATCGAGCAGGCCAGCGCCGACATGCTGTCGGCGGCCCGCACCGGCAACTGGGATGAAGTCGTGAAGCTCGAAGGCGCCTGCGTGCTCCTGATCTCGCAGCTCAAATCCGCCGCGCACCAGAGCCAACTCGGCCCTGGCGAATCCCAGCTGAAGACCCGCATCATGCAGCGCATCCTGGTCAACGACGCCGAGATCCGCCACCTCGCCGAGCCCTGGCTGGAAGACCTCGATCATGTGCTGAAAGGCCAGAGCCGGCTGGTTCATTGAGCAGGCAAGCCCCGACTGCGCGACTACCATCGCGGGCATGACCGTCCCCGAAGCCGCCCCCGAGGAATTGCGCGTCGTCGCCGCCGCCGAGATCGCGGCCTACCTGCAGCAGCTGCAGCGCGAGCAGGCCATCGTGCAGCTCGCCGGGCCGCCGGGCCGCAGCCTGGCTGGGCGCATCTGCGCCCTCGACATGGACGCCGACCTGCTGGGCCTTGAGATCGGCGCGGACCCCGAGGGCATCAGCCAGGCGCTGGTCGCCGGTGGCGAGATCACGGCCGTCGCCTACCTTGGTGCCATCAAGCTGCAATTCGAGCTGGAGGACGCTGTCCTCGTCAGCGGCGAACAGGGCGCCGTGCTGCGCAGCGCGCTGCCGACACGGCTCTACCGCTTCCAGCGCCGCCACGCCTTCCGCGTGCAGCCCGCCGGCAGCGTCTATCCCCGCGTCACCTTGCCCGGTGCGGCCCAACCCGGCCGCGCGTTGCGCGTGCTGGACATCAGCATCGGCGGCCTGGCCCTGGCCCTGCCAGCCGACTTCAAACCCCTGCAAGCCGGCCAGCTGGCCACCGGTCTGGTGCTGGAGCTGGACCGCATCACGGGGCTGCGCGTCAACCTGTTGCCCCACCATGCCAGCCCTATCGCCGGCGACACCGGCGGCATGCTGCAACTGGGCTGCTCCTTCGTCGATCTCGACGCCGCAGCCGGCCGCGCACTGCAGGTCTATGTCGACCAGACGCAGAAGCGCCGGCGCCTGCTGAAGCTGGACGCATGAGGACGGCCCGGCGCCAACGCGGCTTCACGTTGATTGAAGCCGTCATCACGCTGGCGGTCATCGGCATCATCCTGTCTGCGGCCGTGCCCACCTACGCCAGCTACTTGGCCCGCCAGCGCCTGCGCCATGTGGCCGAGCTGCTGGAGTTGGACCTGCGCCGCGCCCGTGCGCTCAGCGTCGCCGAGGGCCGTGACATCAACGTCAGCTTCAGCAGCGGGCCGCAATGGTGCTGGGGCGCCAGCCGCCAGGGGCCCTGCGACTGCACCAACAACACGCCACGCTGCGAGCTCAGCGGTGTCACGGCGCACGACTACAAGGGCACGCTGCTGCAGTCCGGTCAGGGCATCACCTTCGAGGCCGGCAAGGGCCGCGCGGTCGGCTGGACGCGCATCGGGATCTCCAACGACCGCAACCAGCAGCTCTACCTGGACCTGAACCCGCTGGGCCGCCCGCAGATCTGCGGTGCCGATGCGAGAAAAGGCAGCTGCTGAGCTGACGCGCCAGAGGCCCGTCAGATCTGCATGTTCATGATCTCGGAGTAAGCCGAGACCAGGCGGTTGCGCACCTGCAGCGTCGCTTGGAAGCCGATCTGGGCCTTCTGCATCGAGACCATGGTCTCTTCCAGGCTGACAGTGGGGTTGTCCAGCTGCACCTCACGCTGCAGCCTGGCGGCCTCGTTCTGCTGCGCGCTGACGCCCTTGAGCGCCTGCGTCATCGCGTCGCCGAAGCTGGCGCCCGTCGCGGCCGCCGGCTTGGCTGACAAGGGCGTGCCGTTGACCGCCAGGCCCGCTCGGGCGGCGGCCTGGGCGAAGTCGAAGGGGCGCAGCTTCATGTCCATGGGGCAGGACTTTGGCAGCAAGTCACGGCCCAGAAGCAAGGAGATGCGCGGGCGTGGTCGGCTACTTCGGCGCTTTCTTGAGGGGGTGCGGCACGAATAATTTGCGCCATCGGTCGATCCCCGGCCCTCCCCTGCTGTCTCGCCCCTCGATGGACAACGCCCTGAGCGCCCCCGCTGCTGCCGCCCCGGTGATGATCACCCCGGTCGACGCACAGCCCAACTTCGTGCAGCGCATCAACGGCCTGCCGCTGCGCAGCAAGCTGACCATGGGTGCCGGCCTGCTGGCCCTGGCCGGCGCGGTGCTGGCCATCACGCTGTGGTCGTCCCAGGGCGACTACCGGCCGCTGTATTCAGGCCTGGCCGACAAGGACGGCGGCGACATCATCGGCCAGCTCTCAACGCTGAACGTGCCCTACAAGCATGAGGCCGGCGGCACCATCCTCGTGCCTGCAGGTCAGGTGCACGAGCTGCGCATGAAGCTGGCAGCCATGGGCCTGCCCAAGGGTGGCGGCAACGGCGGCAGCGCCGGCTTCGAGCTGATGGACAAGTCCTCCATCGGCCAGACCCAGTTTGCCGAACGCCTGAATTTCCAGCGCGCGCTGGAAGGTGAACTCTCCCGCACCATCAAGACCACCTCCGACGTGGCCGACGCGCGGGTGCACCTGGCCATCCCGCAGCAGAACGGCTTCTTCCGCGAGCAGCAAAAGCCCAGCGCCAGCGTCATGCTGACGCTGCGCGGCGGCCGCACGCTGGACCGCAACCAGATCGCCGGCATCGTCCACCTCGTCTCCAACGCCGTGCCCGAGCTGCACCCCAAGGCGGTCAGTGTGCTGGACCAGACGGGCGCCCTGATCTCCCAGACCGGCGCCGACAACGCCACCGGCCTGGACAGCCAGCAGCTGCAATACAAGCAGCAGGTCGAGGCCGGCTTCAACAAGCGCATCTTCGAACTGCTGGAGCCCGTGGTGGGCCGCGAGAACCTGCGTTCCTCAGTCACCGCCGATCTGGACTTCTCGCAGACCGAGGCCACCGCCGAGGAATACCGCCCCAACCAGGGCCCCAACGCCCAGGCCGCGGTGCGCTCCAGCCAGAGCAACGAATCCAACAACGCCAACGCCGCTCAACCCACCGGCGTGCCCGGCGCAGCCACCAACCAGCCGCCCGTGCCTGCCACGGCCCCGATCAATGGCGCCAGCGCGCCGCTGCAGGCCACCCAGGGCAGCGGCGGCACGAACAACAGCCGCCGCGAACAGGTCACCAACTACGAGCTGGACAAGACCGTGCGCGTGACGCGCGGCGCCACCGGCAATGTCAAGCGACTGAATGCCGCCATAGTCGTCAACCATCGCTCGGTGACCGACGCCAAGGGCAAGACGACCACCCAGCCAGTGCCGGCCGAGGAGATCACCCGCCTGACCGACCTCGTCAAGGAAGCGATGGGCTTCAACGCCGAGCGCGGTGACTCGGTCAAGGTCATCTCCGCGCCCTTCATCGTCGACAAGACCGAACCGGCCGATGTGCCGGTGTGGAAACAGCCCTGGCTGACCGACCTGCTGCGCAGCGCCATCGTTCCCGGCGCCTGCGTGCTGATCGCGATGATTGCCGTGTTCGGCATGATCCGCCCGGCCATCAAGGCAGCGGCCCCTCTGCCACCCGAAGACAAGCCCGAGACAGTGGACGAGGTCGTCGACGACACCGACCTGCTGCCCGGCAGCGAAGGCATGCCGCGGCTGGAAGCCCCGCTTCACAACGAAAAACTTGAGCGTGCCCGCGCGCTGGCCCGCGACAATCCAGTGGCCGTCGCCAACATCATGCGCGACTGGATGGCCGGCGAAACCGCCGCCTGATTCAGAGCTGAACCATGGACGACAAGGGCATAGAGAACGCTGCAATCCTGCTGATGTCGCTGGGCGAGGAAGAAGCCAGCGAGGTCTTCAAGCACCTGTCGCCCAAGGAAGTGCAGGCGCTGGGGGAGACCATCGCCAAGCTCAAGGTCATCAAGCGTGCCCAGGTCGAAACCGTGCTGGACAAGTTCGACGCCGTCGCCGAGACACAGAGCACCCTGGTCACCGACACCGACGAATACGTGCGCGCCGTGCTGCGCAAGGCGCTGGGCGAAGACAAGGCCAACCTGCTGCTGGACCGCATCCTGCAGGGCAGCGACGTCTCGTCCATCGAAAGCCTGAAGTGGATGGATGCCGCCAGTGTGGCCGAGCTGCTGCGCAACGAGCACCCACAGATCATCGCGGCCATCCTGGCCCACCTGGACTTCGACCAGACAAGCTCGGTGCTGAAGATGTTCACCGAGCGCGGCCGCAACGAGGTGCTGATCCGCATCGCCACGCTGGACGGCATCCAGCCGACCGCGCTGAAGGACCTCAACGAGGTCATGAGCCAGATCCTGGCCGGCGGCGAGCGCATGAAGAAGAGCTCGCTGGGCGGCGCCAAGACGGCCGCCGAGATCATCAACATGATGGGCTCCAGCGTCGAGGCCTCGGTGCTGGACTACATCCGCGAGGCCGACTCCGACCTAGCGCAGAAGATCATGGACAACATGTTCACGTTCGACGACGTGAACAAGATCGACGATAAGGGCATCCAAGCCATGCTCAAGGAAGTGCAGAGCGAGAGCCTCATCGTCGCGCTCAAGGGTGCCAGCGCCGACCTGCGCGATAAGATTTTCCGCAACATGTCCACGCGCGCTGCAGAGACGCTGCGCGAAGACCTCGAAACCCGCGGCCCGGTGCGGCTGTCCGAAGTCGAGGCCGAGCAGAAGGAAATGCTCAAGATCGTGCGCCGGCTCGTCGACGAAGGGCAGATCGTGCTCGCCGGCGGCGGTGACGACCAGTTCGTCTGACGCCCATGGCCACACGCCCACCACCCCGCCAGGTCCCCCCGCCCGACCGCCGCGAAAACGAGCGTCGCAACACCTACGCCCGCTTCATCCCCGGCGAGGAATTGCAGGGTGCCAAGGTCTGGAGCATGGACAACCTCGGCGGCAACGTGCCGCCGCCCCCTTTCAGCCAGGCCCGTCCCGCACCCGCCGCTGCGCCGGTACAGCCCCCGCCACCGCCCGAGCCTGACCTGCAGGAGCAACTGCACGCGGCAAGGCAAAGTGGCTATCAGGACGGCTACCGCGACGGCATGGCCGCGCTGGACGCCTTCAAGCACAGCTTCGCGCAGCAGATCAGCAGCCAGGTCGGCACGCTGGTGAAGAACTTCGACGCCGAACTGCAGGCCCTGGAAGGCGACATGGCGCAGTCGCTGGCCCGCATCGCCGTCGAGCTGGCCCGCCAGGTCGTGCGCAGCGAGATCGAGCAGCGGCCCGAGCTGATTGCGCGCGTCGCGCATGACGCCGTCGAGGCGCTGCAGCTGTCCGCGCGCCATGTGCGTGTGCGCGTCCACCCGGACGACTACCCGCTGGTGC
This sequence comes from Burkholderiales bacterium, assembly GCA_016195825.1. Taxonomy (GTDB): domain Bacteria; phylum Pseudomonadota; class Gammaproteobacteria; order Burkholderiales; family Burkholderiaceae_C; genus Pelomonas. Next base: position 3,178 of record JACPYV010000084.1, on the reverse strand, counting down.
GCGACGGTGCCGGCACCGAGATGCAGGCCCGCGAGGCCCAGCTCATCCCCGACGCCGACGTGCCGCGCGGCGGTGTCCGGGTTGATGCCGACATCGCCAGCGTCGACGCAACCCTGGCGACCCGCTGGCAACAGGCCATGTCCTCCATCGGCCAGCAGTCGATCTGGCAGGACCGGCGCGGAGGCGAGGATGACGACGACTGAGCGCACCGACCGCTGGCAGCGCTACCTCGCCGACCTGGAAACCCTGGCGACCAACGCCGCGCCCCTGGAGTCGCAGGGCAAGCTGGTGCGCGTGGCCGGGCTGGTGCTGGAGGCCACCGGCATCAAGGTGCCGATGGGTTCGGTCTGCCGCATCCACATGCCCAGCAACGGCAACTCGCCGCGCCGAGGGCTGCCGCCGGTGAATGCCGAGGTCGTGGGCTTCTCGGGCGACCGTGCCTACCTGATGCCCACCGATGAGGTGCAAGGCCTGTCGAGCGGCGCCACCGTGGTGCCGCGCCAGTTGCCTCCGCTGGCACCCCAGCTGGGCCAGCCGCTGCACCCATGGCGTCGTGGTGAGGACCGTGGCCTGCACCTGCCCATGGGCGACGGCCTGCTGGGCCGCGTCGTGGACCCGCACGGCCACCCGCTGGACCGTCGCGGCGAGCTGGGCAGCATCCACAACGAGCCCATGGTGCGCCGACCCATCAACGCGATGGACCGCGACCCGGTGCGCACGCCGCTGGACACCGGCGTGCGTGCGATCAACGCGCTGCTGACCGTGGGCCGCGGCCAGCGCCTGGGGTTGTTCGCTGGCACGGGCGTCGGCAAGTCGGTGCTGCTGGGCATGATGGCCCGCTACACGCAGGCCGACGTCATCGTCGTGGGTCTGATCGGCGAGCGTGGCCGCGAGGTGAAGGAATTCATCGAGGACATCCTCGGCGAGCAGGGCCTGCGCCGCAGCGTCGTCGTGGCCGCCCCCGCCGATGCGCCGCCGCTGATGCGCATGCAGGGCGCCCACTACGCCACGGCCATTGCGGAGCATTTCCGTGACCAGGGCCGCCATGTGCTGCTGCTGATGGACAGCCTGACCCGCTACGCGATGGCACAGCGCGAGATCGCGCTGGCCATCGGCGAGCCGCCGGCCACCAAGGGCTATCCGCCGAGTTGTTTCGCCAAGCTGCCGCAGTTGGTAGAGCGCAGCGGCAACGGCCTGCCGGGCGAAGGCTCCATCACCGCCTTCTACACGGTTCTGACCGAGGGCGACGACCCGCAGGACCCGATCGCCGACGCGGCGCGGGGCATCCTGGACGGCCACATCGTGCTCTCGCGCGACCTCGCCGAGGCCGGCCACTACCCCGCCATCGACATCGAGCGCTCCATCTCGCGGGTGATGACCAGTGTTGCACCCCAAAACCAGGTCGATTTCGCGCGTCGGTTTCGCCAACTTCTGGCGAAATACAACAAGGCCCGCGACCTGATCCAGCTCGGCGCCTACGCCCCGGGCGCGGACCCCGAGCTGGATCTGGCCGTTCGCCTGCATGCCGACATGACGCGGCTGCTGCAGCAGGACATGCACAGCCCGGCACTTCTTCACGCCAGCGTCAGCCAATTGCAGGCCGTGGTCCAAGGCGCCTAAACCTTCGGGTCAAAGCCGCCGATATCGACTGAGCGCCGGGCCACCGGTCGGGCGCTGCGCTGGAGTTGTTGAATGAGTGCATCTGCCCAAGACACGCTGAGCCTGCTGCTGGACCGCGCCGAAGGGGAGCGCGATGCGGCCGCCCAGGCCTTGCACGCTGCCCGGACCCAGGCCCAGGCCGCACGCGCCCAGCATGGCGAGCTGTCCGGCTACCGTCAGGACTACCAGCAGCGCTGGACGCAAAGCTTCGCCCAGGCCACCACGATGGACATCGTGGCCTGCTACCAGAGCTTCGGCCAGCGCCTGAACCAGGCCGTCGACACGCAAGGCCATGTCGCCCAGCATGCCGACCAGCGCCAGGAGCGCGCCCGCGAGGCGCTGCGCCAGGCCGAGCTGCGCGTCGCCGCGCTGCGCCAGCTGATCGCCCGCCGCCAGGCCGAGGTCGCCAAGGCCGCCGAACGCCGTGAACAGCGCGCGACGGACGAGTTCGCCGCCCGTGCCCACCTGCGCCGCCTGAGCCACGCCTGAACCCCGCCTGATCATGCTGTCGCCCAACATCGCCCCCAAGCCGGCCGCGCTGCCGCCTGCCATGCCTGCCCTGCCCGGCGCGGGCGCCAACACCGCGGGCGGCCCCAGCTTCGCCCAGTTCCTGACCGGGCAGGCGCCGCTGGCAACGCCACCCGCACCGCCCGCCGCGCACGAGAGCGCGCAGCATGACGCCGCCACAGCGCCCGACGCCAAGCCCGCCGCCTCCAGCAGCGCGGCACCCGCCCGGCGCCCCACCCAGCCCGCGGCCAAGCCCGCCGGCCAAGGCCGCGCCAACGAGGCCACGACCCAGCCGGATGCCAAGGTGGCCACCAAGGCCGACGCCGCGACGACGGCTGACGGCAAAACCGATTCAGCCGCGGCTGCGGCCGATGACGAGACGCCGGAACTGACGGAATTCACGCAGCTCATCGGCCTGAGCGCCCCGGCCGCCCTCCCCGGCCCCGCCGAGGCTGCGGCCGCCGCACTGGGCGGCCACCGTGGCGCGCCACACGCCAAGGCGGATGCGACCGACGACGACACCCCGCCAGCGCGGGGCAGCGGCCGTGGCGGCCCGGTCGACGCAGCCTCGCGTACGGCTGAAGACGCAGCACCGGCGCCGCAGGCCAAGTCAGCCGAGCGCCAGACCGACAAGCGCGCTGCCAGCACCGATCTGCTGCAGGCCACCTCGGCCAGCACCCGCGGTGCCGAAACCACCCAATCCGTCGGCGCGCACGCAGCACCAGACAGCACTGCCCCCAACTTTGCTGCTGTCATGGCGCAAGCCCTGCCTGCAGCACCAGTCGCGCCCGACAGCACCGCCAGCACCGCCTCGGCGCAGCTGCAGGCACCGTTGCGCAGCGACGCCTTCGCGCCCGAGCTGGGCGCCCGCGTCAGCCTGCTGGCCGTGGACGGCGTTCAGCAGGCCGAGCTGCAGCTCAACCCGGCCGACATGGGCCCCGTGTCCGTGCAGATCGTCGTGGACGGCGGCCAGGCGCACGTCTCCTTTCATGCGGCCCAGGCCGAGACCCGC
>JACPYV010000072.1 GCA_016195825.1 Burkholderiales bacterium | reverse complement strand
CCTGGACGCCGTCGCCGCGTCGCCCGAGGCCGGCATGGCGCTGGCCGAGGCGGATGCCACCGCACCGCTGGCGCTGCCCGCGCACCGGCTGCTGCAGCAGTCGCTGGGCAACGTCAGCCTGGCCTCCCTGCCGCTCGCCAGCGACCACAGCGCCCCGCGTGCGGCATTGCTGATGGTCTTCGACGGCGAGGCCCTACCGGCCGACCAGCTCGCGCGCCTGCGCCTTGCGCTGCGCGTGGCCTTGCCCTGGCTGGAAAGCCTGCACTGGCGCGAACGCCCGCTGGCACTGCGTGCCAGCGACGAGCTGCGCCGCCGCGCGCGGCTGTGGCTGGGGCCGCAGCACCTGGGCCTCAAGCTCGGCAGCGGCCTGGCCGCCATCGCGCTGCTGGTCGCGCTGTTCGTGGACTGGGACTACCGCGTGGGCGCCAGCGCCCAGCTCGCCACCGACAGCACGCGCATCCTGTCGGCGCAGTTCGACGGCCGCGTCGAGGAGGCGCTGGTCAGCGCCGGTCAGAACGTCAAGGAAGGCGAGCTGCTGGCCCAGTTGGACGTGCGCGATCTACAGAACCAGGTGGCCGACGCGCGGGCCGAGGTGCAGCGCTATACGGCCGAGGCCGACAAGGCGCGCGCGGCCGGTGCGCTGGCCGAGTCCGAGGTGGGCAATGCCCGCACGGCCCAGGCGCAGGCGCGACTGGCGCGCACGCAGGAGCTGATCGACCTGGCTGCCAACCGCGCACCTTTCGACGGCGTGATCGTGGAGGGCGAGAAGCGCGAGCTGCAGGGCGCGCCGGTGCGCAAGGGCGACAAACTCTACCGCCTCGCCCGCATCGAGAAGCTCTACGCCACGCTGCAGGTGCCCGAACGCGACGCGGCGCAGCTTCAGCCCGGCGCGCATGGCGAACTGAGCCTGATGACGCGGCCGGACGAGAAGATCCCGCTGCGCGTGCTGGCGGTCATCCCGGTAGCGCAGATCAAGGGCCAGGAGGGCAACCAGTTCATGGTGCGCGCCGAGCTGCTGTCGCCGCCGGCGGCGTGGTGGAAGCCCGGCATGAGCGGCAACGCGCGAATCGATGCCGGGCCGCGACGGATCATCTGGGTGCTGACGCACCGGCTCGTCGACCAGCTGCGGCTGTGGTTGTGGTGGTGATGCGATGCGGACGGATCGCTATTTCAACTTCGGCATGAGCCTGGGCACCAGCCCATCGCTCCAATCGAAGCGCAGCCAGCCATGACCCAAGGCACCCTCAGCGACAGCTGGTACCAGGTCGCGCAGGCCCGCGTCGCGCTGCTGCCCACCGTCGAGGCGCAGGCCCAGCGCTACCGCGGCCAGGCGTGGGTGCTGCTGGAAGACGGCTACTCGCACCGCTTCTTCCGCGTCACACCGCAAGCCTACGAGTTCCTGCGCGCGCTGGACGGCGAACGCACCGTCGACACCATCTGGCAGGACCTGGCGCGCCGCCACCCCGAGGGCACGCCGGGCCAGGAGGAGGTCGTGCGGCTGCTATCGCAGCTGCATCTGTCCAGCCTGCTGTTCTTCCGCGAGCAGCCGCATGCAGACGCCATCTCCGAGCGGCTGCAGCGCCAGCGCTCGCGCGAGTTCGTCGGCCGGCTGCTGTCCTTCATGTACTGGCGCTTCCCGCTGTTCGGCCTCGACAGGTGGCTGGACCGCATGCTGCCATTCATCCGAGCCTGCACGGGCCAGGTGGCCGGACTGGTGTGGCTGGCTGCCGTGCTGTGGGGCGCCACGACGGCCTTCGAGCATCACGGCGCCATCAGCAACGGCAGCGAGGGTCTGCTGTCACTTTCCAACCTGCCCATCCTCTACCTCGCCACGACGCTGGTGAAGGTGGTGCACGAGCTGGCCCACGCCTTCGTCTGCAAGCGCTATGGCGGCCAGGTGCCCACCTTCGGCGTGATGGTGCTGGTGCTGGCGCCGCTGCCCTATGTGGACGCATCGGCCAGTTGGGGGCTGCGCAACAAGTGGCAGCGCGCCTACGTGGGGGCGGCGGGCATGCTGGCCGAGGTCTTCCTGGCCGCGCTGGCCTGCGTCGTCTGGGCCGCCACGGCCGACGGCACGGTGCACAGCATGGCCTTCAACGTGATGATCGTCGGCTCGCTCTCCAGCCTGATCTTTAACGGCAACCCGCTGCTGCGCTACGACGCGTACTACATCCTGTCCGACCTGGTGGAGATGCCCAACCTCTACCAGAAGGCCCAGGCCCAGTGGCTGCACTACGGCGCCAAGTGGCTGTTCGGCCAGCGCGAGCACCCAGAGCCGGCGCAGGACCGCCACGAGCGCCTGTGGTTCACGGCCTACGGCGCGCTGGCCTTCATCTACCGCTGGATCGTCACGCTGGGCGTGCTGGCCTATGTGACCGACCAGTGGTTCGGTGTCGGCGTGCTGATGGCCCTCACCACCGTCATCACCATGGTGCTGATGCCGGCCTCCAAGCTGTGGGCCTGGCTGCGCCTGGCCTCCGGCACGCTGCGCACGCGCGCCTTCGCGGCCATGGGCGGGCTGGTGCTGGGAGCCTGGCTGCTGCTCTTCGTGCTGCCGCTGCCGCATGCGCTGCGCCTGCCCGGCGTGCTGGAAGCGCGCCAGAGCAGCCCCATCTATCTGCAGGCCCCCGCGCGGCTGCAGGAGCTGGCCGTGCGCCACGGCCAGCGCGTCAGCAAGGGCGAGCTGCTGGCCCGATTCGACAACCCCGAGCTGACGCTGCAGGCCGACATGATCCAGGGCCAGATCGCCGAGACGCGCGCGCAGTTGGGCCTGGCGCTGAGTGGCACGCCGTCCGAGATCGGGCCGCTGCAGGGCCGGCTGGACGCTCTGGTCGCCCGTCGTGTGGAGACCGAGAAGCTGCTGGCTTCGCTGGAGGTGCGCGCCCCGCAGGACGGTGAATGGGTGGCGCCCTCGCTGCACGAACGCCTAGACGCCTGGGTGGACCGCGCCCAGCCCATCGGCGAAGTAGTAGACCGCAGCGCGCTGCGCTTTGCCGCCGTGCTGCCGCAGGCCGACGCGGCCGAGCTGAGCACGCTGCCACCGGCGGCCGAGTCGCAGTTGCGGCTGGCTGGCCGGCGCGGCGAGGCGCTGAACCTTTCCACCCTGCGCATGGTGCCCTACCAGCGCCAGCGTCTGATGTCGCCATCGCTGGGCTTTGGCGGCGGCGGCGATGTAGCCATCCGCCCCGACGACAGCACCGGCACCACCGCTGCCGAGGCATTCTTCGAGATCCAGGCCGAATTCGCGCCCGGCGCCCTGCCGGCCGACCTGGCCATGCACGGCATGAGCGGCGTGCTGCGCGTGCCGGTGGCGGCCAAGCCGCTGGGCAGCAGGCTTTGGTCAGGTCTGCAGCAACTGCTGCAACACCGCTACGGGCTCTGACCATGAGTGCCGCCGCTTTCGCCCCGCCCTGGTTCCCACCGTTGGAGCAGGTCGCACCGGCACGCGGCTTCGCGCCCCGGCCAGCCCAGCGTGCGGCTGACGTCGCCGCGCTGCGTGCCGCGGTGGATGCTGCCCTGCCCCATGTCTTCGACCCCGCCGCCAGCCTGCGCGCCGCCGGTCTGGCCTTGCAGCGGGCGCTGAACCGAGAGGACGCCGCCGCCGAGCACGCCGCGCTGGCGCTGGCGCTGGCCGCCGCGCAAAGCGCCGGCCAGCTCGACGTCGCCGTGCTGGACGCCGCCTGCCGCCTGGTGCGCGGCGGCGCCGTGGCCCTGCCCCGTGCCAGCCAGCGCCACCAGGCACTGGCGCTGGCCGCCGCGGCCTGGTCGTCCTGTGGGCGGCCCTGCGTGCTGATGACGGCTGACGACGAGGCCGCCGCCCAGGCCACCCGCAGCCTGCTGCCGCTGTTCCAGCAGCTGGGAGTCGATGCCGCGCCGGCCGGCTCCGACGCCAGCGGCATGGTGCTGCGTCGCGCCTACGCGGCCGGCGTTGTCATCGTGCCGGCGCGGCGCTTCACGGCCGACCTGACACGCGACCGCCGCGAGCGCAACGGCGGCGACGCGCTGCGCCTGGAGGCCCGCCTGCACGGCGAGGCCGGCGCGGGCCTGCTGGTCACGCGCGGCCTGTTTGCGCTGCTGGTGGACGAGCTGGACCGCGTGCTCTTCGATGACGCCGTCAACCCGGTGCTGCTGTCCGTGCCCGACGACAGCACGGCGTTGGGCGCGGCCTTGCAGCGCGCCCGCGAGCTGACCGACCTGCTCGACCCTGTCCACCACTACACCCTCAGCACCGAGCAAGGCCTGGGCTGGACGGCCGCTGGCGCAGCGCTGGCTGGCGACCTCATCACCACGCTGCCGCCCTTGTGGCGCCAGCCCGAGCGCGCCGAATGGCTGCTGCGCCAGGCGCTGGTCGTGCGCGACCTGCTGCAGCCTGGCCGCCACTACACGCTGACCAACGCCCAGGTGCACCTGGACGATGCCATCGGCCGCGCGCTGCCCGACCGCGGCCTGCTGCCGCAGCTAACGCAGGCCATCCAGGCCCGCGCCGGCGTGCCGCTTAACCCCATCACCCGCGCCACCGAACGCGCCAGCGTGCTGGGCCTGGCTGGCAGCGCCCACCGCCTGGCCGGCGCCGCGGCCGACCTGCACGGGATGGCGGCGGTCCTGTGGCGCCAGCATGGCCTGGTGGCCGACACCGCCGACGCCAGTTCGCAGCCCCGGGTGGTGCGCGAGACCTGCCGCGGCGACGCCGACTGGCAGGCCCGCGTGCAGGCCGCGTTCGGCGCACCGCCCGACGTGCACCGGCTCTTCGTGCTGCGCCAGCTGACGGCCGCCGCCCGTTTCGCCGACCTGCCCGGCGCCAAGAACGAGGCCTGGGTGCTGGCCGGCATCGGCCCGCAGCGCGCGCTGCAGCAGTTGCGCGACCGCGCCGAAGCCGAAGGTCGCGCGCCCGCGAGCCGCATCGAAATCCTCTTCACCGAACCGCTGGACAGCCGGCGCGCGGAAGGCCAGTTCATTGCCCGCGTGCTGGACGCGGCCGAGGACGCCGAGGTTGGCGTCCGGCTGCTGCTCCATGCCGACGCCCGCTGGGTGCAGCAGGCACTCGGCCCGCTCGCCCGGCCGCTGCGCGCGCTGTGCCAGCACTGGCTCGCCGCCGCACCCCGGCTGCTGAATGTCACGCTGGCGCTGCTACGCTGGCAGCTGGCCCGCCAGCAGGCGCGTGCGCTGCAGGCCCAGGCGCAGCGCGAGCACCAGCTCAAGTTGCAACTCTCCTTCGCCGGCACCGCCCAGGTGCTGCCTCAAACCCCGTCCGACCCCGCCAGGAGAACGTCATGACGCTCACCGCCGCCACGCGCCCGCCTCTGCCGTTGATTGCCCCGCCCGCCCCTGCCGGCCGCGCCACTGCACGCGGCCCCTGGCTGCTGGGCCTGCTGGGCGCCGCACTGCTCGCCGGTTGCGGCGGCGGTGGCGGCAGTGGCGGCAGCCCGCCGCCGCCCGCACCCACCCCCAAGGGCCCGCTGACCGTCAGCGTCGACCCGGCGGTGGCCGGCAACGCGCTGAACGTCAAGATCAACCTCGCGGCCGGTGCCACCGGGCCGGTGGACATCACCTACTCGACCGTCCCCACGGGCACTGTGACTGGTGATGCCACCGGCGGTGACCGCTGCAACAGCGTGGGCGTGGACTACATCGCCGCCACCCGCGCCACCATCACCGTGCCTGCCGGCGCCAGCAGCGTGACGGTGCCCATCACGACCTGCGCCAACACCAGCTTTGAGCCCAACGAGCGGTTGGACATCACGACCGAACTGGAAGGCCGCACCACCACCAACCGCGTGCTCATCATCAACACCACGGCCGGTGGCCTGAACGACACCGGCGCCACGCAGTGCCTGAACAGCGGCAACGCGCTGGTCGCCTGCACGGCCACCGACCTGGCCGGCCAGGACGGCACGGCCGGCCGCGACGCCAGCGCGCTGACCAACGACAGCGCCGACGGTCGCGCGGGCTTCTCCTTCGCCGCGGCTGCCGGCGGCGCCTGCGTGCAGGACCAGGTCACCGGCCTGTTCTGGGACACCACCACGGCCGCCGCCGTCACCCTGGCCGCCGGCCAGGCGCTGGCGGACGCCGCGAACGCGGCCAACCGCTGCGGCCACACCGACTGGCGGTTGCCGACGGCCGCCGAGCTGATGAGCTTGGTCGACGCCGGCCTGACCACCGGCGCGCGCATCGACCCCAAGCTCGGCACGACAACGCCCGTGCCGTCCTGGACCGCCACCGCCTACGCCGCCGACACGCGGGCCAACTGGGTGGTCGACTTCGGCTCCGGCGCCGTGGCTTTCGAGTCCGCGACCAACCCGCTCGCCAAGCCCTTCGCCACACGCCTCGTCGCCGGCACGGCAGCCACCGACGCCGACTGCGACAACGCGACGACGCCGCGCTACACCGACCATGGCAACGGCACCGTCAGCGACACCCGTACCGGCCTGATGTGGATGCAATGCGTGGACGGCCTGTCGGGCGCCAGCTGCGGCGCGGGCTCGGCCACCAGCCATGCCAGCTTCGGCACCGCGCTGGCGCGCGCCACGGCGGTCAATGCCGACGCTGCCGGCGCCGGCAAGACCTACAACGACTGGCGCGTGCCCAACCGCAACGAGCTGGCGTCGCTGGTCAACTGGCGCTGCAGCAGCCCGGCCATCCAGCGCAGCCGCTTCCCCGGCACGCCCAGCGCCAGCGTGTGGACCTCATCGCCGGCCACGGTGGCAGGGCTGGTCTGGTACGTGGACTTCACGGACGGCAATGTCGGGGTGTCTGGCAGCAGCGGCAACCGCGTGCTGAGGCTGGTGCGCGCGGGGCAGTGAGGCCGCAAGCCTGGCATCGCAGCAGCACGGCCAGGCACGCACCGACAGCAGCCACGCGCCCGGCTCCGGCGCGCGGCAGTCCGCTCGATTGAGGACGCCTCCCCCAAAGGCGGCTCCCGCGCTCGTCGCACCACCCGGCCGCAGGCGCGATGACCACCCTCTTCCACGAGCCTCCTGCGCAGTCAATCGATGCCTGCGATCGTGGATTGGCTCAGGGCGTGGGTGGTGCTTGCGCTGTGCGCCGCCCCGCCGGCCCATGCAGCGCCGCGCCTGGGCCTGGTGATGAGCGGCGATGGCGCACTGGCCTTCAACAACATCGGCGTGCTCCAGGCGCTGGACGAAGAAGGCGCGCGCATCGACACCATCGCGGCCACCGGCATGTCCGCGGCCGTGGCTGCTTTGCGCCTCACCGGGCGATCGCCGGCTGAGATCGAGGCGCTGGCCGAGCACCTGGGCAAGGCCGTCAGCCAGCGCGCGCCGACGCCCTACGACTACCCGCCCGACGTCGAGGGCTGGCGGCTGCTGATCGAACCGCTCGGGCCTTGAGATTTCGACGCGAAGGCGAACCGGCAGATCTGGTTACGGCCGCGCGTCACCGCGCGCGATCTGGTGTCGGGCGAGTTGATCGTGCCGAGCGAGGGCGGGCTGTCAACGGCGACTCGCGGGGCGCTGTCAAGCTCCTCCACGGTGGAGCCCATCAGCCTGGCCGGCAGGCGGTTCCAGAGCCTGGGCGTCGCCAACTTGGACGTGTTGCGCACGATGGACGTGGGCATGGCCGTGTATGTCGGGGCCGGCCTGCCCGACTGTGCTTACAGACCGGATTCTTCTGGCAAACGCTGCTGAAGAAACAGGCCGGCGAGACCAAGCCGGCCGGCATCTAGGCAGCCTCAGGTCACCGGCGCTGGGTTGAACAGCACCAGGCTGTTGTGCAGCTTCCAGTGCTCGGCCCAGGTCTTCCTGCGACCACTGGCGACATCCAGCAGCAGCTTGAACATCTCCCAGCCCGTTTCCTCGATGGTGGCCTCGCCGTCGGCGATGCGGCCAGCATTGACGTCCATCAGGTCGTGCCAGCGGCGGGCCAGGTCGGTGCGAGTGGCAACCTTGACGACCGGGCATTCATCCAGGCCGTAGGGCGTGCCGCGGCCAGTGGTGAAGATGTGCAGGTTCATGCCGGCGGCCAGTTGCAGCGTGCCGCAGATGAAGTCGCTGGCCGGCGTGGCGGCGTAGACCAGGCCGCGCTGGTCCTGCCGCAACTTGTCGCCGGGCGCCAGCACGTGAGCAATGGCCGAGCTGCCGCTCTTGATGATGGAGCCCATGGCCTTCTCAGCGATGTTGCTCAGGCCGCCGGCCTTGTTGCCGGGCGTGGTGTTTGCCGAACGGTCGACACGGCCGCGATCCAGGTAGCGGTCGTACCAGCCCAGCTCGCGGATGATGGCCTCGGCCACCTCCGGCGTGGCAGCGCGGCTGGTGAGCTGTTCGACGGCGTCACGCACCTCGGTGTTCTCGCTGAACATGATGGTGGCGCCGGCACGCACCAGCAGATCCGCGCAGAAGCCCACGGCCGGGTTGGCCGTCACGCCGGAGAAGGCGTCGCTGCCACCGCACTGCACGCCGACAACCAACTCGCTGGCCGGCACGGTCTCGCGCCTGCGGGCGTTCAGGCGCGCCAGGTGCGGTCTTGCACTGTTGAGAATGTCGTCCAGCATAGACATGAAGCCGACGTGCGCGTCGTCCTGCAGGCAGATGGTCTCGGGGCCGCTGGCCGGGTCGCGTTCGTCGGTGATGGGGAAGGAGCCCGGCGGCAGCAGGCGCGCGGGCTGCAGCTTCTCGCAGCCCAGGCTCACCACCATCACCTCGCCACCGAAGTTCGGGTTCAGCGAGATGTTCTTCAGCGTGCGGATGGGGATGACAGCATCCGGCGCGTCGATAGCCACGCCGCAGCCGTAGCTGTGCTCCAGGCCGATGACGTCATCGACATTCGGGTACAGCGGCAGCAGCTCGGCCTTGATGCGCGACACGGCCTGGGCGACGACGCCGGCCACGCATTGCACGGTGGTCGTGATGGCGAGGATGTTGCGCGTGCCCACCGAGCCGTCGCGGTTGCGGTAGCCCTCGAAGGTGTATCCGTCCAGTGGCTCGGCGACCGGCGGCTTCACGGTGGCGATGGGCAGGCCTTCCAGTGCGCGCGCAGACGGCATCTGTAGCAGGCGCTCATGCACCCAGCTTCCGGCCGGGATGGGCTTGAGCGCATAGCCGATGGGCACGCCATAGCGCAGCACCACCTCGCCCTCGGCGAGGTCGCGCAGCGCGACCTTGTGGCCTTGCGGCACCTTGTCGCGCAGCGTGAGGCCGGCGCCGGGCACGGCGCCGGGCAGCAACGTGCCTTCTGGCAGCCCGCCGTCGTTGGCGACGATGGCGACGTTGTCCTCGTCGCGCATGCGGATGGTCAGCGGAGGGCGAGTAGAAACGGCATTCATATCCGGCGGCGAAGTGGCTAAAGTGCGAACAGGTCTTGTTGTACGTCGTCTAGTTGTCGTACAACTTACGTCACTTTAGACGCCGCCATCATTTCAAACCCCCGGGAAAACCCGCGAATGCACGCCCCTCACCCGCCGTCGGCCCGCCGCCGGCCTCGCACGCTGGCCCTTGAACTGGTCGAACGCTTCAGCGACCGCATCCGGGCTGGCCAGCTGCAGCCGGGCGACAAGCTGCCCACCGAGGCGGCCATCATGGGCGAGTTCGAGGTCAGCCGCACCGTCGTGCGGGAGGCCATCTCCAAGCTGCAGGCGACCGGGCTGGTGGAGACGCGTCACGGCATTGGCACCTTCGTGCTGGGTCCGGGCGATGCGCCCTCCTTCAAGATCACACCGGAGCAGTTCAGCACGCTACAGGACGTCATCGCCGTGCTGGAACTGCGCATCGGCCTGGAGACCGAGGCCGCAGGCCTGGCCGCCCAGCGCCGCACTGCGGACAACCTGGCTGCCCTTCGCAAGGCGCTGGACGCGGTCATCGCCGCCGTGGAAGCCGGACAGGACTCGGTCGCAGCCGACTTCCAGTTCCACCTGGAAATTGCACGCGCGACACAGAACGGCCACTTCGCCGAGCTGATGGCCACGCTGGGGAGCCAGATCATCCCGCGTGCGCGGCTGGAGCCGAGCGTGGACATGTCCGCCGAGCGGCTGGCCTACATGCGCCGGGTGAACGCCGAGCACGAAAGCATCCTCGACGCCATCGCCAGCCAGGACGCCGAGTCGGCCCGCGCAGCCATGCGCACCCACCTCTCGAACAGCCGCGAACGCCGCCGCAAGGCCCAGGCCCAAGCCCGCTGAAGCCTCGCGTAAAGAATCCCTAGTTCGGGTTATCCCCAGGATTCTTGGATTTGATCTAAGTTGTACGATGACCTACAACTTAAACAATCGACGCCGTCCTGCCGTCGAGCCCAAGTCCACCCCAAACCCACGGAGACCCGCCCATGTCGCCCCAAGAACTCAAAGTCGTCCTCGAAGCCGGCCTGCTGTCCTTCCCGCTGACCGATTTCGACGCACAGCTGAACTTCGCGCCCAAGGCCTATGCCGACCGGCTCGAGTGGCTGCAGCCTTACGGCGCCTCGGCGTTGTTCGCGGCCGGCGGAACGGGTGAGTTCTTCTCCCTGGAGCCGGGTGAGTACAGCGACATCATCAAGGTCGCGCTGGACACCTGCCGCGGACGCACGCCCATCCTGGCCGGCGCCGGCGGCGGCACCCGCGTGGCCATCCAATATGCGCAGGAGGCCGAGCGCCTGGGTGCCCAGGGCGTCCTGCTGCTGCCCCACTACCTGACCGAAGCCAGCCAGGAAGGCCTGATCGCCCACGTCGAGGCCGTCTGCAAGAGCGTCAAGTTCGGTGTCGTCGTCTACAACCGCGGCGCCTGCAAGCTGACCCCGCAGAGCCTTCTGATCCTGGCCGACCGCTGCCCCAACCTGATCGGCTTCAAGGACGGCCTGGGCGATATCGAGAAGTTCGTCGCCATCCGCCAGACGCTGGGAGAGCGCTTCGCTTATCTCGGCGGCCTGCCCACGGCCGAACTGTTCGCCGGTGCCTACAAGGCCATGGGCTGCCCGGTCTACTCGTCCGCCGTCTTCAACTTCATCCCCAAGACGGCGATGGCCTTCTACAACGCGCACGCGGCCGGCGACACCGCGACGACGGACCGCCTGGTGCGGGACTTCTTCATCCCCTACGTGGCCCTGCGCAACAAGGGCGAGGGCTACGCCGTCTCCATCGTGAAGGCCGGCGCCACGCTGGTGGGCCACAGCGCCGGCCCAGTGCGCCCACCGCTGTCGGACCTGGCTGCGGCCGAGGTGGACCAGCTCGGCGCGCTGATCTCCAAGCTCGGCCCGCAGTAAGCCCAAAACGATAGAACCCGGAGACAAACCATGAAGCGACTGCTGACCGCCGTGCTGCTGAGCCTCGGTGCCCTCACCCTGACCGGCACGGCACTGGCCCAGGCCTGGCCCGCCAAGCCGGTGACGCTGCTGGTGCCCTTCCCGCCTGGCGGCTCCAGCGACGCCATCGCGCGCATGCTGGGCGCCAAGCTGCAGGAGTCGACCGGCGGCAGCTTCGTCGTCGACAACCGCGGCGGCGCCGGCGGCACCATCGGCACCACGGCCGTCAAGCGTGCCACGCCCGATGGCTACACCGTGCTCGTCACGTCGTTGGGCCCGCTGGTCATCGGCCCGCACCTGCTGAAGAACCTGGGCTACGACCCCACCAAGGACCTGGACTACATCACCGTCGCCGTGCAGGCGCCCAACGTGCTGGTCGTGCCGGCCGCGTCGGCGCACAAGAGCATGGCCGAGGTCATCGCCTACGAAAAGGCCAACCCCGGCAAGATGAGCTTCGCCTCGTCCGGCAACGGCTCCAGCGACCACATCACCGCCGAACTCTTCTGGCTGCAGACGGGCACCTCCGGCCTGCACATTCCCTACAAGGGCGGCGGCCCGGTGATGACCGATCTGCTGGGCAACCAAGTGGACGCCAGCTTCATGAACATCAACACCGCGCTGCCGCAGGTCAAGGCCGGCAAGCTGCGCGCGCTGGGCATCACCAGTGCCAAGCGCTCGCCGGTGCTCCCCGAGGTGCCGACCATGGACGAGCTGGGCATCAAGGGCCTGCAGGTCTACTCCTGGCAGGCGGTCGCCGCGCCCAAGGGTCTGCCTGCCGACATCAAGGCCAAGCTGCACGCCGGCATCGTTGCCGCGCTGAACGCGCCGGACATCAAACCCAAGCTGCTGGAACAGGGCTTCGAGATCGTCGCTAACACGCCCGAGCAGTTCACCGCCTTCCAGCACGCCGAGTTCGAGCGCTGGAAGAAGGTCATCACGGATCGAAAAATCACGGCTGATTGAGCATGAATTCCACTCCCGTCATCAAAGAGCTGCGTGTTATCCCGGTCGCCGGGCGCGACAGCATGCTGCTGAACCTCAGCGGCGCGCACGCGCCCTTCTTCACGCGCAACATCCTCATCCTGACCGACAGCGCCGGCCATACCGGCGTGGGCGAGGTGCCGGGCGGCGAGAAGATCCGCCAGACGCTGGAAGACGCGCGCAGCCTGGTCGTCGGCCAGCCCATCGGCAGCCACCAGGCCGTGCTGCAAAAGGTCAGCCAGTCCTTCGCCGACCGCGACGCAGGCGGCCGCGGCCTGCAGACCTTCGATCTGCGCACCACCATCCACGCGGCCACGGCCATCGAGTCGGCGTTCCTGGACCTGTTGGGCCAGCACCTCGGCGTGCCGGTCGCGGCGCTGCTGGGCGAAGGCCAGCAGCGCGACGCGGTGGAAATGCTGGGCTACCTGTTCTACGTCGGCGACCGCGGCAAGACCGACCTGCCCTACCACTCGGAACCCGACGCCGACAACGCCTGGAGCCGCCTGCGCCACGAGGTCGCGCTGACGCCTGAGGCCGTCGTCAAGCTCGCCGAGGCCGCCCGCGAGCGCTACGGCTTCAACGACTTCAAACTCAAGGGCGGCGTGCTGCGCGGCGACGAGGAGGTCGAGGCCATCCGCGCGCTGCACGAGCGCTTCCCCGACGCCCGCGTGACGCTAGACCCGAACGGCGGCTGGCTGCTGAAGGACGCGACCCGGCTGATGCGCGACATGCGCGGCGTGCTGGCCTACGCCGAGGACCCCTGCGGCGCCGAGGACGGCTTCTCCGGCCGCGAGGTGATGGCAGAGTTCCGCCGCGCCACAGGCCTGCCCACGGCCACCAACATGGTCGCCACCGACTGGCGCCAGCTCAGCCACGCACTGTCGCTGCAGAGCGTGGACATTCCTCTGGCCGACCCGCACTTCTGGACGATGGCCGGCTCGGTGCGCGTGGCTCAGACCTGCCGCGACTGGGGTCTGACTTGGGGCAGTCATTCGAACAACCACTTCGACGTGTCGCTGGCGATGTTCACGCACGTCGGCGCCGCCGCGCCCGGCAAGGTCACCGCCATCGACACCCACTGGATCTGGCAGGATGGCCAGCAGCTGACCAAGGAGCCGCTGAAGATCGTGGGCGGCCACGTGCAGGTGCCGAAGAAGCCGGGTCTGGGCGTCGAGCTCGACATGGCCGAGGTCGAGAAGGCGAATGCGCTCTACAAGCAGCATGGTCTTGGCGCCCGCGACGACGCCATCGCGATGCAATACCTGATCCCTGGCTGGACCTTCAACCCCAAGCGCCCCGCGCTTGACCGCTGAAAGCAGTACCCGATGTTCAAGAACCTCATCGCCGGTGAATGGCTAGACGGCCACGCCGTCTCCCGCAACATCAACCCGTCGGACACACGCGACCTGGTCGGCGAGTACGCGCAAGCCGATGCCGCCCAGGCCGAGCTGGCCATCACGGCCGCGACGGCTGCCTTCCCGGCCTGGAGCCTCTCCACACCGCAGCAGCGCTTCGACATCCTCGACGCTGTCGGCACCGAGATCCTGGCCCGCCGTGCCGAGCTGGGCGACCTGCTGGCGCGCGAGGAAGGCAAGACGCTGCCCGAGGCCATCGGCGAAGTCACCCGCGCCGGCAACATCTTCAAGTTCTTCGCCGGCGAAGCGCTGCGCCCCGGCGGCGAGAGCCTGCCCTCCGTGCGCCCCGGCGTCGGTGTGGAAGTCACGCGCGAAGCCATCGGCGTCGTGGGCCTCATCACACCGTGGAACTTCCCGATCGCCATCCCGGCCTGGAAGATCGCGCCGGCGCTGGCCTGGGGCAACTGCGTCGTCTTCAAGCCGGCCGACCTCGTGCCCGGCTCGGCCTGGGCGTTGGCCGAAATCCTGTCGCGCTCGGGCCTGCCAGCCGGCGTGTTCAACCTCGTCATGGGCCGCGGCTCGGTGGTTGGCGAGAAGCTGCTGAACGACCCGCGCGTGGCGGCTATCAGCTTCACCGGCTCGGTCGCCACCGGTCAGAAGGTCGCCGCCGCGGCAGTGGCACGCATGGCCAAGTTCCAGTTGGAGATGGGCGGCAAGAACCCGATGGTTGTGCTGGACGACGCCGACCTGGGCGTTGCCGTCAACGCCGCCGTCAACAGCGGCTTCTTCTCCACCGGCCAGCGCTGCACGGCTTCCAGCCGCCTCATCGTCACCGAAGGCATCCATGACCGCTTCATCGCCGCCATGGTGGAGAAGATGAAGACGCTGAAGGTGGACGACGCCCGCAAGGCCGGCACCGACATCGGCCCGGTGGTGGACGCCAGCCAGTTGGGTCAGGACGTCGACTACATCGGCATCGCCCAGGGCGAGGGCGGCCGGCTCGCGCAAGGTGGCGAACGCATTGAGAAGAACGCTGACGGCCAGCCGGGCTACTACCTGACGCCTGCCCTCATCACCGACACGACGCCCGACATGCGCATCAACCGCGAGGAGGTCTTCGGCCCGGTCGTCAGCGTGCTGCGCGCCCGCGACTACGAGCATGCGCTGGCGCTGTCCAACGACACGCCCTTCGGCCTGGCCGCCGGCATTGCGACGACCTCGCTGAAGCACGCCACCCACTTCAAGCGCCACTCGCAGGCTGGCATGGTGATGGTCAACCTGCCCACCGCCGGCGTGGACTACCACGTGCCCTTCGGCGGTCGCAAGGGCAGCAGCTACGGCCCGCGCGAGCAGGGTCGCCATGCCGCCGAGTTCTACACGACCGTGAAGACGGCCTACACACAAGCCTGATCCCACCCATTCGGCACGACCGCCCAGCAGAAGGCGGAGCCGCTGCATTGCCCGGAGACACCCGATGAACACCGCTACCGCCTCGCTGGCCCAAGCCGCCAGCGCCACCCGCACGAAGAAGCGTTTCGCCATCCTCGCGATGCTCTTCATCGTCACGACGATCAACTACGCCGACCGCGCCACGCTGTCCATCGCCGGTCCGGCGCTGTCCAAGGAGCTGGGCATCGACGCGGTGACCATGGGCTACGTCTTCTCGGCCTTCGGCTGGTCCTACGTCATCGCGCAGCTACCCGGAGGCTGGCTGCTGGACCGCTACGGCTCCAAGACCGTCTACGCGGCCAGCATCTTCATCTGGTCGGTGTTCACGCTGCTGCAGGGCGGCATCAGCTTCCTGACCGCCACGGCCACCACTGCCGTGGTCGTGCTGTTCGCGCTGCGCTTCCTGGTCGGTGCGGCGGAAGCACCGTCCTTCCCGGCCAACGGCCGCATCGTCGCGTCCTGGTTCCCCGCGGCCGAACGTGGCACAGCCTCCGCCATCTTCAACTCGGCCCAGTACTTCGCCACCGTGCTGTTCGCGCCGCTGATGGGCTGGATCACGCACAGCTATGGCTGGCCCGCCGTGTTCGTCGTCATGGGCCTGCTGGGCATCGTGCTGAGCGTCGTCTGGCTGAAGACCGTCTACACGCCCAAGACCCACCCGACCGTCAACCAGGCGGAGCTGGACTACATCGCCGCCGGCGGCGCGCTGGTCCACATGGACCAGCCCGGCACGCAGAGCCGCAGCTTCGCGCCCGAGTCGCCCAAGCTGGGCTACATCAAGCAGTTGCTCTCCAACCGCATGCTGATGGGCGTCTACGTGGGCCAGTACTGCATCACGACGCTGACCTACTTCTTCCTGACCTGGTTCCCGGTCTAACTGGTCAAGGAACGCGGCATGTCCATCCTCAACGCCGGCTTCGTCGCAGCGCTGCCGGCCATCTGCGGCTTCGCCGGAGGCGTGCTGGGCGGCCTGATCTCGGACAACTTGTTGCGCCGGGGCAGGAGCCTGACCTTCGCCCGCAAGACGCCCATCGTCATCGGCATGCTGCTGTCCACCAGCATGATCCTGTGCAACTACGTCGACAGCGCCACGGTCGTCGTCGCCATCATGTCGCTGGCCTTCTTCGGCAAGGGGCTGGGCTCCCTCGGCTGGGCGGTCGTGTCGGACACCTCGCCCAAGGAAATCTCGGGCCTGTCCGGTGCGCTGTTCAACACCTTCGGCAACACGGCGGGCATTACCACGCCCATCGTCATAGGCTACCTGATCAAGGGCACGGGCTCGTTCAATGCGGCGCTGGTGTTCGTCGCGGCCAACGCGCTGGTCGCGGTGTGCTGCTACCTGTTCGTCGTCGGCGACATCAAGCGCTTCGAGCTGAAGGCGGCGCGCTGAACTGGATGCGGTGCTTGCCGGCCCGCTTGGCGGCGTACATGGCTTGGTCGGCGGCTTCCATCAGTTCATCGGCCTGACGGCCGTCGTCCGGCCACAGCGCCACGCCCACGCTGGCCCCCACGGCCACCCTCGCGCCGCCCGGCAGCTCGACCGGCGCCTCCAGCGCCTCCAGCATGCGCTGCAGCACCGGCTCGACGTCCTCGCGCCTGTCGACCTCGTTCAGCACGACGACGAACTCGTCCCCGCCCAGCCGGGCCGCCAGGTCCTTGGCGCGTATGCCCTGGCCGATGCGGCGGGCGACCTCGCGCAACAAGGCGTCGCCGGCCTCGTGGCCCAGCTCGTCGTTGACCGATTTGAAGCCGTCGAGGTCGATGAAGGCCACGGCCAGCTGGTGGCCGCCCTGGCGGGCCAGGTGGATCGCGTCGGCAATTGCCGGGTCCAGCTGACTGCGGTTGGGCAGGCCGGTGAGCGCGTCGTGGCCGGCCCGGTGCTCGGCGTCGGCCGCGCTGGCCTTCATGCGCGAGATGTCCACCATGACCCACATCGACTGCCCGTCCGGCAGGCGCACGCCGCTGAGGTCTATCCACACCAGGCTGCCGTCGGTGCGCTGCATCTGCAGCTCGGTGCGGTACTGCCTGCCCTCGGTCAGCTCGGCGTAGGCCTGGCCGACACGCCGGTAGTCCGCCTCGTCGGCATAGACCTCGTGCGTCGGGCGGCCGACCAGCCCGCCCGGCCCGTAGCCCAGCATGCGGGCCAGCGCGCGGTTGTGCCAGACGGTCTGGCGGTCGCGGGCCTTGGCGATGCCGACGATCTCGTTGTCCAGCATGGCCTGCTGCTCGGCGGCCAGCTGCGTGGAGGCAGCCTGGGCCCGCAGCAGGTCGCGCTGGCGCACCAGCACCAGGGCCGACAGCGTCATGACCAGCACCCCCAGCAAACCGCTGAGCAGGCTCAGCTGCAGCGCCTCGCGCCGCCAGGGGCGAAAGAAGTCCTCGGTGTCCAGGCCCACCAGCACCGTCAGCGGGTAGCCGGACACGCGCTGGTAGGCCGACGCCCGCTCGACACCGTCCAACACCGTGCGCGTGATGTAGAAGCCGCTCTCGCGGCGGTGGGTCAGCACGTCGGCCAGCTCGGCAGAGACCTTGTTGCTGCCGATGCCGGCCAGGCGGTCGGTTGCGCCGGGTGCGTAGCGTGCGACAAGGTTGAGCCCGTCGGTGCGCAGGGCAACCGCACCGCGCGTGCCGCGGGCCACGGCCTCAAAACGGTTAATGAAATGCTCGGTCGACAACACCGCGTAGACGACGCCCAGGAAGCGCCCGTCGCTGCCGCGCCAGGCGCGCGCCATCACCAGGCTCCAGCGCCCCGTGACCCGGCTCATCAGCGGCTCGGACAGCGCCAGCGCGTCGGGCCGCTCGCGGGCCTGCGCGAAATAGGACCGGTCGCCCACCGACACCGGCGCCGTCGAGTCGCTGGTCAGCACCCGGCCGTCGGCGTCGGTGATGCGGATGCCATCGACCTCCGGCAGCAGCCGGCGCCGGCCGTCGATGATGGCGCGCGCCGCGGTGGCATCCAGGGGGCCACCGGGCTGCAGGCGGTCCAGCTCCTGGATGATGGTCGCCAGCGTGCTGTCGATCTGACGGATCTCTGCCGCCACGTTCTGGCTCACCGAGCGGGTCAAGTTCTCGACCGACTGGCGCGCACTGTCCGTGTAGGCCTCGCGGCTGGCGCGCAAGCTCAGCAGCGTGGTGCCGGCCAGCAGGGCCAGCACGATCAGGTTGCCGGCGATCAGGAGCCGCTGAAACTGGCGGAACTGGTGCTGGACGGGCATGAAAACTCAGCAGAAAACCGGTTTTTCATGTTACGGCCTGGCGCCGCGCCCGATGGCGGCTGCCGCCATTGCTTCGGGCTCAGGCGGGCGGCCTGACCCATGTCGCCGCCCACACTTCGTAGGCCGCCAGCGTCTTCAGCGGCCAGTTGCCCCACCAGGCGTAGCCGTTGCGGCGCTCAGCGCTCAGGTCGTTGACGTCGTCGTGCAGGCTCTTGTCGCGGTCGCCGAACACGGGCTTGAGCGTCACCGCGTCGCAGTAGCGCGCCCACAGCGGGCCGGCGCCCGGCCGGGCCACCAGCCGGCGCGCGTCGTCCACCTTCACGAAAGCGACGTCGCGCACGGCGATGGCGCGCAGCGTCTCGATGCCCCCCTTCACCGCCGCCACGATGGCTGGCGAAGGCCTGGGCAGGCTCATCAGGAAAGCCAGCGCCCGGGCGCTCTCGCCGCTGCTCAGCGCCGGCGGCTCGTAGTTGCGCGCCGAGGCCGGCGCCAGCGTCAGCGCGTCATGCTGCTGGGCCCACAGCGTCAGCTTGCCGTTCACGCGGATCTGCGTCGCCAGCAGCAGTTGCACCGCGCGCTCCTGGGCCGAGGCGGCAGCGGCGCGCATGGTCGCCGGCAGGAAGCCCAGATCCGCTTCGCCACGGGCGGCCCAGCCCATCAGCTCGGCCACCTCCACCAGCGCGTTGTCGTTCAGCGTGATGGCGTCGTGATACCCGCCCTGCAGCGGCCACACCTGGGGCCAGCCACCGTTGGGGAACTGCGCCGCCAACAGGTAGGCCACGCCGCGCTGCGCCGCCTGGCGGTAGCCGTCGCCCGCCGCGCCTGGCTGGGCCGTCGCAACGCGGGCCAGAAAGCGGACCTCGGTGATGGTCGCGTCGTTGTCGATGGTGCCGACATAGCTCCACTGCGTGTCCTGGGCAATGTCGAAGTCGGCGACGCCCGGCTTCTTCGGGTTGTTGTCGGCCACATAGGTCTGGCCGGGCTGGCGCGGCGGCCGGTCGCGCGGCTGGTTCTTGCCCCAGCCGCCGGCCGGGGTCTGGTAGCTCAAGATGTTGCGGGCAACGAGCAGCGCGGCCTCGCTGCCGTACCAGTGCGCCGGCTTGTCCAGCGGCATGCTGCCCTCGGCATGACCGCCTTCCGGCGGCGCCGGCCAGGCCGTCAGCCCGCGGCGCTCGGCCGCCAACGCGGCGCGGTCGGCAGCGCGCTGCGCGTCGGAGCGGGCCAGGTAGTCCAGCCACGGCCCGCGCTCGGCAACCGGCAGCGCGGCGACGCGCTCGGCCGTGAGCGGCAGCGCGGGCGGGATGACGCCGATCTGCGCAGCGAAGGCCGCCGGCGCGAAAGCCAGCACGAACGGGGCGATAAGACGGCTGGCAGCAAGCATGGGGGGTGAGAAATGGGGGAATGGCGGCAATCTACAGGCCCGCGCTGTCTGCGCCGACGCTAATCTCCCGCCGCTCACCACCTTGATCGCTTCATGACCGCTCGTGCGCTTTCCCTGCTGCTGGCAGCCTGGCTCGCCGGCTGCGCCGCCCCACCCGTTCCGGCACCGCCCACGCCGCACACGCCCGGCCTGCAGCAAGTCTGGGTGCAGGCCGTCGCCGGACCGGCCTGGGCCGTGCGCGCCCTGACCGGCGAGGCCAGCTGCCCCGCGCTGACCTGGGCCGGCGGCAGCGCCGCGATGCTGGAGCGCAGCACGCCCGGCGACGAACCGCCGCCGCCCGGCAACAAACAGCCCGAGAGCAAACCCACGCGCTTCACGCTGCGCGCCTGCGAGGCGCCCTGGCCCACCGGCGCGGCCCACGTGCAGGTCGGCGCCCACACGCTGGCAGCACCCGCCGCCGAGCTGCGCCGCATCGTCGTCATCGGCGACACCGGCTGCCGCCTCAAGGCCTCGGACCACGACTTCCAGCCCTGCAACGACGCCTCCGGCTGGCCCTTTCCGCGCGTGCTGGCTCGCGCCCTGGCGCTCCAGCCCGACTTGGTCATCCACGTCGGCGACTACCACTACCGCGAGAGCCCCTGCCCGCCCTGGCTGAGCGGCTGCGCCAACAGCCCCTGGGGATACGGCGACGACACCTGGCAGGCCGATTTCTTTCGGCCCGCTGCCGCGTTGCTGGCTGCCACGCCCTGGGTCTTTGTGCGCGGCAACCACGAGGCCTGCGCCCGGGCCGGCCAAGGCTGGTTGCGCTATCTGGACCCCGAGCCCGGCGCTGCCCGCGCTTGCACCCCGGAAGGCCCGGGCGTGAACGACGGCGATTTCACCGAGCCTTTCGCGGTGCCGCTGTCGCCGCGCAGCCAGCTCATCGTCTTCGACTCCTCCGAGATCGGCAGCGCGACGCCCACGAGCAGCTCGACCGCCTGGACGCGCTGGCGCCAGCAGCTCGACCACGTCGCCCGGCTGTCCAGCGACAGCGCGCAAAGCCTCTTCCTCAGCCACCACCCCAGCCTGGCGTTCAGTCCCAGCCTGACCGGCACGCCCAGCCCGGCCCGCTCCGGGCTCACGCCGCTGCTGCAGGCCGCGTTCGGCAGCCGCCTCTTCCCACCCGGCGTGCAGGCCACCCTGCATGGCCACCTGCACATTCACGAGGTGCTGGGCTTCGCCAGCAACCAGCCCGCCTCATTGGTCATCGGCAATGGCGGGTCCGCGGCGTCCGGCCGCATCAACGCCGCCGCGGCACTGCGCACTCCGCCGCAGCCGGGCGCCAGGCTGGAGACCTTCGAGAGCCACACCGAGTTCGGCCTGTCCCTGCTGACGGCCACGCCCGAGGGCTGGCAGCTGCAGGCCTTCGACACGCTAGGGCAGCCGCTGGCGACCTGCACGCTGGCGGGCCAGAAGCTGCGCTGCTGACGACACGGGCTGGCAGCACCTGACTTTCGGCAGGGGAGCCCCCCGCGCATTCCATCACTGCAAGGCCCAATTGAAGGGTTTCTGTCGGGTAAATCGACGGTGTGGCTGGCACCCCACCGCTACACTCGACGCACCTGTCAAGCTGTTTCGACAGGACTTCGTTGATACAGGACTCGACCTCATGAGCTCCAAACTAAAAGTCGCCGGTTGGGTTGCCCTCGGTGCCGTCGCAGGTGCGCTCACCACGATGCAACTGCAGGCCAATGCGCGCAGCAGCCTGTCCCCCCTCCCTCTGGACGAGATGCAGCAGCTCGCTGCCGTGTTCGGTCTGGTCAAGGCGGAGTACGTCGAGGCGGTCGACGAGAAGAAACTCATCAATGACGCGATCGGCGGCATGGTGTCCGGGCTGGACCCGCACTCCCAGTTCTTCGACAAGAAGACCTTCAAGGAATTCCGCGAGGGCACGTCCGGCAAGTTCGTCGGCGTGGGCATCGAGATTGGCATGGAAGACGGCCTGGTCAAGATCGTCTCCCCCATCGAAGGCTCGCCCGCCTTCCGCGCCGGCCTGAAGAGCGGCGACCTGATCAGCCGCATCGACGACACGGCCGTGCGCGGCATGACCATCGACCAAGCCGTGAAGAAGATGCGCGGCGACCCGGCCACCAAGGTCAGCCTCACCATCTACCGCAAGGCCGAGAACCGCACCTTTCCCGTGACCATCACGCGCGAGGAAATCAAGGTCCAGAGCGTGCGCGCCAAGGTCGTCGAGCCCGGCTACGCCTGGATCCGCGTCAGCCAGTTCCAGGACCGCACGGTCGACGACTTCGCCAAGAAGCTCGAAGAGATCTACAAACAGGACCCCCACCTCAAGGGCCTGGTGCTGGACCTGCGCAACGACCCGGGCGGCCTGCTGGACGGCGCCATCGCCGTGTCGGCGGCCTTCCTGCCCAAGGACGTGGAAGTCGTCTCGACCAACGGACAGATCGCTGAGTCCAAGGCCAGCTACAAGGCCAACCCCGACGACTACCGCCGCCGCAGCAGCGATGACCCGATCAAGCGCCTGCCCGCCGCGTTGAAGAACGTGCCGCTGGTGGTGCTCGTCAACGAGGGGTCGGCCAGCGCCAGCGAGATCGTGGCCGGCGCCCTGCAGGACCACAAACGCGCCACCATCATGGGCGCCCAGACCTTCGGCAAGGGCTCGGTGCAGACCGTGCGCCAGTTGGGCCCGGAAACGGCGCTGAAGATCACCACCGCGCGCTACTACACCCCCAGCGGTCGCTCCATCCAGGCCAAGGGCATCGTGCCCGACGTGATGCTGGACGAGACCGCCGAAGGCAACGTCTTCGCCGCGCTGCGCATGCGCGAGGCCGACCTCGAGAAGCACCTGAACAACGGCCCCGAGGACAACGAGGCCCGCGCCAAGGCCCGCGAGGAGGCCCGCGCCAAGCTGGAAGCCGAGTACGCCAAGCGCGCCGAGCCGCCGAAGCCCCTGCCCGAGTTCGGCTCGACCGAGGACTTCCCGCTGGTCCAGGCGCTGAACCAGCTCAAGGGCCAGCCGGTCGTGGCGTCCAAGACGGCGCTGGAGCGCAAGGCCGAGGCCAAGACGGGCGAATAAGCCACCCAGCACTGAAATACGGGCCTCCACGGAGGCCCGTTTTTGTTGATGGCTTCACTGCGTGTTCGTGGCGCTGCTAACCGCACGGGCCGGTTTCGCTGCACGTATGGCAACGAGTTTGGGCGCCATCCAAAGGTGCGAGTTGGCATGCCGGCTGTGGTTGCCGGACGCCTTCGTGGTCATCGTGAAGGGATGCCTCCAGGTATCTTCGCGCTTGCTGTCCCGGGTCTGCGTGGTCACGTAAGCGATACCCAGTGACTTCATGAACTCTGCGCACCTGCTGCAAGCCCCCTGGCTGGAACCCATGTGAAGCGTGCCGCGATAGGAGTCCGCGAAGTGTTGTTCCAGCGCATTGCGCAACGCCTCGGTGCTCTTCTGCTCCAGCTGCTCCACCGTTTGGTTGTTGGGCAGGGCCTGCACGCCGCGCAGGTCCTTCAACGCCAGGTAGCGAATGATGTAGCTCTCACCGTGGAATCCGGTGCCCTGGAACGCCCCGTCATCGGTCACGAGGTCGAAGCGCGTCACCCACTTCACTGCGGCAACGTCTTGACGACTCAGCGGCGCACCCGCTCCCTGCATGGACGCTGACACCTGGTCGAT